>JAIUNP010000060.1 GCA_020161975.1 Pseudomonadota bacterium
CGTCACCGCCTGCTTGCAGAGAATCTCGACCGTCTCGTCGTTGAGGATTTCGCCGTCGCGGATCACCCCGTCATGCCCGTGCGAGGTATAGGGGTCGAGCGCCACATCCGTGATGATGCCGAGGTTTGGAACCTGCGCCTTGATGGCTCGGCAGGCCGAACAGACAAGGTTCTGCGGGTTCAGCGCCTCGCTGCCCTTTTCATCGCGCAGCTTGGGGTCGGTATAGGGGAAAAGCGCAATGGCCGGAATGCCGAGGCCGGCGGCGCGCCTGGCCTCTTCCACGGCAAGGTCGAGCGAATGGCGGAACACCCCCGGCATGGCACTGATCGACTGGCGCTGCCCTTCACCGGCGACGATGAAGATCGGCCAGATGAGATCATCGACACTGAGCCGGTTTTCGCGCACCAGCCGGCGCGTCCAGTCCGCCTTGCGGTTGCGGCGCGGGCGCCGGGTCAGATCAAGGCTTGCGGTCCGCAGGCGCTGCATGGTGTTCATGTCTCGGCAGTCCATCAGGCACGCCCGGCCATGAAACGGGGTGGCCGCAGCGTGCACGAAATTGCAGGAATCCCGCTGCCTCCGATCAGAAGCAGTAAAGGATCATCCCTTCTCTAGCCGGAGTCCCGCCCTGCGAAAAGGGCATCGGTGGCAACAATCAGGCCGATTGCGCGGGGAACGACCACAGGTTAGACCCGAATGCCATCAAGGGGGGCGCATATGACTACCGAACCTGAGGTCATCATCGAACAGCGGGGCCAGGCCGGGCTGATCACGCTCAACCGACCGAGAGCGCTGAATGCGCTGACACACGGTATCGTACGCGAGGTTCTGGCCGCCTTGAATCGCTGGGTCGAGGATGCCGCCGTCACGCGTGTCATCATCCGCGGCGCCGGGGAAAAGGCCTTCTGCGCAGGGGGGGACATTCGCGCGGTGCATGATCTCGGCAAGGCCGGCAAGCATGGGGAGGCGCTCGCCTTCTTCCGCGACGAATACATCATGAACCGCACGATCAAGCGCTATCCAAAACCCTATGTCGCGCTGCTCGACGGCATCGTGATGGGCGGCGGCTTCGGCATTTCGGTCCATGGCAGCCATCGTGTCGCGGGTGATCGCTTCAGTTTCGCGATGCCGGAAGTCGGCATCGGCTTTTTTCCCGATGTTGGCGGAACCTTCGTGCTGCCGCGCCTGCCGTTCGAGGCCGGGCGCTACCTTGCGCTCACGGGCGGACGCATCAACCGGGGCGATGCCATGACCCTCGGCATCGCCACCCATGCCGTACCGAGCGCCCGCTTCGAGATGGTGGTGGATGCCCTGGTGACGGGCGGCGACATTGAAGCAACGCTGAAGGCCCATGCCGCCCCGGTGGACAGCGCACCGATCCTCACCCATCGCGATGCCATCGCCCGGATTTTCGCCGGCGGGAGTGTGCCGGCGATCATGGCGGCGCTTGAGCGCGACGGCGGCGATTTCGCGCTTGCGACGCTGGCCATGATGCGGTCCAAATCCCCCACCAGCATGGCAATCGCGCTGGAACAGATGAAACGCGGGCCCGCGTTGTCGTTTGAAGCCTGCATGACGACCGAGATGCGCATCGTGACGCGAATTCTTGACGGAACGGACTTTTATGAAGGTGTCCGCTCGGTCATCATCGACAAGGACCAGAAGCCGCAATGGCAGCCGGCCAGCATCGAAGCGGTAGACCCCGCCGACATCACGCGCTATTTCGCTCCCATGGCGAATGATCTGGAGTTTGCTTCTTGACGGATGCAACCAACACCGGCCACGGCGGCTCGATACAGGATGCCTATCCCGGCGACGCGCCGATTGGCGCGGTGCGGGAGCCGACGGGCGTGCGCTGGCTGACCATGCTGGTGTGGTTCATGCGGCTTGCGGCGGTGTTCTGGCTGATGCGTGGCCTGTTGCACTGGGCCTACATCATCGGACTGGGGGGCGCGGATTTCCCCGATCTTCGCCTGTCGCGACAGGGAATCATCATGGGGCTTGCCGTGCTCGATCTGGTGGCGGCGGTGGGCATGTGGCTCACGTCATCCTGGGGCGCGGCGGTGTGGCTGGTTGTGCTCTTCATCGAGACGATGATTGTCTTTCTGGTCCCCGAACTGGGCGTGCCGGTGGCCGACGCTTTCGTTGCCGTCGGCTCCGCGCTGATGTATCTTTTCTTCGTCTGGAAGGCTGCCGGAGAGCAGCGCGCGGCATAGGCGGTGTGTAGGCGATGGCATTGACTTTTGCGCTGTTTGCAGCGGCACTTGTCGCGATGGTTTTCATTGTTGCGGCGTTTCGTCCCGATCAGTTCACTGTCACCCGTTCGGCGGTCATCGCGACCGACCAGCAGCGCCTCTATGCGATCATCTCGGATCTCGCGAATTTCGATACCTGGTCGCCCTGGTCCAAACTCGACACCGGCATGAAGAAAACGCTTGTCGAGCCGACGGCTGGTGTGGGTGGTAGCTACGCCTGGGATGGCAACGGCAATGTCGGAGCCGGAAAGCTCACGATTGCCGGCCTCCAGCCCGTCAGTGAAGTGCGCCTCGACCTTGATTTCCTGCGTCCCTTTGCCGCCAGCAACAGGGTCGTGTTTGCGCTGGTGCCAAAAGGGGAGGCCACCCGCGTGACCTGGACCATGACGGGCCCGGTGCCGATCCTCGCTCGCGTCATGCACATGTTCATGGATATGGACCGCCTGGTGGGCGGCCAGTTCGAGCAGGGGCTGGCCAATCTCCAGGCGCTGGCCGAGACGCAGCCCGGTGGCGATTTACCCGGGATTGTCGTCTGATCGGCCTCTGCATGGCGGCTATTCCGCACTTGCCACTGGACAGGCGCGCGCGCCTGTGATCCACGGGCGGGCTTGTTCAAACGGAGAGTACCCCATGGCCGCGCCCCGCCGCGACACTGCCACACCGTTGCGTTTTGATGGCGCGCGCTTCCTCATTGTCGAGGGGCGCTTTTATACGGACATCAACGATATGCTGATCGCCGGCGCCCGTGCGGCCTTTGAGGCGGCAGGCGGAACGGTCGAGGTCATCACCATGCCCGGCGCACTCGAACTCCCCATCGCGCTGGCCATCGCGCTCGATGCCGCCGAGGCGGAAGGCCGCCCCTATGCCGGCGCAGTCGCGCTGGGCTGTATCGTGCGGGGCGAGACCTATCATTTTGAAATCGTCTCCAACGATTCAAACCGTGCGCTCATCGATCTTGCAGTGACCCGCCGCCTGCCGTTCGGCAACGGCATTCTCACCGTGGAGAACGACGAACAGGCGCTGGCCCGCGCTCGTCTCGATGGCGGCGACAAGGGGGGCGATGCTGCGCGCGCCGCGCTGGCCCTGCTGGCGCTGAAGCACAAGGGAGGCCGGTCGTGAACCGGGGCGGTCAGTTTTCACGCGGCGAGAAGCGGTCCTCCGCCCGTCTTTCCGCAGTGCAGGGCCTCTATCAGATGGACCTGACCGGCAAGGGCGTGCTCGATGTCTTCTCGGAGTTCGAGCGCTTCTGGATCGGGCAGGAGATCGAAGGCGAGGTCTACAAGCCGGCCGAGCGTGGCCTGTTCCGCGCCATCGTCAACGGCGTCATCGAACACCAGATCGCGCTGGACCGGGCGGCAGACCGCATCCTGTCGGATGCCTGGCCGCTGAAACGCGTCGAGGCCATTCTCCGCGCCATCCTGCGCGCCGGAACCTATGAACTCGCCTTCACCCCCGATGTGCCCGTCAAGGTCGTCGTCTCCGAATATGTCGATATCGCCTCGGCCTTCCTCGACCGGGATGAGGTTGGCATGGTCAACGCCGTGCTCGACCGTTACGCCCGTGAGGTCCGCGCTGAAGAAATGGCCGAAAAGGGTCGGAACAGCTGAGGATTTGCCGGTTGGACAACGTGCGCAGCAGCACGTTGTCTTATCCCCGCGCCGGCGCCCTGGCCTGTCCCGTCGCGAAAATGGCGATGATCGCGCAGGCGGTGATCGGCAGCAGCGTCCAGTTCACGGAAGCCCAGCCAAACGTCGAATAGAGATAGCCGGCCATGAATGAAGCAACCGTGGTCGCGCCAAAAATCGTGAAATCTGTGAAACCCTGGACCGTCGACCGCTCCGCCGGGGTGTGAAAATCCGTCACCATCGCCGTTGCGCCGACAAAGGCAAAGCTCCAGCCGATGCCGAGCAGGATCAGCGAACTCCAGAAATGGACGAGCGTGATCCCGGCGAGATTCACGATTCCAGCCAGCGCCAGCAGCGCCAGCCCCACCAGCACCACGCGCCCCTTGCCGAAGCGGCTGATGAGATTGCCGGTGAAGAAGCTCGGCAGATACATGGCCAGCACATGCCACTGGATGCCCAGCGTCGAATCCGTGACGGTAAAGCCGCATCCCACCATCGCGATGGGCGTTGCGGTCATCACCATGTTCATCATCGCCTGCGCCACCGTTCCGCTGAGGACAGCGGCGAGAAAGCGCGCATCGCGGATGATGTCGCGCAACGACCGCGCGGCGTGCGGGCTGGCGTGGCTCTGCTCCGGCGCGTCGCGAAACAGGCCGACGACCGCAATCGCCACCAGCGCGAACAGCGCCTGACCCAGATAGGTGCCGAGAAAAGTGATCGGCGTGAACATGTCCTTGGTCAGGATCACCAGTTGCGGCCCGACGACGGCGGCCAGCACGCCGCCTGTCATCGTCCAGGAAATGACCTTGGGGCGGAAGGCGGCGCTGGCCGTATCGGCCGCTGCATAGCGGTAGAGCACCACAAAGGACTGGTAGATGCCCGCCGAGGTGGCCGCCAGTACATAGAGCCAGAACGAGCCGATCCAGACTGAAAGCGCTCCCAGAAGCCCCGCCAACACGCCGGCAAGGCAACCCATCATGAAGCCGGCGCGCCGCCCGATCCGCTTCATCAGCGCCGAGGCGGGATAGGTGCACAGCGCCGTGCCGAACACGAAGGCGGTGACCGGCAGGGTGGCCAGTGTCGGGCTTGGGGCGAGCATCGCGCCGATCAACGAGCCGGTCGCAATCACCACCGCCGCATTGGCGCCCGCGAGCATCAGCCCTGCTGACAGCACGAAGGCATTGCGCCGGGCGAGAAGGTCGCCGTCTGACAGAGAGGATGCGGGATTGGCAGACATGGACATTGACTAGCGCGCCGCAGGCTGAAACGCTAGCGGTCTAAGAAAATTCCATGATCCCGGCAGGCCCATGATCGCAACCCTTCTTTTTGATCTCGACGGCACGCTGGTGGAAACGGACTGGGCTCATTTTAAGGCTTTTGAGCGTGTACTGGCCGAATACGGCAAGACCATCGACGATTCGATTTTCAAGGCCCATGTCGTCGGCAGGTCCAACATCGAGATCGGCGCCTATTTCTTTCCCGATCGCCCTGCGTTGGAGCAGGCAGCCATCTGCGACCACAAGGAGGCCGTCTATCGCGAAATCGTCGGCGATATCGAGCCTGTCCCGGGCGTTGTGGCCTTGCTGGACTGGGCGGATGTCAATGGCATTCCCTGCGGCGTCGTCACCAATGCGCCCCGCGCCAATGCGATGCAGATCCTCGATGGAACGGGGCTGACAAAGCGCTTCGGCACCATCATCTGCGCGCATGAACTGCCGCACGCCAAGCCGCATCCGCTGCCTTATCAACAAGGCATGGCGGATCTGGGCGGCGCACCCGGCCTGTCGGTCGCTTTCGAAGACAGCCCGTCCGGAATGCGCTCGGCCCTTGGTGCCGGCATGGGTGTCGTCGGCATGACCACCAACCTCAGCGCCGCCGAGGTGCTGGCTGTGGGCGCGGCGCTCGCAGCCCATGACTTCACCGATCCGGCCTTGCTCGCCTTCGTTGCACGTCGGACGGGCAGGGGGTAACGCCATGGGGTGCAGACAATCGCTGTGTGTCGCGTGGCTCGTGCTGTCGCTCGGTGGCTGTATGGGCGGGCGCGAGGTGAAGATCGACCAGCGGTTTGATCCTGTCGCGGCCGCGTATATCAATAAATCCGGCGAGAGCCGGATCGACGGCCATGCCTTTCTCAAAAAGCCGAATGGCCGCGCCATGAACGCGGTGGGCGACTATGTCTGGCTGATTCCCGCCACGCCCTACGCGAAAGAGCGGATGAAGCGGCTCTATGGCAACGCCAAGTTCATGCCCGCCAGCGCCATGAATCGCGCGGAAGAAACCGACCCGAAATTTTACGAGTTCACTCGCAAGACCAAGGCGGAATCGAACGGGCGCTTCACCTTCGACAAGGTGGCGCCCGGCGAATATTTCATCGCCACGAACATCGTCTGGAAAGACGACGAATACGATGTCCTCAGCCGAGGCGGCGCGGTGTATGAGGCCGTCACCGTGACCGGCAAGGAGGAGCGGATAATCCGCGTCGTCGTCAACGGCATGTGAATCCAGGCGGAAAAATCGGGGTGATTTGCCGATCGTTCGCCGAAAGTTCTGTCCATACCGTCAATTAGGCTTTGGTAGTTGGTAAACCATTTGCTAAAGCCGGACGCAATCCGTCCGGGCTGGGAAGCTGTGGCGGGTAGAGAAACTATAACGGGACAGAACCATGACCGCTCTTTGGATCGTGATCCTCCTCGGCGCGCTGTCGATCGTCTATGCCTTCATCACCATCAACCAGGTGATGGCGGCGGACGCCGGCAACGAGCGGATGCAGGAGATTTCGGGCGCCGTCGCTGAAGGCGCGGCCGCATACCTCAATCGCCAGTACACCACCATCGGCATCGTCGGTGCCGTGATCTTTGTCGGCGCCTGGCTGCTGCTCGGCCTGCCGGTGGCGATCGGCTTCCTCATTGGCGCGGTTCTTTCTGGCGTTGCTGGTTATATCGGCATGAACGTGTCGGTGCGCGCCAACGTGCGCACGGCGGCGGCGGCAATCAAGTCGCTGGCCGGCGGTCTCGACATTGCCTTCAAGGCGGGCGCTGTCACCGGCATGCTGGTGGCCGGCCTCGCGCTGCTCGGTGTGGCGATCTACTACGCGGTTCTGACGGTCGGTATGGGGCATTCGCCCGCCAGCCGCACCGTGATCGACGCGCTCGTCGCCCTTGGCTTCGGCGCCTCGCTCATCTCGATCTTTGCTCGTCTCGGCGGTGGCATCTTCACCAAGGGCGCCGATGTGGGCGCCGACCTTGTGGGCAAGGTGGAAGCCGGTATTCCGGAAGATGATCCGCGCAACCCGGCCACCATCGCCGACAACGTGGGCGACAACGTGGGCGATTGCGCCGGCATGGCTGCCGACCTCTTTGAAACCTATGCGGTGACGGTCGTCGCCACCATGGTTCTGGCGGCGATCTTCTTCGGCGCGGCAGCAAACCTCGGCACGATCATCGTCTATCCGCTGATGATCTGCGGTGTCTGCATCGTCACCTCGATCATCGGCACGTATTTCGTGAAGCTCGGCCCGAACAACAACATCATGGGCGCGCTCTACAAGGGCCTCATCGCCACGGGCGTCCTGTCCATCGGCGGTCTGGCTGCCGCCAACGCCCTGACCATCGGCTGGGGCGAGATCGGCAAGGTCGGCGGCATGGCGATCACCGGCACGAACCTGTTCTGGTGCGGCCTCATCGGCCTCGTCGTGACGGCGCTCATCGTCGTGATCACCGAGTATTACACCGGCACCAACAAGCGTCCGGTCAACTCGATTGCGCAGGCCTCGGTCACCGGTCACGGCACCAACGTCATCCAGGGCCTCGCGGTCTCGCTGGAATCGACGGCGATGCCGGCCATGGTCATCGTCGCGGGCATCATCGTCACCTACCAGCTCGCCGGCCTGTTCGGCACGGCGATTGCGGCCACCACCATGCTCGGCCTCGCCGGCATGATCGTGGCGCTCGATGCCTTCGGCCCGGTGACGGACAACGCCGGCGGCATTGCCGAAATGGCCGGGCTTCCGAAGGAAGTGCGCCATTCGACCGACGCGCTCGATGCGGTCGGCAACACCACCAAGGCCGTGACGAAGGGCTATGCCATCGGTTCGGCGGGCCTGGGTGCGCTGGTTTTGTTCGCGGCCTACAGCTACGATCTGAACCACTTCATTGCGGAAGCGAACAAGGCAGGCTCGACCCTCTATCCCTACTTCAAGGGCATGAACACGGTCTCCTTCGACCTGTCCAACCCCTACGTGGTGGCGGGCCTGATCTTCGGCGGCCTGATCCCCTATCTGTTCGGCGGCATCGCCATGACCGCGGTCGGCAAGGCTGCCGGCTCGGTGGTGGAGGAAGTCCGTCGCCAGTTCCGGGAAATGCCGGGCATCATGGAAGGCAAGCAGCGTCCGGATTATGGCCGCGCTGTCGACATGCTGACCCGCTCGGCGATCAAGGAGATGATTATCCCCTCGCTGCTGCCGGTTCTTGCGCCGGTCTTCGCCTACTACGTGGTTCTCTGGGTGTCCGGCTCCAAGGCCTCGGCTTTCGCCGCGCTCGGTGCCTCGCTGCTCGGCGTGATCGTCAACGGCCTCTTCGTCGCCATCTCGATGACCTCGGGCGGCGGCGCCTGGGACAATGCCAAGAAGTCGTTCGAGGATGGCTTTGTTGACAAGGACGGCGTGAAGCACCTCAAGGGGTCGGATGCCCACAAGGCGTCAGTGACGGGTGATACCGTCGGCGACCCCTACAAGGACACCGCCGGTCCGGCCGTGAATCCGGCCATCAAGATCACCAACATCGTGGCGCTGCTGCTGCTGGCGATCCTGTCGCACTGAGCGGCTCTGTTAGGATGACTTCGCAACGGGCGGGGGAAACCCCGCCCGATTGCGTTTGAAGTGGGCGCTTTCTGCGTTGTTCTGCATGCGGGAGGGGAAGGGGGGGATTGGAGCGTTGAATCTTTGCAACCGCTTCCCGGTCTCAAGCATTATAACCCATGCTGTGTTCGCCCGCATGGTGGCGCGCGCCACCGACTGAAGGGAAAGGAAACGACGTGAACGACATTCGGGCAGTCCGGGCAATCCGGGCCTTTCTGGCCAATGAGGCATCGGGCGGCATCGTTCTGATGATCGTGGCAGCGCTGGCGCTGGTCATTGCCAATTCACCGCTGGCGCCCAGCTATTTCGCCACGCTGGAAACCAAGGTCGCCGGTCTGTCCGTGTTGCACTGGATCAACGATGCGCTGATGGCAATATTCTTCCTGCTGGTCGGGCTTGAGGTGAAGCGCGAGTTCATCGAAGGCGAATTGTCGACCTGGCCCGCCCGGGCCCTGCCGGGGTTGGCGGCGGCAGGCGGCGTGATTGTGCCAGCGCTGATCTATGTGGCGCTGAACCGGAGCAATCCCGAGGCGATGCGCGGCTGGGCCATTCCCACCGCCACCGACATTGCCTTTGCCCTGGGCGTGCTGGCGCTGCTTGGCTCGCGCATTCCCACTTCGCTGAAGGTGTTTCTGGCCGCGCTGGCGATCATCGATGATCTTGCTGCCATCATCATCATCGCGGTGTTCTACACCACCAATCTCTCCGCGCTGTATCTGGCGGGAGCGGCTGCGGGGCTGGCAGCCCTCGCGGTGCTTAACCGCCGCTCCGTCACGGCACTCTGGCCCTATCTGCTGATCGGCATCGTGGTCTGGTTCATGGTGCTGAAATCCGGCATCCATGCGACCTTGGCCGGCGTTGCGGTGGCAATGGCGATCCCGTTGGTTGCCGCCTCGGACCATTCCCCGCTGCACCGCCTCGAACACGCGCTGCACAAGCCTGTGGGCTTCATCGTGGTGCCGGTCTTCGGCCTTGCCAATGCGGGCGTATCCTTTGCCGGCATGACGGCGGATACGCTGCTGAACGCGGTGCCGCTGGGCATCGCACTGGGGCTGTTCGTCGGCAAGCTGGTGGGGGTTTATGGCGCGTCCTGGGTGGCCATTCGCACGGGACTTGCCCGCTGTCCCGAAGGCGCGACGATGACGCAACTGTTTGGTGTCGCGATGCTTTGCGGCATCGGTTTCACGATGAGCCTGTTCATCGGGCTGCTTGCCTTCCCGGACAATGCAGCGCTTCAGGATGCGGTGAAGGTCGGCGTCCTGATGGGCTCGATCGTCTCTGCACTGGCGGGGCTGGCGCTGCTGTCACGCCTGCGTCCCGATCAGCAACCGAAGGAGGAGGGCGCCGAGGCGCTCTCCTGAACCCTTACATGCCGGGCTGAACCGACGTGTTTGTACCCGGCGCCGAAAGGTTCGAGGCCCTGATGAGCTGGCGCACGAACGTCAGTTCATCGCCGCCTGTCGCGGTCTTGCGGGTGATGAAGTCGAACAGACGCCCGTCTTCCATGCCGTAATTGGCAACGCGCTCCACCTTGTTCTTGCCGTCGATGAAGACGGCGAGCACGCGCTGGTCCGTGATGGTCGGATGCATGAACTGGTAGCGCTGCGAGACCCTCTGCGAAATGTAGTAATAGCCCTTGCCGCCCACGGTGGAGACGACAGACGGGGTGCCGAGCACGAGAATGACACTTTCCGCGCTGGTGCCGGGCTTGATCTGTTCGAGCGCGCGATCATCCTGAACGTATCCGCGCGTGACAGGCGGCTGGCCGCATCCGCTCAGCAGGGGGGCAACCAGAAATACGGCGAACAGCGCATTTCGTGTCATCGTCATCGGCCTCTTACTCCCGCCTGCAATCCGGTCTAATAAGACCCCCAACCATGCCAGAGCGCTAGCCCGGCGCGGTAAATTTTTCAACCTGTCCCCCGCGACTTCAATACCGGCCCCGACATTCGACCCATGATCTTCCCGTTTTTCAGTCGGCGGAAACGCGAAAAAGCCATCGAACCGCTTTACGGCGCGATGATGGCAGCCGCGCTCGACCCAGTGCTTTATGCCCGCCATGGTGTGCCGGATACGTTCGAGGGCCGCTTCGAGGCGGTGACGCTGGTGGCCGCCCTGGTGCTGCGGCGTCTGAAGGCTCTGCCGCCGCCGGCGGCGGATGTGGCCCAGGATCTGGTGGACCGGACGTTCGATGGGTTGGATTCGGCGATGCGCGCGGTCGGGATTTCCGATGTTGGCGTCCCCAAGCGCATGAAAAAATTTGCGCAGGGCTTCTATGGCCGCCTTGATGCCTATACCCTTGCGCTGGAAACCTCTGATGCGGCGCTGGGCGAAGCGTTGTCGCGGAACACGCTGGACGGCAATGCCGCATCAGACGATTTCGTGGCCCATGTGCGCATGTTGGAGCGTGACCTTGACCGGCAGTCATTGAAAGAACTGGTCGGCGGCGAACTGGGGCAGGGGAGGACCGGATGAGCAACACCAGGGATTGGACGCCCCCGCTGTCCCGCCCCGTGCCGGTGGCCACGGTGCCGGCGCACGGGCTCGATGTGAAGGTAACGCCCACACCGGACGAGCGCGCGGCCATGGCCAAGGCGCTGGATCTTGCCGCCGTTGATGCCCTCACCGCCGATCTCCATCTCACGCACCGCTCGGGTGGTATCATCGCGGTGAATGGCGTCCTGAAGGCGACGATCCAGCCGGTCTGCGTGCTCTCGCTGGAGCCATTTCCACTGACGGTTTCCGAGCCGGTCGAAATTACCTTCGCCGATGAGGACCATGCCGCAAGACTGCGTGGGCGCGTCGGTAGTGAAGAGGATGTCTCGGGCGAAGACCCGCCGGATGTGATCGAGAACGGCAGCATCGATCTTGGCCATGTCGTCACCGAATTTCTGTCGCTCGCCCTGCCGATCTATCCGCGAAAGCCGGGCGCGGCCTTCGCAGGCGCCGCAGAACCGGAACGCGAATCCCCGTTCGACAAGCTCAAGACACTCAAGACCAAGGAATGAGCCTTTGCCGCGTGCCGGGGAACGCCGGTGCGCTTGCCTCGACTGATACATATGCTTATCTGCCGGACAGGTGATTTCTGGACCTTTCGATGACAAGAACAGTTCGCATTGCGTTGGATGCCATGGGCGGCGATTTCGGCCCTGCCGTGGTGGTGCCTGGGGCTGAATTGGCGCTGGAACGACATCCCGATGCGACGTTCCTGCTGTTCGGCATCGAGGATCAGGTGAAGCCCGTTCTGGCGCGCCACCCAAAACTGGCGGCAAAAGCCGAGTTTCGCGCCGCTGAAGTCGTGATCGGCATGGATGCCAAGCCAAGCCAGGCCCTGCGCCAGGGGCGCGGCAAGTCCTCAATGTGGCAGGCGATTGATGCGGTCAAAAAGGGGGAGGCGGATGTCGCTGTCTCTGCTGGCAACACCGGGGCGTTGATGGCGATGTCGCGCCTTTGCCTGCGCATGATGCCGGGCATCGACCGGCCAGCCATTGCCGCGATGTGGCCGACGATGCGCGGCGAATCGATCGTGCTCGATGTCGGCGCGTCCATTGCCAACATCGTATTCGATCTTGAAAAACCGACCGTGGGCCTGCTGAACGTGGGCGTTGAGGAGATCAAGGGCGTCGAACAGGTGAAGGAGGCCGGGCGTTTGTTGCGCGAGGCCAACATCGCTTCGCTCACCTATCATGGCTTCATCGAGGGTGATGACATCGGCAAGGGCACGACCGACGTGGTGGTAACGGAAGGGTTTGCCGGAAACATCGCGCTCAAGACCGCCGAAGGAACGGCCAAGCAGATCGCAGCCTATCTGAAAGCAGCCATGAGCCGCACCACCATGTCGAAGGTCGGCTATCTCTTCGCCAAGAGCGCATTCGATGCATTGCGTGAGCGGATGGACCCGCGCAAGGTCAACGGCGGCGTGTTTCTGGGGCTGGATGGCGTGGTCATCAAGAGCCATGGCGGCACCGATGCAATCGGCTTCGCATCCGCCATCGATATCGCCTATGACATGGTGCAATACGAACTGCTCACGAAGATTCGTGACATGATCACCAATTCGCGCATCGCGCCGGGAGGAGCCGGCGAGGATAGCACAGCGTCTGAGGGCTCCGAATCGTGAAACGCCGCGCCGTCATACGGGGCATTGGCAGCTATCTGCCGTCCCGCATCGTCACCAATGCCGAACTCGCCGCCCGCGTGGAGACCACGGACGAGTGGATCATGCAGCGAACCGGCATCGCCCAGCGCCATGTCGCCGCTGAGGGCGAGACGACAAGTATGCTCGCCACCCGCGCGGCAGAGGCCGCGCTGGCCCATGCCGGAATTGATGCCTCTGAAATCGACCTGATCGTGCTCGCCACCGCGACGCCGGACTATACCTTTCCCGCAACCGCCACGCAGGTGCAGAACAACCTTGGCATTACGCACGGCGTTGCCTTTGATATTGCCGCGGTCTGCTCGGGCTTTGTTTTCGCATTGTCGACTGCAGAGAAGTTTCTGCTCTCCGGCTCGCATAAACGCGCGCTGGTCATCGGCGCCGAGACGTTTTCCCGCATTCTCGACTGGAATGACCGCACCACCTGTGTGCTGTTCGGCGACGGCGCGGGCGCAGTCGTTCTGGAGGCGCAGGATGGCAAGGGCACGGTGGCCGATCGCGGCGTGCTGTCCACACATCTGCGCTCGGATGGGCGGCATCGGGCCAAGCTGTTTGTCGATGGCGGCCCCTCCACCACGGGAACTGCGGGGCACCTGCGCATGGAAGGCCGCGAGGTTTTCAAGCACGCGGTCGGCATGATCACCGATGTCATCACCGATGCCTTTGCCGCCACCGGGGTCGACGCCGATACGCTCGACTGGTTCGTGCCGCATCAGGCCAATCGCCGCATCATCACCGCCAGCGCGGACAAGCTCAACATCGCGCCGGAAAAGGTTGTGATTACGGTGAGTGAACACGGCAACACCTCGGCAGCCTCGATCCCGCTCGCGCTTGATGTTGCGGTAAAAGACGGGCGGATCAAGCCCGGCCATCTCGTCATGCTCGAAGCGCTGGGCGGCGGCTTTACCTGGGGTTCTGCGCTTGTACGCTGGTGATGGGCTTTGCCCGCCATCTGCCATCAGGCAACCATTGACCAACGCAAAAAAACCTACATAACTTCAATGGTTAGACGATAGGCCAATCCGCCGTCGGGGGAGAATGGGAATGACCGGCAAGACTGTGACGCGCGCGGATTTGTGCGAGGCTGTTTATCAGCGTCTGGGCCTGTCGCGCGCAGAATCGGCGGACCTTGTGGAATTGGTCCTCAGCGAGATTTCCGATTGTCTGGAGAAGGGTGAGCCGGTCAAGCTGTCATCCTTCGGCACGTTCTCGGTGCGGGACAAAGGCGAGCGCATCGGTCGCAATCCCAAGACAGGCGTGGAAGTGCCGATCACCTCGCGCCGGGTTCTCACCTTCAAGCCCTCGAACGTGTTGAAGGCCCGCATCAACGGTCTGACTGTAGCGGACGAGGAAGAATAATCCTTTCGCCTTTTGCCATCCTGTCTGCCGTGTTTGTATGACGACCGTTGCCTGATTCGGGCATTCACGGGAGTTTGTTGTGATAGACAAGGCGCCGGATGCGTATCGGACGATCAGCGAAGTGGCAGATGAACTGGATCTGCCACAGCATGTCCTGCGCTTTTGGGAGACGCGTTTCGGTCAGATCAAGCCATTGAAACGTGGCGGTGGCCGGCGATACTATCGCCCGGATGATGTGGAA
>JAIUNP010000061.1 GCA_020161975.1 Pseudomonadota bacterium
GGGCGGAAAGGCGATCTTGTGCGTCGGCGCGGCCATCGCCATGCCTTTTGCATCCTTGTGCAGGCTGCGCAGCGGCGGCGGCAACTGTGCATTTGTCACCAGCAGGGCATCACGCGGCGCCGGCGGGGCGGCGGCATCCGTGCCGATCCGCTGAAACGCATCGAACAGGATCGGCGCTGCGGCAAATCGCCCCGTCATGCCCGGCATCGGCGCCCCATCGGGCCGCCCGACCCAGACGACAATGGTGTGGCGCCTGTCAAATCCCGCCGCCCAGGCATCGCGATAGCCATAGGACGTACCGGTCTTGAAAGCGATCCGCCCGGCAAGGGCAAAAGGCGGTGGCGGCGTACCGCGCAGAATGTCGGCGACATACCAGGCCGGCACAGGTCCGGTGAGGCGCCGATCAACCATCGCAGCCCCTGTTGCAGGCCGCCAGACGAGTGGCACCGTCGCGCCGCCCCGCGCGAGCCCCGCATAAAGCATGGCCAAGTCCTGCATCCGAATGCCGAGCCCGCCAAGCGCCGCCGCAAGACCCGGCGGCGCTTCCTTCGGCAGAACAACATCCGCCCCCGCCGCCCGCAGCCGTGCCAGAAAACGGAATGGCCCCACCTCGGAAAGGAGATCAACCGCCGGCACGTTGAGCGATTGTTGCAGGGCAACGCGCGCTGTCACATTGCCCTGATAGGTCAGGTCGAAATTCTCGGGCGAATAACTGGCAAAGCGCGAGGGCCGGTCCTCCACCATGGTTTCAGGATGCGCCAGGCCGTTGTCGAAGGCCATCGCATAGATCATCGGCTTCAGCGCCGAACCCGGCGACCGCACCGCCTGCGTCAGATCCACGGCCCCGCTCCGCAGGGTGTTGAACAGGTCCGGCCCGCTCACCGAGGCCCGAACTTCCCCACTCGCATGCTCCATCACGAAAATTGCGATGGAGGCGCGGGGGCCAAACGCCTCCACCCGCTCACGAACGAGTTGTTCCAGCGCTGTCTGCATCCGGAAATCGAGAGAAAGGCGGTGGACGCGCCCGGCCGGCGCTGCCCTCAGCGCCGCCTCTGCTGCATGGGGGGCAATGACCGGAAAAGCCCGTCGCGCCGTCGGCACCGGATCGGCCTTCGCCAGCGCCGCATCCGCGCGCGAAATTGCCCCGCGCGCCGCTGCAAGATCGAGCACCCTGTCGCGCGCCCGTCGCGCGGCGACAGGGTAGCGGTCGGGCCGCCGGGCCTCCGGCGATTGCGGCAGGGCAACGAGCAGCGCCGCTTCCGGCAGTGCGAGGCGCTTCGGCTCCTTGCCAAAATAGGCGAGCGATGCCGCCCGCACCCCCTCGATATTCCCGCCATAGGGCGCCAGCGTCAGGTAGAAATCGAGGATCTCCCTTTTGGAATAACGGATTTCGAGCTGCCAGGCTCGCGCCATCTGCCTGAATTTGGCGGTAAACGTCCGCTCCTCGCGCGGTTCGATCAGCCGCGCCACCTGCATCGTCAGCGTCGAGCCGCCCGAAACGATGCGTCCGTGGCGAATCATCTGCCCGACAGCCCGGCCCATCGCCAGAAAGTCGATGCCACCATGCCGGTCATAGCGCTGATCCTCATAGGCTTTCAGCAGCGCAAGATACCCCGGGTCGACCTCTTCCACGCTGAGCGGCAACTTCCAACGCCCATCCGCCGTGGTGAAAGGGCGCAGAAGCTGACCCGAACGATCCGTCACCAGTGCCGAACCCTCTCGCGTGGCCGCAAGGTCAGGAGGGCCGAGCACCGCATCCACCATCCGCCAACCAGCCCAGAGCCCACCGGAGGCGAGCCCCGCCACCAGCGCAACACCCGCAAGGCGACGGCGCCAGCCTGCCATCAGCGCACCGGCTGAACCGTAACGCTGCGATAATCGGTCCGCCCGAACCGCTCAGGCCGATACATGTCCTCGATCACCGCCGGCGGCTGAACGTAGGTGCCCGGCGCCACCGCGCGCACCACATAGGCGACGGAAAATTCCGCACTGCCCTTGCCGCCATCACGATTGAAGGCCGCAACAAACCGATCATCGCGATACTCGACATTGGCCGGCTCGGCGTCACGCTTCAGCCAGGAGAAGCCAGCCATGGATCCGCCTTCGACCAGTTGCGGATTGTCGATCTCGAAGCCAGCCGGCAGCATGTCCACCAGCAGGAGCCGACCATATTTTGCGTCCGGTTCAGTGACCTTCAGCACCACGACCATGCGGTCCGTCTGCCTGACAGTCGTACCGTCAAGCTTGGTCCCGTCAAGTTTGTGCAGGCTGCGCTCGATCCTGAAACCGGCAGCGAGCGGCGGCTCATGCTGGATCGGGTTGCCCGCAGCGGACACCACCATTTCAACCGGCGCGCTGCCCGCGTTGGTGATCGTCACCGGCCCCGCCTCAAGCGTCCGTGTAAGATAGGAGCGGTAGAGCGAACCCTGATGCGCCTGGCCGTTCACGGTCAGTTGCTGGCCCTGCGCATCATTGGCCAGCGCTTCGGCCGCCAGGACCATCCAGGCATTCTCCTGCGTCGAGGTGAGGCGCGTCGCGCCGCGCGCATCGGAGACGATTGCGGCAGCCTTCTGCACCACCTCACGCGAGAGATTCCCCTCCGCCGCCAGGGCGATCAGCCCGGCGCCGTCCCTCAGTTTGGAGCCGTAATCGGCGCGCGACACCGTGCTCGGCCCCGTGCTGGCCAACAGTTCAACCGCGGCATTGATCACGGTGCCGGCCCGGCCCCGGTCGCCCAGCATGGCGAGCGCCGCCGCAAGTTGCGCCCGGGCAAGCGGCGTCTTGAAAGCGCTGAGCTTCGTATCGGCGAGATAGCGCAGGTCATTCATGACCGGACGACCATTCCGGGCCAAAACATAGGCCGCATAGGCAAGATCCTCACCGCCGCCCCGCACATCAGACGCGTTGGCGAGGCTGTTGCGCAGCCGGTCAAGCGTGATGTCGAACACCTTCTGTGGCACGGCAAAGCTGCGCTCGCGCGCCCGGGTGAGGAAATCCGCCACGAAGGCATCGAGCCAGAAATCGTCGGCCCCGCCCGCCTGCCAGAGGCCGAAGGCGCCGTTGGAATCCTGCCGGCTGAGCACCGTTTCGATGGCCGCGCGCACCCGCCCGTCGACATCGGGGTCGATGCCCAGCGCTTCGGACCGGGCGAGCTTGTTGACATAGAGCAGCGGCAGCGCGCGGCTCACCGTTTGCTCGGTGCAGCCATAGGGATAGCGGTCGAGCGCGCCAAGCAGCGCCGGCACGTCTATACCGCCAAGCTGCGACACCGCGACCGAAACCATGCCCGTTCCCGGAAGGAATTCCTGGGTCAGATCGGGCGTCAGCGTCACGCTCTGGTTCGGTTGCAGGCTGCGCACCTGCCGGTGAATGAGTTCGGGCGTGCCGGGCAGGGTCGTCAGGTTGAAATCCTGCGTGATGTCGATGTTCGGCCCGGTCATCCGCAGCGAAAGCGTCGCCGTACCAAGACCGCCCGCTTTCACCGGAATGACGAGAGCCGTCTTGCCGCCCGGTTGCAGTTGCACAACCTTGCGCAACGCGTCTGCGGCAACAATCACGGGGCCCTTCACGTCGAGATCAAGCGTATATGTGCCCGCCGCGCCCTCAAGGTTGTTGACCTCAATGAAGAAGCGCGAACTGTCGCCGAAATTCATGAACCGCGGCAGCGTCCCTGCCACCACCACCGGATCGCGCACGATAACCTCGCGGCTTGCCTGGCCAACGCCATGACGGCTCCAGGCCGCCGCCATCACCCGCACCGTGCCGTTGAAGGCCGGCAGGTCGAATGTCACCTCCGCCTTGCCATCCGGCCCCACCTTGACGACACCTGAATAGCGGGCGAGCGGCGCCTGCGTCGGCGGCGCCCCGTCGAGCTTGGCCATCGCGGCATCGCCACCCGAACGGATGGCCCCGCGCGTACCCTGCATACCGTCGATCAGATAGCCGTAGAGATCGCGCAATTCGTCAGAAATCTGCCGCTGCCCGAAGAAATACCCCGACGGATCAGGCGTTTCATAGCGTGTCAGGTTGAGGATGCCGACATCCACCGCTGCAACCGTGACATAGGCCTCCTCTCCGGCAGCAAGCCCCGCCAGCGTCACCGGTATCTTCAGAGGATCGCGCGGGCGCACCCGCTCGGGCAGCGCAAGATTCACATCGAGTTTCCGGCCGGCGCCATCAATTCCGAACCACGCAACACCCAGGCTGCGCCCCGGCATCCGCCGTGCCGTCTGATCGAGTGGGCGATGCGCCAGCGCCACAACATAGGCGCCGGCGCCCCACTCGGCCTTCACCGGCAGCGAGAGGCTTCCTCCCTCGCGCGCAATATCGATCACCCGCGTTTCGGTCACACCGTCCGCCACCACGGCTATGGTCGCCGTGCCGGCAAAGCGCGGGTTCAGCTTCACGGTCATGCTCTCGCCGGCGGCATAGCGCGCTTTGTCGAGCTGCATTTCAAGAATATCCGGCGTCGAGGCTGTGCCCTCGCCGGCCCAGCCCACCGAGAAAGTCATGGACACCGGCGCAAGATCAGGGGCCTTCAGGTCGAGCCGGTACTGGCCGAGTTCGACCGGCACCGAGACGCGGCCCGCCGCATCGGCGGTAATATCCACCGTCCCGTCACGCAACTTGCGGGTCGACTTGATGGCTTCAAACGACCAGCGCCCATCCTGGTTGAACCACTGGTAACGGCGGTCCATGCGCGAAAGCGTGTATTCGACGCGGTTCCGCGCAAGCTTGCGCCCATCCGGCGTGAGCGCCAGCACGTCGAAATTGGCAAGCGAACCTTCGGTCAGCGCCGAATCCTCGAAGAGCTTCTTTACGGCCAGAACCGGTCCCTGCGGACGGATCGGCAGCGTCAGCGACCGTTCAACCGCCCGTCCCCCCTCCTCGCCGACGCGCAGGGTGATCCGCGCCTCCACCGCGCGAGGGGCGCTGACCTCCGGCACCGGCACGGTCATCGTCACCCGGCCCTTCGCATCCGTGAGGCCCTTGTCCTCGATCTCGGCGCTCGTGGGCTCGAAGGCTTCGTCATCAAGCCCGGTCATGAAATCAGGAAAGCCGGGCACCGCCCCCTTGCCGGAGAGCCGCACCGACACCTCGCCCGATACCGTGAGGTTCGCGCCGGGTGCGCCGTAGAGAAAATCCGCTGCGACATCGATCTCCGCCGGCTGGCCGGGGTTGAGACCGTCCTGCCGCGCCGTCAATTCGACCTTGAGCCGCTCGGGAATGTAATCCTCGACCTGAAAGCTTGTCTCGCCGATCGCCGCTCCCTTCGGATCGGCAAACACACGCACACGCCAGACACCGCGCGCCGCCATCTCCGGCAGCGTGACCGAGAGCGCCCGCCCGCCGAGCCCCTGATCCGCCACGCTCGCGCGTTTGAACTCGACACCATCGGGTCGCTGCACCACCAGCGTCAACGGCAGCTTGTCGCCGTCAACCTGTCCGCGCGCATTGCGCAGCAGCGTCGTCAGATGCACCGTCTCGGTGGAGCGGTAGACGCCGCGTTCGGCAAAGATGAAGGCATCCAGCGCACCGGCAGCCGCCCGCCCCTTCACGCCGCGATCGGTGAGGTCGAAGGCGGTCTGTTGCAGGTCGAGAAACCCATAATCGCCCGAGGCATCGCTCGCCACAACCATGCCGGGCTCCAGCCCGCCCGAACCACGCGACAGGCCCGGCGCAAAGCGCGCAAACCCGTTGCTGTCGGTCTTCATGCTGGCCAGAATCTCGTTGTTCCTGGCAACGAGCTTCAGGTCCAGCCCGCCGAGCGGCTTGGCACTCGCCAGCGACCGCGCAAACACATTGACACCCTCGCGGCCAGAGACTGCCGTCAGCCCGAGGTCCGAGACGACGAACCACTGCGTCGCACGTGTCTCGTAGCTGTCCTCGTCATTGCCCGTCGCTCCGTCCGGCCAGGCGGTCATGACATAGACGCCCGGCTCCAGCTTTCCGACGGCTTCCAGCACCGGAAAAGCCGTCGTCACATCGCGATTTTGCTCGACCTTCACATCCATCGTTCCGGACCAGACCTTGGCGCCCGTTTCATTGGCGATGCGCCGCGCCTGATAGGCATCAAGCTGGCCCATGAAATTGTCCGAACGGACGGTCGGCAGCAGCGACCGGTCACCGATACGCGAAATCTGCACCGCCACCTTGGGTGTGTTGACCGAAACGACCGGAATCCCCTCCTGCCCCACGCGCGGCAGCACATAATTGCGACCGGAGAACCGCACCTGTGCGGAGCGGTCCCGCACGTAAATGTCAAAATCAGCCGACTTCAGCAGATTCTCACCGACATCGGACGGCAGTCCCTGCCGCACCAGCACTGTATAACGCTCGCCATGTTTCAGCCCGTCGATACAGAGGTTGCGATCCTCGGCACTGACGGCGACATTATTGGCCCCGGCCACGGCAACATAAGGCGCGAAATCGACCTTGCCGCGTTGCAAAGCTTCAGTGAACTGGATGCAGATGCGCGGCGTTGAAGCGTCCGAATCAACCTTGTAGGGGTCGCTCTCAGCCACGCGGAACCCGTGTTGTTCGCGCAGGTCCTGGTAGCGGCGCCGCACATTGGCCTGCTCGCCAAGGCCGAGGCTTGCGCGGAAGGCATTGAGGGCGGGGCGCCAGTTTTCGCCGGCAACATAGGCTTCACCAAGCGCGGCAAGCCCAGTCGCCTCCTCGCTGCGCGCATTGGCGACGAGATAGGCCATATAGGCCGCAGTCACCGCCTGATCACGCAGCCGATAGCGTTCACCGCCATCGCGCGGCTCGATGGCCAACGCCGCCCGGGAATAGCCAAGCCAGGATGAGGCGGATTTGCCATCCGCCGCAACTGCCGCGCCATAGAGCGCCAGTGCCCGGCGGGGATCATGGGCAAAGGCGGCTTGCGCGTCCTGCCTGAGTTGCTGAACGCTGCGCCCCTGCACCTGACCGGCAAAGCTCTTTCGGATCGCCTCTTCCAGCCGGATACCATTGGAGCCGAGATCGTCACGCAGATAGGTTTTTTGCGCAAAGGCCGGGCCGGATAACAGCGAAACGACCAGAAAAACCAGTCCAAGAAGCGCGCGCATCACAATCTCCCGTCGTCACAACCAACTTCACTGCGGCAAAATGGCAAAATAGGGTCCTGAAAAGCGTTTTTGCACGACAGCCCTCCGCCGAAATTCTGCCGGAGTTTCCGTATGCCATCAGGCTATCAGCTTTGCCCGATGTCGCAATCACCCTCGACATGGCAATCCCACTTTGCCACAGTCGCAATCATCCTCCGGCTATGCCGGCGACCGTCAGGAATCCTGCCATGGGTGTCCTTCGCCTCGCGCTTCTCACCACGCTCTGCCTGCCCCTGTCGGCACTGGCCCAGCAGGCCGCCCCCGCCCGGCCCGAAGCCGCAAGATCCGATCCCATGATGGAGGCCGCGCAACAGGCTTATGAGGCCCTGCCCGAGGCGGAACGGAAGGCGATCCAGGATGATCTGATCTGGGGTTCGACCTTCAATGCCACCGTTTCAGGCAGTTTCGGCCCGCGCACCTTTGATGCGATCCGCGCGTTCGAGCGCGCCATCAAAGCGCAAGCGAATGGCATTCTCGAACCTGCCGAACGCCAGGCCCTGACCGAGGCGGCGCGCAAGGCCCGCGCGGCTGTGAAGTTCGACCTTGTCACCGACAAGCCAACCGGCGCCGTGCTCGGTCTGCCATTGGCCCTGCTGCCGAAACGCGAGCCCCTGCCCATGGGTTCGCTCTGGACCAGCCGCGACGAGGCACTGATGGTGCGCACCGGCCTCACCCCTGGCGAGGCGGACGATCTGCCGCGGGCCTTTGAATCAACGCTCGCCATGGATGTGCCGGGCCGGAAAGTGACATACAAACTGCTCCGCCCGGATTTCTTTGTTGTTTCTGGCGAGGTTGGCCCCCGCACCTTCTATACGCGCACGGGTGTCGGGCGCGGCCATCTGGTCACCTACACAATCACCTACCCCACCCGCAGCGCAAAGCAGTATGAGCGCGTGATGATCGCACTGGCGAACACCTTCCAGCCGGTTGCAACTCCCGCCACGCCCGCCGCGCCCATTGCCGGTCACACAGCCGCTGCGCAGGGCAGCATCGCAGCCCCCGCCGGCACCCTGCCGCCCGGTCTGATCCTCACGGGCTTTGTTGCGGCGCCGGGGAAGGTCGCAACCGGCGCCCTCGCAGCGTCCTGTCCGGATCTCAAGGTCAATGGCAAGCCGGCCCGGCTCGCACCAGGCGCTTCGTCAGGTCTGTCAATGCTGGAGGTGGAAACCGGCAGTGCCACGCCGCTACGCACGGCAATCGCCAGCCGCGCCGACACTGCGCTTCTGATCGGCTTCACCGCCGAAAATGGCAAACCCGTGCTTACGGTCGCCGCTGCAACCATGCTGTCGGGTGACGGCGCCCGCATCGCAGGCCCCCTTCATGCCGAGGGCGGCGGCACACTGGTGCTCGACCGGACCGGCAGCCTGATCGGCCTGATGCAGACTCCGCACCGGACGCCGCGCCTTGTCGCCGGCATTGTGCCTGCTGTCGGGCACAGCTTCACACCTGCCGTTGAGGTGCAGAAGGCGGCAGGATTGACGCCAGCGCCAGCGGAACCGATGCCTCTCAGCGCCGGTGCGCTCGCCGCACGGCTTGCACCCTCGCTTGTGCCGGTGAGCTGCGGCCAGCCGGTGCCGCTGCCAAAATAGTGCCGCCCCACCTTGCGGAACGTGCGCCGATGCGCCAATTCATCCGGTGACAGCATTTTTTCGGAGATCGCCATGCTTCTCGCCACATCCGTTCGCGCCGCCGGTGATTGGTCCGGCGATGTTGCCGATCTCGTCATGCTCGATTTCGAGGGCCGCAACGCCCGCACCGCCAAGTTGATCGGAATGCGCGGCAATGTCGTCGAGATCGCCCTTGATCGCCCCGTCACTGTCCGCACGGGCGATGCCTTCGTCACCGCAGACGGCCGCTTTGTCGAGGTGCTCGGCAAGCCGGAACCGCTGATGGATATCCTGCCGGCCAGTGAGGCCGACCTCGCACGCATCGCCTGGCAGCTCGGCAACCACCATCTGCCGATGCAGCTTGCCGGCAAGCGCATCCGCATCCGGCCTGATGCGGCCATTGCCGCGATCCTGACCGAAGGCGGCGCAAAAGTCACAAATGTGGAAGCTCCCTTTGACCCCGAGGGCGGCGCCTACCTCACCGCGACAACCAAAGCGCATGCCCATGGCCATCATCACCACGGCCCGGACTGCGGCTGCGATCACGACCATGGGCACGGCCACGCCCATGACCACCATCATGCCCATGACCACCAACACGATCATGCGCATGGCAAAGGCCATGATCATGTCCACGATCACAAGGACGACCACGACCATAAGCATGACGGCTCATGCTGCGGTGGCCACGGGCATCACCACGGCCACAAGCACGATTGAGCCTCCGTTTGACGCGTGATCCGGCGCGTTCCCCTACACGCGGGGTGGCGGGGGCGGGCCCGGACTGCGGTTACACCCAGGCGGCGAAGGGGGTAATCACCACGCCCGCCGCATCGAGCCTGGCGCGGATGTGCCGTGCCATCGCCACCGCGCCGGGCGTATCGGAATGGATGCACACCGTATCAACCCGCGTGGGCATCTTGCGCCCCGTGCCGGTTGTGATCGCCTGATCTCGGATCATCGCCAGCACGTTCTCGGCCGCCGCATCGGCGTCATGGATCACAGAGCCTGGCTTCTTGCGCCCCATGAGAAGACCGTTGTCCTCATAAGCGCGGTCGGCGAACACCTCCATCGCCATCCTGAGACCTGCGGCCTCGCCCGCCCGCGCAAGCTCCGAGAATGGCAGCACCACAAAAATGAGGTCTGAATTGACCGCGCGGATGGCACGGGCAATCGCTCCGGCCATCATCGCATCCTCGCAGGCCATATTGGACAGGGCGCCGTGGGCCTTCACATGGGTCACACGTCCGCCCGCCATACGTGCAAGCGCCTGCACCGCGCCGATCTGGTAGGCAATGAAGGCCTCGATCTCCCCGGCGCTGAACCCGAGAATCTGCCGCCGTCCGAAACCTTGCAGGTCAGGAAAACCTGGATGCGCACCAATGGACACATCGCGCGCAACCGCAAGCCGGCAGGCGTTGAGAATGACCGTAGGATCACCCCCGTGCAGCCCGCCTGCGATATTCGCCGAGGACACGAGCGATAGCATCGCCGCATCATCCCCCATCGGCCAGGGGCCAAAGCTTTCGCCAAGATCGCTGTTGAGATCGACCCGCATTCGTCCCTCCTATTCCAGCGCATCCACAGCGCCGCCAGCCAGATTGGCGCCGAGCAGAAATGCGCTGGACAGTTCACCCCCGCCGATTTCACGCACCTGATCTTTCAAACCGGCCAGTGTAACGGCCATGGCGCGCGCCTCGAGCTGTGCAACGGCCACGCTGACGGCGGCAAAACGGATTTTGCTGCCCACCGGCATCTGCGCCAGACGCGGCAGATCAGCCGAGATGACGACCGCGATCTTGGGATAACCGCCCGTTGTCCCCCGATCGGCCATCAACACCAGCGGCTGGCCGGACCCTGGCACCTGAATGGCGCCGAAGGCGATGCCGTCTGAAATGATGTTGAACCCCTTCGCATGTTCGAGCTTCGGCCCTTCAAGGCGAAACCCCATGCGATCCGATGTGGACGAGATCGTCCAGTCTGCGGCAAGAAATGCGGCAATCGCTGCCGGCGTGAAGTGCTCATCCTGCGGCCCGAGCACCACCCGCAAGGGGCCATGAGTCTCGGCGAGCGGCGGGAGCAGCCGCTCCGTCTCCCGCGTACTGGCACCGCCCACCGTGATCCGATCCCCCGGCTGGAGGGCCCGGGGATAGGGGCAACCTATACCGGCGCGCGCATGCACGGACAGGCTGCCGAGCACCGGCTCGGCCCGGATACCGCCCTCAAAGGCAAGATAGGTGAAGACACCCTGCGATGCTGCGCGCATCTGCACACGATCCCCCTCGTTGAGGAGGATTGTCTCGTGGCCCGAAAGCGCCCGTCCGTCCGAAGTCATGCCGCGCACCGCACCCGCAACAGCGATGCGCACCACCCCCTCCGTAACGCGAAACGTCATTGGCAGCGGTCCAATCTCGATGGCGGCATCGCCCGGCGCCTGGCCGACCAGCACATTGGCGATGCCGAGGGAAAGGCGATCCATGGCGCCCGCCGGTCCCAGCCCGTAGCGCTGCTCGCCAAAGCGGCCACGATCCTGAATGGAGGTGTAGGGTCCCGCCTCGATGATCTCGATGGTGCTCATGGGTTGCCCGCCTCGGCCACGCGCTCTCCTGCTGCCGCCCGCCGTTCGAGCGCCGTAAACTCATCGGGAGAAACGGCGATGAACCGCACTGTGTCTCCGGGTTCAAGAAAGAAAACCGGGTCGCGGTTGGGGTCATAGGTCCGCGCCGGTGTACGTCCGATCAGATGCCAGCCGGTCGGCGAGGCAAGACACTGGATGCCGGTCTGGATACCGCCGATCGAGATGGTGCCCGTCGGACTGGTCAGGCGCGGATCGTCGCGCCGGGGCACGGAAATCGCCGCATCGAGGCCGCCGAGATAGGTGAAACCCGGCAGAAACCCCATCATGTAAACCCGGTACAATCCCGCCGCATGGCGACGAACCACTTCTGCCTCACTCAGCCCGGTCCGCGACGCGATAAAGGGCAGATCGATGCCATGCTCAGCGCCGTAGCACACCGGAAACTGCCAGTTCCGCCCGGGCTTCGGCGGGGTCAGCGCACGGTTCGCCCGGTCCAGAAACCACGCGGCAAGCGTAGCGTAGTCCGCCACGACAGGATCATAGACGACAAACAGCGACCGATAGGTCGGGATCGTCTCGATCACACCGGGCGGGCTTTCCGCAGTCACCAGCGCATCAAGAGCCAGCACACGGCCATTGAGGGTTTCATCGATGACAGCACCAAGTTCGACACTCAGCGCACTGTCACCACAGGGAAGGATAACCGGTTCAGGCTTCATGGCCCGATCACTGGACCATGACAGGCAGGCGTTTGGCAACGCGCAAAATCACCCGTTCGGGCGGATATCGTCGTCGCTCAGCGCCCGCCAGCCGGCGCCTTCAAGATCCTCGAACTGTTTGCCGTGCAGCGACCAGACGAAGGCTGCAAGGCCACCTAGCCCGAGCAGCAGCGCCAACGGCACCAGAATGACGAGAATATTCATGCTTCACCTCCTCGCGCTGAGCGCATTGAGGGTCACCAGGATCGACGAACCGCTCATGGCGAGCGCCGCAATCAGCGGCGTAACATAACCGGCAATCGCCAGCGGCACGGCAACGATGTTGTAGATCACAGCCAGCCAAAGGTTCTGCCCCATGACTTTCCGCGCAACCCGTGCCGTACGCACGGCAGCGTGGACCGGCGCCAGCCCCTCACCCAGGAATACGCCATCGGCTGCGGCCTGGGCAAGATGCACCGCCGTCACCGGCGAGAGCGACACATGCGCTGCTGCCAGCGCAGGCGCATCGTTGAGCCCGTCGCCAACCATCAGCACTTTCCGTCCATCGGCCTTCAGCCGCTCCAGAATCGCAATCTTTTCCGCGGGCTTCATGTCGCCGCTGAAATCGGAAATGCCGAGCCGCGCCGCAGCCCGCGCCACCGCTTCCTGCCGGTCGCCGGAAATGATCAAGGTCTGGAGCCCGGCGGCCTTCAGCGCCGCAACCGTCGCCGCCGCATCGGGGCGCAGGGATTGTTCGACCGCAAAGACCTGCACAAGGCCCCCCTGCCGGAAGGCGATCAGCGAGGCATCAGGAAACTGCGCAGCCACGGTGGCGCCGTCCTGCTCCGCACCGCAGAAGGCAAGACTGCCGAACCGCACGCGCTCCCCGCCGATCTGCACCTCCACCCCAGCACCCGCAATCTCATGAATCCCGGCGGCCACGGGCGGCCTGCCAGCGGCGTCCGCCACCGCAACCGCCAGCGGATGACGCGACCCCATCGCAAGGCTTCCTGCGCGCTGAAGCACGTCCGGGGGGATGTCGCCTGCATTGGCAAGGCTCGCCTTCGGTAGCGTGAGCGTTCCGGTTTTGTCGAAAACAACTGTGTCAACCTCGGCAAGCCGCTCCAGTGCATCGGGCGCATAAAGCAGGATCGACCGACGGAACAGCGCCTGGGTCGCCACCACCTGCACCGCCGGAATCGCCAGCGCCAACGCACAGGGACAGGTGATGATCAGCACCGTGATGGCAATCAGCAGCGCCGGCTTCCAGGCCATGCCCGCCAACAGCCAGCCGATGAAGGTGATCAGCGCGGTCGCATGGACGACCGGCGCATAGAGCCGCGCCGCCCGATCGGCGAGGCGCACATATTTCGCCCGTCCCTCGATGGCGCCGGTCAGCAACCGTTCGATTTCCGCCAGCAATGTGCCGCTTTCGGCCTTGGTGACGCGGATGCGCAACTGCCCGCCGATGTTGAGCGTGCCGGCATAGACCGGATCGCCCGCCTTCACCGGCACATGCCGCGTCTCGCCCGTGATCAGGCTCTGGTCGATGTCGGATGTCCCGGCGATGACCAGTCCGTCCACGGCAATCCGCTGGCCGGGGCTGGCCAGCACCACGTCGCCGGGGTCGATGGCTTCCACAGGCACATCGACAAGGCTGCCGTCAGCGGCCACCCGCGTCGCGGTATCGGCGCGGAGCGCGGCGAGATTGCCGGCAACATCCCGCGTCCGCCGCCGCACGGCGCTGTCGAGATAGCGCCCGATCAGCAGGAAGAAGATCAGCATCACCGCGCTGTCGAAATAGGCGTGCTCAGCGTGCTGGAGCGTCTCGACCACCGACATGCCGAGCGCCAGCATGATGCCGAGCGTGATCGGCACATCCATGTTCACCGCACCGGAACGGATGGCCCGCAGCGCACTTTCAAAAAACGGGCGCCCGGCATAAGCCGCAGTCGGAAGGGCAATCAGCGCCGAGAGCCAGTGGAAGAAGTCCCGCGTTTCCGGCGTGATGTCCGAGGCGTTGCCCGACCACACCGACACCGACAGCAGCATGATGTTCATGGCCGCGAAAGCCGCAACGCCCCTTCTTTTTTCCAAAAGATCCTGGGCTTCTTCGGCCTCGGCCAGTCTAAATCCAAAAGCCGTCCTCAGGCGGATCGCAGCAGCAGCCCCGGCCCTCGCTCCACAAATGACAACCCACGCCCGCAGCGCGAACCCCGCCAGCGTCGTGAGGCCCCACCTGCGGTGAACCCGGCTGACATTACAACGGACCGCCTTTATGTCGGCAATCTGTCCTATGATGCGACCGAGAGCGACCTGTTCGAACTCTTCAACGGAGTCGGCGCTGTGAA
>JAIUNP010000062.1 GCA_020161975.1 Pseudomonadota bacterium
ACCTGCGACGCCGTGGCGATCTGCGCCGAAACGGTGAAGCATCCGGCCTTGACGGAAGCGGCGGCGGCGGCGGGAAAACACATCCTGTGCGAAAAGCCGACGGCCCGCACGCTGGCCGAGGCCGACGCCATGGCGGCGTCTGTGAACAAGGCCGGCGTTCTGTTCATGCAGAGTTTCCCCAAGCGTCTCGATCCGGCCTCGCATGCGCTGAAAGATCTGGTTGCATCCGGCCGGCTGGGCCAGATCCATCTTGTCCGCGTGCGACATGGGCATTGGTATGGGCTCGATCCGGAGTTCCGCAAGCGCTGGTATGTCGACCCCGAGCTTGGCGGCGGCGGCGCGCTGCTCGACGAGGGCATTCACGGCGCCGATCTCCTGCACTGGTTCTTCGGACGGCCGGAGAGCGTCACCGCGGAGCTGGCAACGCCCGTCGGCGGCTTGCCGGTCGAGGAAACCGGCGTCGCATTGTTCCGGTATCCGGGCGGGATGATTGCCGAACTGACCACCTCGGTCCTCCTGCCGGCGGCAGAAGTCTCGATCGAACTTTATGGCACGCAGGCGACCGCCCTGCTGTCCGCCGTCGATCTTGCCTCGCGCGACATCACGGAAGGCGCATTCCTGCGCGTTTCAGATGAGCGTGACGGCCGCAAAGTCTGGCAGGATCTGGAGATCACGCCCCGGTTCAAGCTGGGCCAATTCCATCACCAGAACGCGATCGCCTTCCTCGCCTGCCTGCGGACGGGCAAGCCGCCACCTGCAACGCTCGCCGACGGGCGGGCCGCGCTTGAGATGATCACGACAGCCTATCGCGCCGCCGCAACCGGCACGCGCCAGATCTTTCCAACCGGACAGGACATCCCGGGAACCGACCGATGAGCATCATTCGCGCGCCCTTGCCAACGCGGCTCACACCGCTTGCCACCGAATTCGGCGTAACGCCCCTGTTCGGCGACATCCACAACCATTGCGATCTCAGTTACGGTCACGGCCGCTTCGAGGATGCGCTGGCCCGCGCGGCGCTCCAGCTCGATTTCGTGTCGATCACCGGCCATGCGCACTGGCCAGACATGCCGGTGGACGACCCCAGCGTTGCCCATATCGTCGCCTTCCATGTCGAGGGCTTCGCCCGGCTGCAAAAGCGCTGGCCGGCGCATTTCGCAGCACTCGCGGCGGCCAGTACCAGGGATTTCGTCGCCTTTCCCGGCTATGAAATTCATTCCGCCGCCTATGGCGACTACACGATCGTCTACCGGGATGCCGAGCCGGCGCCGATGATCCTCGCCGACAGCCCGGCGGAGTTGCGGGCCGGCCTTGAGAAACACATGGCCGGGCGCGCCTTCGCCTTTCCGCACCACATCGGCTACCGGCTGGGCGCACGCGGCATCAACTGGGATGCGTTCGATCCGGCGCTCTCGCCCTTCGTCGAGATGAATTCGATGCATGGCTGCGCCGAGACATCCGAGACCGATCGCCCCTATCTTCACTCGATGGGCCCTCTGGACGGCAGCCAGACCATGCAGGCCGGCCTTGCGCGTGGCGCCTTGTTCGGCATCGTCGGCAATACCGATCATCACTCGGCCTTCCCCGGTTCCTACGGTCACGGCCGCATGGCGGCCTATGCGGCCCGGCGCGACCGCCCGGCGATCTGGGACGCGATGAACGCGCGTCGCACCAATGCCCTCACAGGCGACAGCATCCACCTGATGGCAGCGATCGGTTCGACCATGCAGGGTGGCGTCATGCCCCCTACGACAGACGCCGACCTCCGAATCGAAGCGGTGGCCGGCGGCTTCATCGACACCATCGATGTCATCCGCAACGGCGCGCTGATCCACCGCATCAGCCCCGACCTTGCGCCGGCGCCGATTTCAGCCGAACCCGAGACCCTGCTTCATCTCGAACTCGGCTGGGGTGCGCGCGGACGCAGTTTTGCGTGGAACGGCCGCATCGGCATTGACGGCGGCGAAATCCTGTCGGTCGAACCGCGGCTGCGCGGCGCCGAAATCGTTTCACCGCTTGAAGGCGATGACGCGGCCCATGCGCTGCCGAAGATCGAAGCCGACAGCAGCGGCGCGGTCCGCTTCTCGATCATCGCCGAGGCAAACCCCAATAACGTGACGCCGGCGACGCAAGGGCTGATGCTGCGCATTCGCGCGGGGGACACTGCAACGGTCCATGCCGAATTCCCCGGCAGTTCCATCCGTATTCCGCTGGCCGAATTGTTCAGACATGCGCGCAGCGGCAACCTCGGCCCCATCGACAGTCCGGCGTGGCGCATCCACGCCCTGCCCCGCCCCGAACAATGGCAATGGCAGGGCGTTGTGCCGCTGGGCGATGTCAGGGCCGGCGAGACCGTTTACCTGCGCCTGCGGCAACGCGGCGGTCAGATGGCCTGGACATCTCCGATTTTCTGCCGCGACTAACTGAAAGCAGTGAGCACCATCTGCTTCGGGTTCTGATGGGGGGTGTCCACCCCATCAGAACCGGCAGGCGTCAGTTCTCCTGGTCCGGTCGGCCAAATCCGCCCGGCGTCGGTGTTTCGAGAATGAAGGCCTCGCCGGGTTCGAGCACGGTTTGCGCGCAGCTGCCAAGCGTCTCGATCCGGCCGTCATTGCGGCGGATGCGGTTGCTTCCGGTCTGGCCGGCACCGCCCCCGTCCGCTCCGAAGGGCGCGATGCGGCGATGCCCGGACAGGATCGAGCATTCCATCACCTCCAGAAACCGGATGCGTCGATGTGTGCCGTCACCGCCGTTCCACCGGCCCCTGCCGCCGGAGCCGCGCCGGATGTGGAAATCTTCCAGAAGAACCGGGAATCGCTGTTCGAGGATTTCCGGATCGGTGAGCCGGGAGTTGGTCATGTGCGTATGCACGCCGGCGGTGCCATGCCAGCCCGGCCCGGCGGGAGAGCCGGAGCAGATCGTTTCGTAATACTGATACGCCTGGTTGCCGAACGTCAGGTTGTTCATCGTGCCCTGCGCGGCGGACATGGCGCCGAGGGCCCCGAACAGGCAGTTGGTCACCGCCTGGCTGACCTCGACATTGCCGGCCACAACCGCCGCAGGATAGCGCGGCGACAGCATCGTGCCGTCCGGAACGATGATCCGGATCGGCCGCAGGCAGCCGGCATTCATCGGGATCATATCCTCCACCATCACGCGGAAGACATAGAGCACGGCGGCGCGGGTGACGGGTTCGGGCGCATTGAAGTTGTCCGGTCGCTGCGCCGAAGTTCCGGTGAAATCGACCGTGGCCTCGCGCTTCTCGCGGTCCACCGTGATCTTCACGCGGATGTGGCAGCCCTGATCCATTTCGTAAGTGAAGCTGGCATCATGCAGCCGGGCAATGACCCGGGCGACGCTCTCGGCCGCATTGTCCTGCACATGCCCCATATAGGCCTCGACGACCGCAAGGCCGAACTGGGCGATCATCTTGTCGAGTTCGCCGACGCCCTTGGCATTGGCGGCGATCTGCGCCTTGAGATCGTTGATGTTCTGCACGGTGTTGCGTACGGGATGGCGCGCCGAGGTCAGCAGCCGGATCAGCTCCGGCTCGCGGAAATGCCCGCGGTCCACCAGCTTGAAATTGTCGATATAGACGCCTTCCTCCTCGATCGTGGTTGCCAGCGGCGACATCGACCCCGGCGCGATGCCGCCGATGTCGGCGTGATGCCCGCGTGAGGCGACCCAGAACAGCAGCTTCTTGCCCTGGGGATCGAACACCGGCGTGCAGACGGTGATATCCGGCAGATGCGTGCCCCCGTTGTAGGGCGCGTTGAGCGCAAAGACATCGCCGGGGTGAATGACCGGATTGTTGCGGATGACGCTTTCCACAGAACGATCCATCGATCCCAGATGCACCGGCATGTGCGGGGCATTGGCGACCAGCCGGCCTTCGGCATCGAACACCGCGCAGGAGAAGTCGAGCCGTTCCTTGATATTGACCGAATAGGCCGTGTTCTGAAGGGCGACGCCCATCTGCTCGGCAATCGACATGAACAGGTTGTTGAAGATTTCGAGCAGGACGGGATCGGCTTCGGTTCCGATGGCTTTTGCCCGTTGCGGCGCGGTGCGGCGGGTCAGCACAACATGGTTCCGCGCGGTCACCTCGGCCTGCCAGCCGGGTTCAACCACGATGGTCTGGTTGGGCTCGATCAGGATCGCCGGGCCGGCAAAGACCGCGCCGCGCGCCAGATCGGCCCGCTGATAGACGCCGGCCTCGTGCCAGGCACCCTGGCTGTAGAACCGGGTTGTGGTCGCCGGGACAGGTTCATGCCGGTGTTCCGTCGCGGCGGGCTCTTCAAAGCCGCTGCCCCCGCCGATGGCTTCGACGCTCACAGCCTCGATGACCACAGGCTTGCCCGTATCGGTGAAGCCGAAGCGCGCGCCATGGGCCTTTTCAAACCGGTTGCGCAGCGCGAGCGCGGAATCGCCCTCCTGCCAGGCCAGCGGGATCGCGCTGTCCGAGCCGCCATAACGCAGATGCAGGTCGATCTGGATGCCGATATTCTCGGGCGCGATGCCCTGACGCGCGACCTCGGCAACGGCCTCGGCGCCGATGCCCTCCCGCACCGTCCGCACATGCGCTGCGACATCAGCGTCAAGTTTGACATCGAACGCCTGCTGGCGGCTGGCTCGGATCGAGGCAAGGCCCATGCCATAGGCCGACAACAGCCCGGAGAACGGATGGATCAGGATCCTGGTCATGCCCAGTTGATCGGCCACGAGACAGGCATGTTGCCCGCCTGCGCCCCCGAAGCAGTTCAGCGCGTAGCGGGTCACGTCATAGCCGCGTTCGACGGAGATCTTCTTGATCGCATTGGCCATGCTCATGGCGGCGATGACGACGAACCCGTCGGCGACCTCCTCGCCGGTTTTCCCGCCGATCCGCTCGGCCAGCGCTCTGAACATGGTCTTCACCAGCGGGGCATCGAGCGGCTCGTTGCGGTCCGGGCCGAAGATGGGGGGAAAATGTTCGGGCATCAGCTTGCCCAGCATCACATTGGCGTCGGTGACGGCAAGCGGACCGCCGTTGCGATAGCAGGCCGGCCCGGGATTGGCGCCGGCCGAGTCGGGGCCAACCCGGAAGCGGGCGCCATCGTAGCGCAGCAGCGAGCCGCCCCCCGCCGCCACGGTATGGATGCGCATCATCGGCGCGCGCATCCTGACGCCGGCAACCTCGGTTTCAAAGGCGCGTTCAAAGGCGCCGTCGAAATGGGCGACATCGGTGGAGGTGCCGCCCATGTCAAAGCCGATCACCCGGTCAAAGCCGGCGCTCCGTCCCGTCTCGGCCAGCGCCACCACCCCGCCTGCGGGGCCGGAGAGGATCGCATCCTTGCCCTGGAACAGGTCTGCGGCCGTCAGCCCGCCCGAGGACATCATGAACATCAGCCGCGCCCCGGAGCGCTCCACGTCCAGTTCCCTGGCGACCTGCCGGACATAGCGGCCAAGGGTCGGGGAGAGATAGGCATCGACCACCGTCGTGTCGCCGCGCCCGACGAACTTGACCAGCGGCGAGACTTCGTGACTGACCGAGACCTGGGCAAAGCCCATCGTGCGCGCCAGCTGCGCCACGCGCCGCTCGTGGTCCGGGTAGCGGTAGCCGTGCATGAAGACGATGGCGAGGGCATCGACGCGCCGGTCTTTCAGCTGTTGCAGGGCCGCGCGGGCCTCGGCCTCGTCCAGCGGTGTTTCCACCGTTCCGTCGGCGCGCACACGCTCATCGAGTTCCACGACATCGGCATAGAGCCGTTCGGGCTTGATGATGGCCCGGGCGAAGATGTCCGCACGGGCCTGGTAGCCGATTTCAAGACCATCCCGGAAGCCGCGGGTCGTGATCAGCGCGGTGCGCTCGCCGGTGCGCTCAAGCAGCGCGTTGGTGGCCACGGTCGTGCCCATCCGCACCTCGTTGACACAGCCCGGCGGGATGGGCGTGCCCGGGGCGACGCCGAGCAGTTCGCGGATGCCCTGTACGGCGGCATCGCGGTAGGATCGCGGGTTTTCCGACAGCAGCTTGCGGGCATGGAGGACGCCGGCGGGATCGCGACCGATGACATCGGTGAAGGTGCCGCCGCGGTCGATCCAGAAGTCCCAGGATGCGGCATTGGAGATCGTGGCTGTCACGGGGGTGTTCTCCGAAAATTCGGGCGCGACAGACCGTCCGGCGAAACGGGTCGCCGGCTGCTGTCATGCCGTGGGGGGGGGCGATTTTGGGGTGCGTTACATGCCGAGATAGACCCGGCGGATGTCGGGATGGTCCCGAACCTCCTTTGCCGTTCCGTCAAGGACCAGCCGCCCGGTTTGCAGGACATAGGCGCGGTCGGCGATATCCAGGCTTTCGGCCAGCCGCTGCTCCACCAGGAGCACCGTCACGCCGGTCTTGCGGATCGATTGCACGGCGGCGAAAATCTCGTCGACGAGCTTGGGCATGATGCCCTGCGAGGGTTCATCCAGCATCAGGAGGGCCGGCCGTGTCATCAGCGCGCGTGAGATCGCCAGCATCTGCTGTTCCCCGCCGGACAAGGTGCCGGCACGCTGGCCAAGACGCTCCTTCAGGCGCGGGAACAGTGTGAAGACCGTTTCCAGCGGCGCGTCCCTGTCCGGCTTGCTGCGGTGGAGGTAGCTGCCGAGCCTCAGGTTGTCGGCAACCGTGAGGCGCGGGAACAGCCGCTTGTTCTCCGGCACATAGGCAAGGCCCAGCGCGGTGATCTCATGGCCCGGCAGGGTATCGATCCGCTTGCCGAGAAAGGAGACCGCCCCGTCGCGCGGCTTTTCCATGCCGGCGATGGATTTGAGCAGGGTGGACTTTCCGGCGCCGTTGGCCCCGGCCACAACGACGATTTCGCCGCGGGCGACCGAGATCGAGATTTCCGAGATGGCGATCAGCCCGCGATAGGCCGTGGTCAGCCTGTCGACGGTCAGGAGGGCCCTGCCCCCTTCGGTGGCATGGTCATCAGGCAGCACGGTGACGTTCTCCCAGATAAGCGGTGATCACCTTGTCATCCCGCACCACGTCGGCCGGGTTGCCCTCCGCGAGCAGCCTGCCGAGATGCAGCACAACAGCCCGGTCGACGAGCGGCATCACGATTTCCATGACGTGTTCGACCATGATGATGGTCACGCCCTGATCCCGCACCTTGCGGATAAGGTCCACCCCGGCCTTGGCCTCGGCGGGCGTCAGGCCCGTCATGACCTCGTCCAGCAGCAGAAGTTGCGGCCGGGTCGCCAGCGCGCGGGCCATTTCAAGACGGCGCTTTTCAGGGGGGGTCAGCTCGACGGCGGGCGCATCGGCGCGCCCCCCGATGCCGACGAAGTCGAGGGTTTCGATGGCCGCGCGGCGGACAGCGCCGGTGGATGACGAGCGCATGAAGCCGCCAACCATGACGTTCTCAAGCACGGTCATGGTGTCGAAACTGCGCGGCACCTGGAATGTCCGGCCAATGCCCAGCGCACAGCGCGCGGTGCCGGGCATGGCGGTGATGTCCCTGCCGTTGAAGCGGATCGTTCCTGCGGTCACCGGCAAGGCGCCGGCGATCATGTTGAACAGCGTCGATTTGCCGGCGCCGTTGGGCCCGATGAGGCCGAGGATCTCGCCCCGGCCGACATTGAGGGAAACGTCGTCATTGGCTGTCAGGCCACCGAAGTGCTTCGAGACGTTCCGGATTTCAAGGATGGGTTCGCCGCTCATGGTCTGGCATCCGGCTTGGCGTTGCGATGGAAGAGGCTGAGAATGCCTTCCGGCTTGGCGAGCGAGATGATCATGATCAGCGCGCCATAGATGATCAGATCGAGGCCGTTGCCGGAGCCGCCCATGTAGCTGCGGGTGATCTCGGTCAGGGGGATCAGCACCGCCGCGCCCACCAGAGGCCCCCAGAGGGTGCCGATGCCCCCCAGCACCGCCGGCAGGGCGAAGAGCAGGGAAAAGCGGAAGGTCATGACGCTCTCGGGGTCGATGTAGGAGACGAAGGCGGCATAGAACCCCCCGCCCAGCGCCGTGAAGAAGGCAGAGAGCGCAGCCGCGGCCATCTTCGAGCGGAACACCTCGACGCCGAGGCTTTCGGCTGCCTCCGGATTGTCCTTCACCGCGCGCCACCAGAAACCCCAGCGCGAGTCCTCGATCCAGTAGGTCACGAGCCAGGTGATCACGAACAGGCCCAGGGCCAGATAGACGTAAGGGGCCTTGTCGCGGGCAAACTGCAAGGTCACCCAGCTGTCGGGGCCGATTGGCCACTGGATGCCGAGCGCGCCGCCGACCGCATCCCAGTTGTGCACCAGCAGCAGGCCGATTTCGGCAATCACGATGGTGGCGATCGAGAAATAATGCCCCTTGAGGCGGAAGCAGGGATAGCCGAGCCCCAGCGCCAGCAGCATCGAGATTACCCCGCCCGCCAGTGCGCCAAGCCAGGGCGTGATGCCGAAGCTGGCGTAGAAGACCGAGGTCGCATAGGCGCCGACACCGAAATAGAGCGCGTGGCCGAGCGAAATCTGGCCGCAGTAGCCCCCGAGGATGTTCCAGCTCTGCGACAGCGCCGCATACATCAGCGTGAGCACGAGGACGTTGAGCATATACACATCGGTGATGACCCGCGGCAGGATGGCGAGTGCGATCACGACGCCTGACAGCAGGACAAGCTGAAGCTGGCGATGCGTCATCACAGCCTCCCGAACAGGCCGCTCGGGCGGACGAACACGACACCGAGATAAAGCAGATAGACCGCGATCGATTTCATGGCCGGCGGCAGCACCGTGGCGGCCAGCGCCTCGATCACGCCGACGATCAGCCCCGCCGCCAGCGCGCCGAACACGCTGCCAAACCCGCCGAGCGCGACCACGACATAGGCGATCAGCGCAAAGGGGCCGCCGACATGGGGATGGATGTAATAGAAGATGGCCAGCACCACCCCGGCAAGGCCGACGAGCGCCACGCCAAGCCCCCAGCCGAGCGCAAAGACCCGGTTGCGGTCAATGCCGACCAGTGCGACCGCGCCCTGATCCTCGCGCGTGGCTTCCAGCGCCTTGCCGAAATCGGTCCGGTCCATCAGCAGGTAAAGCCCGGCAAAGGCCAGCAGCGAGATCAGGCCGCCAAAAACCTGCGGCAGGGGCAGGAAGACGCCGGCGATGTCGAGGGTCTTGCCCCCGAGCCAGGATTTGGGAATGCTGCGGTAATCGGGCGAGAAGAAGAACTGGGCGAGGCCCTGGATCAGCACGGCCAGCCCGAAGGTGGCGAAGATCTGAACCATGCCGACGTTCGTCCTGGCCCGCATGGCAAAGCGCACCACGCCAAAATAGGCCAGCGCCCCCAGCACGAACATGAGCGCGGTCACCGCCGGCATCAGCACCACGGGGTCCAGTGATGTCGCCAGCCAGAGTCCGAAGGTGGCATACATCGCCACCATCAGGAATTCACCGTGGGCAAAATTCACGACATCCATCAGGCCGAAAATAAGCGAGAGGCCGACGGCGATGAGTGCGTAAAGCAATCCCATCAGAAGGCCGCTCGCAAGCACCTGGAGAAAGGCTTGCAGCGTCATTGCTGTTGTTCCTGTTGCCGGGTGCGTCGCTCCGGGACGAGGCCGTCCCGGAGTCTTTACCCGAAGTGCCCGGAATGAATTCCGCTTACGGATTCATCGGCCATTTGGCGACGGCGACGGCGACATCCTTGGGAGCCACCGTAACCCATTTGCCGCCCAGATACTGGATGAGGACGGGATCGGCGTCCGGGTTCTGGCCGTCCGGGCCGAAATGGACCTTCGCCCACGGCATGATCGTTTCCGATCCCGGGATGTTGGTGGCCGCGAGCGCTGCCCGGATTTTCTCGCCTTCGAGCGATTTTGCCCGGTTGATCGCGTCGGCAAGGATCAGCAGGGCCATGAACTGACGGGAGGTGTTGTCATTGAGATCACGCCCGGCCCGGGCCTTGAACTTGTCGTTGACATAGCTGATCGACGGACGCTTGGCCGCCATGTCGAGCGAGAAGCTGGCGCGGGAAATCAGACCGTCGAGCTTGTCGCCCACGGCGTCGAACACGGCCTTTTCCGAGAAGCCGGCGGCCTGCGCGACGATGTTCTTCGGCTTGTAGCCAAGTTCACCCATGGTCTTGACCAGAAGGATCGCGTCCGTGGTGTAGCTCGACGGCAGGAGCACATCGGCATTGGCGGTCTTGAGCTGCTGCACCTCGGCGGTCAGCGACGGCGAATTGGCGCGGTACTTGATGTCCGCCGTCACCTTGTAGCCGCGCTCCTGGGCGAGCTTGCGCTGGGTGTTGGAGGAATCCGTGCCGAAGATTGTATCCTCGTAGAACAGCGCCAGGGTTTCGATCTTCTTGCCGGCCGCGCGCTGGGCATCGAGAAAATCAAACATGCCCTTGGAGAAGGTTTCATCATGCGCCGCGGGGCGGAAAAAGAACTTCAGGTTGCGCCGATGCAGCGACGGCGAGGAGGAATCCGCGCACATATAGGGCACCGCATAGCGCTCGCAGGCCACGCTCACCGTATTCGACACCGAGGAATGGAAGGCGCCGACGATGGAGCAAACCTTGTCCTGGGTGATCAGGCGTTCGGCTTCGGCGCGGCCCTTCTGCGGATCGGCCTGATGATCGGCGAAGACCAGGCGCACCTTGGCGCCGCCCAGACCCGGCAGGCCGGCTGCCTTGGCGGTGGGCAGGTCGATGGCATTGGCGGTGTTGATGATCTCCGCCGCAGTCTCAAGCGCATGGCGGGCATCAACGCCGACCTGCGCGTTGGAGCCCGACATCGGATAGATCGCGCCGATCACAACCTCCTGCGTGCCCTGGGCCAGCAATTTGCTGACGGGCAACACGCCGGTTGTCGCAGCGCCGATCAGCGCCGCCCTGCGAGATATTATCATGGTAGTCCTCCCGTTTTTTATTTGTCAGATCACTGAGAATTCACTGTTCCGCCGGTCCGTGACAAGCATGGAGCCGGGCGCATGGGTCATGGCAAAGCCGGGTCTGGCAGCGGCGATGGCCGCCTGGGGGGTGACGCCGCAGGCCCAGAACACGGGGATTTCGTCAGGCTCAACCGGAACCGCATCACCATAGTCAGGTTTCGCCAGATCCCCAATACCGATCAGCGCCGGGTCCCCCAGATGCACCGGCGCCCCGTGCATGGCCGGAAATCGCGAGGTGATCTGCACGGCGCGGATCGCATCCGCCGCCTTCAGCGGTCGCATCGAGACCACCATCGGGCCGTGGAAGGCCCCCGCCGGGGTGGTTTGGATCGTCGTGCGATACATGGAGATGTTCGCGCCGCAACTGACATGGCGCAGCGGAATCCCGTCATCCAGCAGCGCCGCTTCAAAAGTGAAGGAACAGCCGATCACGAAGGCGACAAGATCGTTGCGCCACCAGGTCTTGATCGACCGCGGCTCTTCGATGAGCGCGCCGTCCTTCCACACCCGGTAGCGCGGCAGATCGGTCCTCAGGTCGAGATCCCGGCCCAGCAGCGGGATATGGGGGGACCCCACGTCGGAGACGCCGAGCAGCGGGCAAGGCTTGGGGTTGGCCTGGGCGTAGCGAAGAAAGTCCCCCGCAAGGTCCGCCGGCAGAATGACGAGATTTCCCTGCACATAGCCTGGCGCAAGATCGGCTGTATTGCCTGAAAAGCTGCCGTTCCGGCAGGCCAGCCGAACGTCCCGTCCGGTCGACAGTTGGCTGTGCCTGCGACCATCGGTTGCGGATGCCATGCGTTTCTCCCTGTTGTGACACGAGGAAAGCACGTCTGATCGATAATAAGAAATCGTATTACATTATCAAAATCGATTACGGTTCGTTATACATCGCGACGATTTCCTGGGCCATCCGGGCCACGGGCTCGGCGAGCGACAGACTGGGCGTCGTGCCCATCGTTGCGGTAAACACGAGGTCCGGCAAGGTCAGCTCGGTTGCAAGGATCCGCAGTTCCCCGCGCGCCAGCTCCCGGGCAATGACCGCAGGCGGAATGACGCTGACGCCGATGCCTTCCAGCGTCATCTTGATGATCGTCGACAGCGAGGAGTTCGGGTACATGCGCGGATTGGCCATATCCGACCGGGTCAGCATCTGGCGCAGGGCCATGTAGGGCCGTGTGGTCTTCGGATAGGTAATGACCGGCTTGGAGGTCAGGCGCTCCAGCGTCACCGGCTCCGGGCCGAGATCGATGGCCTGCCCGGCAATGAAGGCCAGCGGATACCGGCAGAGGTCGAGGTTCACCATGCTCGGCTCGCTCACCGGCCCGAGCAGGAAGGCAAGGTCGATCTGCCCTGCGACCAGCGCATTCCTGAGGTTGATCGACACATCGACCGAAATATCGAGCGCGATATTGGGATAGCGCGCATGGACCTGCTCGATCAGGCGGGAAAGCCAAGTGTGAACGATCGTCTCGGCGACGCCAAGCCGCACGACGCCACTCAGCGTTTTGTGGTCGGCTACCGATTGCACCATCTCGGTCGAAAGCCGGAGGATGCGTTCGGCATATTCGAGCAACATGCGCCCGCGCGGGGTCAGCGTCGAGGTGCGGGCGCCGCGTTCGATCACCTTGACGCCCAGGGTGTGTTCGAGATTGGCAATGCGCTGGGAAATCGCGGGCTGGGTGGTGTGCAGGCGCTCCGCTGCGCCGCGGAAGCTGCCGAGCTGTGCGACCCAATAGAAGATTTCGAGGTCTTTCAGCTCGATCTTCAACATCGCGCGATATCCTCAAACCGAGACGTTCGATGTGAGACGCTTATTGCCCCGGCTGCCCTGTGTCCACCCATTGATCGGCTGACAGGGCCGGATCCTGCCCATCAGGGGGGAGTGGATCGACATGCGCCGCCCGTGCGGGCCGCTTGTCAGTGTTGCTCAATTGAGGTACATCTTGCGCCGAGAGGATGAGCACCATGGCCGCCACGGCATTTGTACGCGCAAGGATTGACCAGGCCATCCGCGATGAAGCGGCCGATGTGCTCGCCGAACTTGGGCTCACGGTTTCCGATGTGCTGCGCATGACCCTGACGCGCGTGGCGCGCGACAGGGCCCTGCCGCTTGAACTGAAGGTTCCGAACGCGGAAACCCGCGCTGCGATGGAAGAGGCGCGGGCGGCGATGAAGGCGCGGGTTGCACGGTTCCCGACGCCCGAGGCCCTGTTCGATGTCCTCGAAGCGAAAGCCCGATAAGGCAAAGCGGGCCAATCGTCCGCTGGCGTGCGATTTCACCAGGACCTTCAGGAAGGACTGGGAGCGCCTGTCGCGCAGCGGACGGTACAACATGGCGCAGTTGAAGGAGGCGATGCTGCTCCTGATCGCCAATGATGCGCCGCTTGGCCCCGAATGGCTGGATCATCCGTTGAAGGGCGACTGGAGCGATTATCGCGAGTGCCACATCGGCGGTGATTTCCTGCTGATCTACCGCATCGAGAATGATCTGGTCTGGTTCGTGCGCGCCGGCACCCATGCGGATCTGTTCAAGGAGTGAGCGGCGTCATCGTTCTCCCGGACCGGCCACCACGCCCTGATCATGCAGGCGCGCGATCTCGGCGCTTGACAGCGCGAGCAGCCCGGCGAGCACCTCGTCGGTGTGTTCGCCAAGGCGCGGGGCCCCTGGCGCCGGTCCGCGCGCCAACCCGGCGAATGTCGCCGCCGCGCCCGGTGTCGGATAGGTCTGCCCTGCGGGATGCCGGCGTTCGGCGAAGACGGGATTGCCGCTGACAAACCCCGGCTCGTCGCGGATCGCCTGCGACAGCGGGCGATACACGCTCCAGCAGACGCCGGCCCTGTCGAGACACGCGGCGGCCTCTGTGAGGTTCAGGCGGCGCAGCGCGGCCTCCATCAGCGGAAACAGGCGGGCGCGATGGGTGAAGCGCTGCCCCTCGTGGGTAAAGGTGACGCCGAGTTCGGCCTCGATCCCGGCAACCTCCGCGCCGATGCCGAGCGCCTCGGTCACGGAGGCCCATTGCTTGCCGGTAATCGCGACGATCATGATGTGTTTGCCGTCTGCCGTGGCAAAGTCGCGACCGAGCGCCCCGAACAGGTCGTTGCCCAGGCGCGGCCGGTCGCCGGAAACCAGCGCCTCGGCGATCTGGCCGGTATGCCCCAGCGAGGTCGCGGCCATGTCCGAGAGGGGAACCCGCACCTCGCCCCCCTGCCCCGTCGTCTGGCGATGGTGCACCGCCGCCATCAGGGCAAAGGCCGCATAGGCGCCGGTGATGAGGTCCCAGGCCGGCAGAACGTGGTTGACGGGCTGGTCGCCGGCAAGATCCGCCGGGCCGGTCATCGTGGTCAGTCCGGTCACGGCGTTGATTGTATAGTCGATGCCGTTGCGGCCATCGGCCCAGCCCATGACGCGGACGGTGATCATGTCCGGCCGGCGC
>JAIUNP010000063.1 GCA_020161975.1 Pseudomonadota bacterium
GGGCAAGGCAAAACCGAACAGCCGGTTGAGCAAGATGGCCCAGAGATCAAGGACAAGCGTTGCAAAGCCACCAATCAGGATGGCGCGGAAGGTAGCTGACATGGATGAGGCCCGGAACCGTTCAATTGTCCGACATCATACGAGGCGCAGTCCGCGAAGTCCGCAAAAATTTGCGCGTTATCCGCTGCTCACTTTTTCTTGCGGAACGCGTCGAGGCTGACGACCTCGGCCGTACCGGTCTCACCCTCTGCCGGAGCTTCAGCGGCCGGGGCAGCCGGAGCATCCTCCGGGGGCGTATCGGTCTTGGCCGGGGCCTTGGGCTTTTTGGGCAGCGTGGCAACCGGAGCATCGCCCTCCGCCTTCGGCTTGGTCTTGCGCGCCTTGCCGGTCTTTTCGGCAACGGGAGCATCGGCACCTTCGGCCTGGACAGCCTCGAACTTCAACCCGAACTTGACCGAGGGATCGAAGAAGCCGGTCACTGAATCGAAGGGGATAACCAACCGTTCGGCGATCTTGTCGAAAGACAGCGAGACCTCGAAGCCTGTTTCACTGACTGAAAGGTCCCAGAACTGGTGCTGAAGCACCACCGTCATCTCCTCGGGGTACATCTCGCGCAGGCGCGGCGAGAGCTTCACGCCGGGGGCGTTGGTGTCGAAGGAGATGTAGAAATGATGCGAGCCCGGCAGGCCGTCCTTCGCGCCATCGGCCAGAACCTTGCGCACCACACCCCGGAGGGCCTGTTGCACCAGAACATCGTAACGGATGAGGTCGGTCGCCATCAGCGCGAATTGCCTTTCAGACTTGTTGATGCTGCTTCCTACGCGATTCCAAGCCCGCTGGAAATCGGGGCGGATGCAAAAGCCGCCAGGACGTCAACAACCTGTTATGAAGGGGTAGGAAAAGTGCAGGCTTCTGTTGCCAGGTGCCTGCGAACCCCGCCTTCAGGTGCTAACCAGAAGGGCTTTGGTTCGGTATTTCAAACCGCGTTACGCGGCCTGAGCAACCGGAGCATAGTTGTCATTCGCAACTATAAGTTTGACCCGATAACGGCGGTATCATGCCGGGTAAAAGTCCGCCCTTTACGCCCTCGTCGATCCTAGTTCGCCCCCGCCGCAGCGCAGGTGCCGGTCCTGCGTTCCGGTGGAGGCGCCGGGTACTGCCCCCGGGTCCGATAGGTTTATTACGATGGCCGTTTATCACCATAGTCGCCACGAGGGCGACGGCCAGAATATAGGGGCGGCGGAGCCGAAAGGAAAGAGGCGGTGCACCGCACTTTTCTTCAAAAAGCGCATAAGCCGGTTCTGGACGAAAATCGCGGCGCGCGCTAGGTTTACTCGAGGTTAACCGATTCCGACTGGGGAGAGCTTCGCATGGCTGACGTTTCCGACTACATCGCCGACATCAAGAAATACACCGCGAACGTGGATGAAAAGGCCGTCGCCGGCATGGCCAAGACCTATGCTCTGGTGATGAGCAAGGCAGATTCGCGCTATGTCGCGGCTTCCGATGCCGATGAGGTTCTGCGCGTCGTCAATGGCTTCTGCAAGAAGAAGCTCGGCCGCAAGGAGAGCGAGGCCGATCTCGTCAAGGTGGTCGATGCCCAGTGCCTCAAGATGAAGGGTGACCGCACGAAATCGCGCGTGACCGTCTATTATCTGATTGCCGAGCACTTCAACCAGCTCTCGCTGTTCCACTAAGCCGCCCCGACGGGCGGGAACACCGACGACTTTTCAACAGGCGCAGGGCGACAGGGTTGTCCTGCGTTTTGTTTTTTGCGGGGTATGACTTAGGACATTGGCATGAAGGCCTATCTTGATCTCATGCAGCGTGTGCTGGACGAGGGCGTCGCCAAGGACGATCGTACCGGCACCGGGACCCTGTCGCTGTTCGGCGCGCAGTTGCGCTTTGATCTGTCGAAAGGCTTTCCGCTGGTCACGACCAAGCGGCTGCATCTGAAGTCCATCATCCACGAACTGATCTGGTTTCTTCAGGGCGATACAAACATCGCCTACCTCAAGGAAAACGGTGTCAGCATCTGGGATGAATGGGCCGACGAAAACGGCGATCTCGGCCCGGTCTATGGCAAGCAGTGGCGCTCCTGGGCGAGCGCGGATGGCGCGACCATCGACCAGATTGCGGATCTGGTTTCGGAAATCAGGCGCAATCCGGGATCGCGGCGGCTGATCGTCTCGGCCTGGAACCCGGCCGATATTCCGAACATGGCGCTGGCGCCGTGTCATTGCCTGTTCCAGTTCTATGTCAGCGAGGGACGGCTTTCCTGCCAGCTCTACCAGCGTTCCGCCGATCTCTTCCTCGGTGTGCCGTTCAACATCGCCTCCTACGCGCTGCTGACCCATATGGTGGCGCAGGTCACAGGGCTGAAGCCAGGCGATTTCGTGCATACCTTCGGCGATGTGCATCTTTATTCCAACCATCTCGAACAGGCCCGGCTGCAACTGACGCGCGCGCCGAAGCCGCTTGCCCGGCTCAGGCTTGATCCCGCCGTGCGCGATCTTTTTGATTTCCGGGCGGAGCATGTCAGCATTGAGGGCTACGAGTATCATCCGGCGATCCGCGCACCGGTGGCAGTATGAGTTTTCCGCCGCTCTCCATGGTCGCCGCCGTAGCCCGAAATGGCGTGATCGGTGGCGATAATCAGCTTCTGTGGCGCCTCAGGAGCGATCTCAAGCATTTTCGCGCCCTCACCTGGGGGCACCCTATCATCATGGGCCGCAAGACCTATGAGAGCATTGGCAAGCCGCTGCCGGGGCGCGAGACCGTGCTTCTGACCCGCGAGCGGATGCGGCGCGTCGATGGTGTGCATGTCGCCCATTCCCCCGACGAGGCCGGGGCGCTCGCCGGAATGCTGGCGCAGCGCATGGGCGTTGGCGAGGCGATGGTTGTCGGCGGGGCCGAAATCTACCGTCTCCTCATGCCCAAGGCGCAGCGGCTCGAAATCACCGAAGTTGCGTTGGAACCGGAAGGCGATGCCCTGTTTCCGCAGATTCGGCGCACGGAATGGCGCGAAGTTCGACGAGAGGCTCATCGGGCCGGCGCAGACGATGAAGCCGACTTTGCTTTCGTCACCTACGTCCGGCGTTAAGTCAAACCGCCAAAACCAACGGCCCCGTGCATTGCGGCGGGGCGATTCCATGCCTATATCGACTAAAGACGGTTTTGGCCCCAGAGACGAGGATTGAATGCCCTGGAGCAATAACAGTGGCGGCCCGTGGCAGCCCAAGAACAACGGACCGTGGGGGCAGGGCCCTTCCGGTGGCGGTAGCGGTGGCGGCGGTGGACAGCGTCCGCCGGACATCGAGGACATGCTTCGCCGTGGTCAGGACAGCCTGCGCCGCGTCTTTCCGGGGGGCAGCCCCGGTGGCGTTGGCATTGTTCTGATCGTGCTGCTGGGCCTTCTGGTCTGGCTCGCGACGGGCGTTTACACGGTGAAGCCGAATGAAATCGGCATCGAGCGCGTGTTCGGCCAGTTCCGCTCCATTGCCTCGCCGGGCCTGAACTACAACTGGCCGTATCCGATCGGTCGCGTCGACAAGCCGACGATCGCCGTCCAGTCGGTTGAAGTGGGCGCGCGGGCGGTTGACGGGCGTTCCGGCACCCGGCGTCAGGCGCCGCAGGAAAGCCTGATGCTGACGGGCGATGAAAACATCGTCGATATCGATTTCACGGTTCTCTGGCGTATCGACGAGCGCCGCCCGCAGGATTTCGTGTTCAACCTCAGAAACAATGAGCAAACGGTGAAAGCCGTGGCCGAAGCCTCGATGCGCGAGGTGATCGGCAAGTCGAATGCTCTGGCAATCCTGACGGGCGCTCGCCAGAATATTGAAACGCAGGTGCAGGAGCTGATGCAGAAGACGCTGAACGAGTACAAGGCCGGCGTCATCGTGCAGCAGGTGCAGCTCTTGAAGGTCGATCCGCCGCAGCAGGTCATCAATGCCTTCCGCGACGTGCAGGCGGCGCGCGCCGATCAGGAACGCGCCCAGAACGAAGCGCAGGCCTATGCCAACAAGGTTGTGCCGGAATCGCGCGGTGAAGCCGCCCGCATCATCCAGCGCGCCGAAGCGGAGAAGGAAAAGATGATCGCCGATGCGCAGGGCGAGGCCGCGCGTTTCGTCCGCCTCTACGACGAGTACAAGAAAGCGCCGGACGTGACACGGCAGCGCCTGTTCCTTGAATCCATCGAACGCATCTATGGCGGCATGGACAAGATCATTCTTGACCAGAATGGCGCCGGACAGGGCGTTGTGCCCTTCCTGCCGCTGAATGATGCCATGCGACGCACGCAGCCGCAGCCGGGAGCACGCTAATGGCCATGCATCCTGTTCTGGCCGGCGCCGCCGGCATTGTCATCGCTGCCGCTGCCACGTCGATGTTTGTGGTGGATCAGACCCAGCAGGCCATCGTGACGCAGTTCGGCAAGCCTCAGCGCGTCGTCACCAAGCCCGGTCTGCACTTCAAGCTGCCGTTCTTCTTCGAGAGCGTGATCCAGATGGATCGCCGCATTCTCGATCTCGAATCCGCGTCCGAGGAGGTCATCACCTCGGATCAGAAGCGGCTCGTGGTGGACAGCTTTATCCGCTACCAGATCGACAATCCGCTCCAGTTCTTCCAGGCGACGTCGGGTTCGATCATCGCGGGCGAGGATCGTCTGCGGACGTTGCTCAACTCGTCGGTGCGTCGCGTTCTGGGTGAATCGAGCTTTGTCGCGCTCGTCAAGGACGAGCGTTCCAGGCTGGTGCAGAAGGTGAAGGAGCAGCTCAACCGCGAGACGCAGGCGCTCGGCATCGCCGTCATCGACGTCCGCATCCGGCGGGCCGATCTGCCCGAGCAGAACAGCCAGGCCGTGTTCCAGCGGATGCAGACGGAACGTCAGCGCGAGGCTGCCGAATATCGTGCGCAGGGCGTCGAGGCGGCTGACCGCATTCGTGCCAAGGCGGATCGCGATGTCGTGGTCATCCGGGCCGAGGCCGAACGCCAGGCACGCGAGACGCTGGGCACGGGCGATGCGGAACGCGCCAAGATCCTTGCCGATGCTTTTGGCCGCGATCAGGAGTTCTTTTCCTTCTGGCGGTCGATGCAGGCTTACGAGGCAGGTCTAAAGGCGAATGATACAAAGCTTGTCATTTCGCCAGATTCGGATTTCTTCAAGTATCTGAATGATCCGCGGGGCCGGACCAAGACAGAAACGAAGCCGACCCAATAGGCAAAACCGCCACGAACCCGACGGGAGGGACCCATTCACGACATCCTCTTCGCCGTCGGGCTTGTGATCGCATTTGAGGGCATTCTCTGTGCCGCCTTTCCGGGGCACATGAAGCGTGCCATGGAACAGGCTGCCGCCATGCCTGAAGGGCCGATGCGGACCATCGGACTTGCGGCGGCCGTTGTCGGGATTGTGATCCTCTGGTTTGTGCGTGGTTGAAGCTCCAACGCAAAATTCCCGCCTGCAAGCCGGTTCCGGCAACGATAACACCGTGATTCTGCCGCAATTTGGCGGTCATCAACTAGGCTGTGCGGGGTGGATCCCGCGCCGAGAGGAAATCAGGATGCCCAAGACCTTTCTCAGCACCGTGCGCAGCAAGGCCGGTTCCATTGTCGCCCGCACCAGCCGAGCCGCTGCCATCGCGGCGCTGGGGGCAAGTCTTGTCGTGACCGCGCCGAACATGGCGCTGGCCAAGGGGCCGGATTCTCTCGCTGATCTCGCGCAGAGCGTGATGGATGCCGTCGTCAACATCAAGGCTGCGCAGAAGGTTGACCAGCGTGCGGTGCCGATGCCGCAGATGCCGCCGGGCTCGCCCTTCGAGGATCTGTTCAACGACTTTTTCCAGCGCCGGGGCGGCGAGGGGCAGGGGCCGTCGCGGCCGCAGCAGCGCGGCTCGTCGCTCGGTTCGGGCTTCGTGATCGATTCGGCTGGCATCGTGGTTACCAACAACCATGTCATTGCCGATGCGAACGAGATCACGGTCGTGTTCAACAACGGCACAGAACTGAAGGCTGAACTCGTTGGCAAGGATCCGAAGATCGACATCGCCGTGCTGCGCGTGAAGCCGACGACACCGCTGAAGGCGGTCAAGTTCGGTGACAGCAACAAGATGCGGGTCGGCGATTGGGTGATGGCGATCGGCAATCCTTTCGGCTTTGGCGGATCGGTGTCGGCTGGCATCGTTTCTGCGAAGGACCGTAATATCCGCTCCGGCCCCTATGACAATTTCATCCAGACCGACGCAGCGATCAACAAGGGCAATTCCGGTGGTCCGCTGTTCAACATGGATGGCGAGGTGATCGGCGTGAATACCGCGATCGTCTCCCCGAGCGGTGGCTCGATCGGCATCGGCTTTTCCGTGCCATCGGCGATGGTCGCAAGCGTGGTTGACCAACTCCAGAAGTACGGCGAGACGCGGCGTGGCTGGCTGGGTGTTGCCATTCAGGACGTCGATGATGCGATGGCCGAGAGCCTCGGCATCGGCAAGGCGCGCGGCGCGTTCATCTCCAGCGTCGACCCCAAGGGACCGGCCAAGACCGCTGGCCTCGAACGCGAGGATGTGATCCTCAAGTTTGACGGCAAGGAGATCAAGGCTTCGCGTGATCTGCCGCGCATCGTTGCCGACACGCCGGTGGACAAGCAGGTGGATGTGGTGCTGATGCGCGCCGGCAAGGAAATCACCAAGCCGGTCAAGCTCGGCCGCCTTGAGGATGCCGACCGGCAGGCCAGCGTGAACCGCCCCGGTGCCCGGCCGGGCAGCAATGACGATGGCGCGCGCAGCGGCAAGGTTGTTGGTCTCGACCTGTCGCCCTCATCCACCGAATTGCGCCGCCGTTACAACATCAAGGATGGCATTGAAGGTGTGGTTATCACCCGCGTCGAGCCGGGATCGAAGGCGCAGGAGCGCTTCATCCAGCCAGGCGACACGATCCTTGAAATCCAGCGCACGCCGATGAAGCAGGTGGCGGATGTGACCAAGCGCCTTGCGGAGCTCAAGAAGGAGGGCCGTTCGAATGCGCTCTTCTACATCGCCAACGCGCAGGGCGACATGCGCTATGTGACGCTGCCGGTGGAGTGAGGCGGCCGCTGGCCCCCCGGGAATGGATGGCCCGCCATCGGGCGCGAACACGAAAAAGGCCGGAGCAATCCGGCCTTTTGCTTCAACGGTGACAGGCACCGCCATGCCAGCCGGCGCGGGACGCCTTCATCAACCCGCAAAAGCGTCGCGCGCATACCCTTGCAGATAGAGCAGCGCTGTCAGATCGCCATGGCTGATGGAAACATCAGCCTCGGCGGCGACCTGGGGCTTGGCGTGGAAGGCAACGCCGAGGCCGGCTTCCCCGAGCATGGCAAGGTCGTTGGCGCCATCGCCCACGGCCATCGTTTCGGCGAGGGTGATGCCCATTGCGCCGGCGGCCTCGATCAGTGACAGCCGCTTGGCTTCCTTGCCGAGAATGGGTTCGGCAACCGTGCCGTCGAGTTTTCCGTCCTTCACATTGAGGATATTGGCGCGATTGATATCGAAACCGATCATCTCCGCGATGCGGCTGGTGAAGATCGTGAATCCGCCAGAGACCAGCCAGGCTGCGCCGCCATTCCGGCGCATGGTGCCGACCAACTCCCGGCCGCCCGGGGTGAGCGTGATGCGCTCGGCAATGATCCTGTCGACAATCGATTCAGGGAGGCCCTTCAACAGCGCAACACGCTCGCGCAGGGCTGGCTCAAAGGCGATTTCGCCGCGCATCGCGCGCTCGGTAATGCCGGAGACCTTCTCCTTCAGGCCCACGAAGTCGGCGAGTTCATCAATGCATTCCTGCCCGATCATGGTCGAATCCATGTCTGCGAGCAGCAGTTTCTTGCGGCGGCCATTTGCGGGCTGAACCGCGACATCAACCGGCAGCGGGCCAAGAAGGGCGCGGACGGCCAGCGCCGTTCCGCGCCTGTCCAGATGCGGCGAACCTTCAAAGGGAATATCCGCTGCGACGCCCGTTGACAGCCAGATCGGGGTGCCAGCCTCATCAAGGGCTTGCGCGGCAAGGCGCAAATGGGCTTCTTCGAGAACCGGGTTTCCGGGATTGGCAATCAGGGTTGCAACGAAGGTCATGACACTCACGGATATTGGCGAGGCGGTGGCGGGGCGCGTCCGTTCGGGCGCGCGCGATGCCGTGCTGATTGCAGGTCCCACGGCCAGCGGCAAGTCCGCATTCGCGATTTTCGTGGCGGAGCGCTGCGGGGGCGTGGTCATCAACGCCGATTCCATGCAGGTGTATCGTGATCTCCACGTTCTGTCCGCCCGGCCCGATGATGCTGATGAAGCGCGCGTGCCGCACCGGCTTTACGGTCATGTCTCGGCCGGGCAGGAATATTCGACCGGCGATTATCTGCGCGATGCCAGCGCGGTTCTGGCTGAAGTACGTGCCGCCGGCAGGGTGCCTGTATTCGTTGGTGGTACGGGACTTTATTTCCGGGCGCTGACCGAGGGGTTGGTGGCGACGCCGGAGGTGCCGGAGGCGGTGCGGCGGCGCGTTGCCGCTATTCCGGCCGCTGATCTGCATGATGAACTCGCCCGCTGCGATCCCCAGGCAGCCGCGCGGCTCGGTCCTGCCGATGTGCCGCGCCTGATGCGGGCGCTGGAGGTGGTTCTGGCCACCGGAACGCCGCTGGTCGATTGGCAGCGCCAGGCGCAGGCGGCACCCGTGCTGGCGCAGGGAGGCTGGGAGGGTGTGTTTCTGGCGCCTGACCGCGAGGTTCTGAGCCAGCGGATCAATGCGCGCTTTAACATGATGATGGACATGGGCGCGCTCGATGAGGTGCGGGCGTTGCTGGCGCTGGGCTTGCCGGAAAATCGGGGTGTGATGAAGGCGCACGGTGTGCCGCATCTGGTGGCCCACCTTGAGGGGCTCATCAGCCGCGAAGAGGCAATCCAACGCGGGCAGGGCGATACGCGACGTTATGCAAAACGGCAGATGACATGGGCGCGGAAGTTCATGGCGGACTGGACCTGGTGTCCGGTCTAAAGGGTGGTTCTCATGCGGCCAGCGCCCCGGAATTGTGTTCGGCGCGGTTTCGTCCGGCCCGCTTTGCACAGTAGAGGGCTTCGTCGGCGCTCTTGTGCAGGCTTTCGAACGTGCTTTGCGGTGTGCTGATGGCGACGCCGAGACTGACCGTCATCTGGATCACATCCGCTCCGGCCGGAATTGTCGTGTTTTCGATCGTGGCGCGCAGCCGTTCGGCGATTGCCATCGCGATTTCGGCGCTGGAATCATAGAGCAGAATGGCAAACTCCTCACCGCCCATGCGGGCAATGACATCGTGTTCGCCGCGGAGGCTGGATCTTGCGAGATCGGCAAGGGTACGGATGGCAGTATCGCCGGCGGCATGGCCGAACGCGTCGTTGATCTTCTTGAAATAATCGATGTCGATGCAGATGATTGCGCATTGCACCCCTGCCTTGCGCGCCCGCAGCAAGCCCGCCATCGCCTGTTCCTGCATCGAGCGTCGGTTGGCAACGCCGGTCAGCGGGTCGATATGGGCGAGGCGCCACAGCTCCTTCTCGATCTTGGTGCGGCGCTCCACCTCCTCCTCAAGGCGGTTGCGCTGCTCCTCCAATTTCAGGTTCAGCATTTTTAGTTCGGTGATGTCGGTGTAACTGATCACCAGCCCGTCATTCAGGGGGGTCGAAACGATGCGATACCAGCGGTTCGTGCCGCCCACGACCTGTTGCCGTTCAAACGTGATGCTCTGCCGGGTCTTGATGACGGCGCGATGCTTGTCCCAGATGCCGGTGTCGCGAATGTGCGGAAACAGGGTGAGCAGCGTTGTTGCCGTCAGTTCAGCCCGGTCCACCTGGAAAAAATCCGCCATCGGCGCGTTGGCAGCATAAATCGCGCAATCGGTGATGGTGTCGTCCGGCCCCCGGATCGCCCGCACGGCAATGATGCCGTCGGCTGCGGCATCCAGCACGTCCCGCAACAGGGATTCGCTGTATTCACGCGGACGATGGATCGTGACGACCAGTGTCCGGTTTTCGCTATCCCGGAAGGGCAGGTGGAGGCGCCCCCAAAGTGGCACGCGCCCCCCGTCCGGGGTGCGGTCGATGACATAGACCGGGGCGCCGGTTTCAATGGCCTTGCTGAACCCTCGACGCGCGCGGGCGCCAGCGCGCGGTGGTTCTGCCGCAGTGGTGAGGCCGCAGTAATCGGTATCGGAAGCCAAACGCAGGGCGGCACCGTAAAAGAGGTAGCGGAATTCGCCAGAATCCTCGTGTTCGACCACGCTCAGATCATCGCCAAGTGTGCGGATCAAATCGCCCGTGAGGAGGCGGATATGAGGCAGACCCTCGCCGCTGGCTGCTGCCAGATACAGCGTCAGAAATGCCTTGTCCTGTGGCAAGGAAACCTGTTCGGTGATGTTTCCAATTTCCACGAGTTCCGCCCGCTTTATGCACCTTTAAGTTGTTTTACATTGAACCTGTTTCCAAATCGTTGTGGTGTGACACTGCAGCGCGGTCGAATCCGGGAACTGTACTCTGTGTTTGGTGGGACGTGGAGCAAAGGCGGCATTGCAATATTGGACAGACCCGATGATCGTCAGCAGATGCAGCGCTTGACGCGGCTCCCGCTTCGGGCCTAGTGTGCTGCCGAATGGAGAGAGCTATGGCTTTCACGCTTATCGTACGCTGCGCGCCGGAGGTGGGACGGGTCTGACCCGACAATCCCATGCGAAGGCGCGTCATCACAAGGTCCCGAAAGGGGCCTTTTTCTTTGACCTTTTTACCCGATAGCCGCAAAGAGCCGGAACGAGTTGCAGGAGACGAGCATGAGCGAGACGATGACAGGCGCGGAAATGATCATCCGCGCGTTGCAGGATCAGGGGGTGGAGCACATCTTCGGTTATCCCGGCGGTGCGGTTCTGCCGATCTACGATGCGATTTTCCAGCAGGACAAGGTGAAGCACATTCTCGTCCGGCACGAGCAGGGCGCTGTGCATGCGGCCGAAGGCTATGCCCGATCCACCGGCAAGGTCGGCTGCGTGCTGGTGACCTCCGGCCCCGGCGCGACCAATGCGGTGACCGGCCTCACCGATGCTTTGCTCGATTCCATCCCGGTCATCGTCTTCACGGGGCAGGTGCCGACCTATCTCATCGGTTCGGATGCCTTCCAGGAGTGCGACACGGTGGGCATCACGCGCCACTGCACGAAGCACAATTACCTCGTCAAGCGCATCGAGGACCTGCCGCGTGTGCTGCACGAGGCCTTCTATGTCGCGGCCAACGGGCGCCCCGGCCCGGTGGTGATCGACGTGCCGAAGGATGTTCAGTTCGCCAAGGGAAAATACTCGCGCCCGACCAATGCCGAGCACAAGACCTACCATCCCAAGGTCGATGGCGATCTTGCGCAGATCGAGCGCGCGGTTGACCTGATGATGAAGGCCAAGCGCCCGATCTTCTATACCGGTGGCGGCGTGATCAATGCCGGGCCGGCGGCCTCCGCAGCCTTGCGTGAACTCGTGCGCATGACCGGCTTTCCCATCACCTCGACGCTGATGGGCCTCGGTGCCTATCCAGCCTCCGATCCGCAGTGGCTCGGGATGCTGGGGATGCACGGCACCTACGAGGCCAACAACGCCATGCATGATTGCGACCTGATGATCGCCATCGGTTCGCGGTTCGACGATCGCATCACCGGCCGGCTCGACGCCTTCTCACCCGGATCGAAAAAGATCCACATCGATATCGACCCCTCCTCGATCAACAAGAACGTGATGGTCGATCTCGGCATCATCGGCGATTGCGCGCATGTGCTGGAGGACATGGTGCGGCTGTGGCGCAGCGGCGCGCACAAGGCCGACGAAAAAGCGCTCGCCGCCTGGTGGAAGCAGATCGACCAGTGGCGCGCGCGCAAGTCGCTGGCGTTCAGACCGTCGAAGGAAACCATCAAGCCGCAACATGCGGTCCAACGCCTCTACGAACTGACGAAGAACCGCGACACTTACATCACCACCGAAGTCGGCCAGCATCAGATGTGGGCGGCCCAGCACTATCATTTCGAGGAACCCAACCGCTGGATGACATCGGGCGGGCTTGGCACGATGGGCTACGGCCTGCCGGCGGCCATCGGCGTGCAACTCGCTCATCCCAAGGCGCTTGTCGTCGACATCGCGGGCGAAGCCTCCATCCTGATGAACATCCAGGAAATGTCGACTGCGGTGCAGCACCGTCTGCCGGTGAAGATCTTCATTCTCAACAACGAATATATGGGCATGGTGCGCCAGTGGCAGGAATTGCTGCATGGCGGGCGCTATTCGCATTCCTATTCGGAATCGCTGCCCGATTTCGTGAAACTGGCGGAGGCTTATGGGGCGGTGGGTATGCGCTGCTCCGATCCGGCGGAGCTTGACGCGGCGATCATCAAAATGATCGAGACGCCCGCGCCGGTGATCTTCGATTGCGTGGTGGACAAGGCCGAAAATTGCTTCCCGATGATCCCGTCAGGCAAGGCGCATAACGAAATGATCCTTGCCGATATGGATGACGATATCGGCAGCGTCATCGATTCAAAAGGCAAGATGCTGGTGTGAACGCCGCAGCTTTCCTTCTCCCCGTGAACGGGGAGAAGGTGGCGCGGAGCGCCGGATGAGGGGCAGCCGGATTGAGGACGAAAAACCACGAAGCGGCCGCCCGCTCGCAGGAGTTGCGCCGCGCGGAGACGGCGTCTGAGGCAAGGCTTTGGAGCCAGTTGCGCGGGCGGCGGCTGGGCGGGTTCAAGTTCGTGCGTCAATCATCCATCGAACCCTATTTCGCGGATTTTCTTTGCCGGGAGCGGAAATTGATTGTCGAGGTCGATGGCGTCCAGCATGAGCGTTCCGAACATGATGCGCGCAGGGATGCTTTCCTCAAAACCCAAGGCTATCGCGTGATGCGATTTACCAATGCGCGCATCGGCGATGATCTCGATGGCGTATGCCGCGAGATTCTCGATGCTTTGAAGATGGATTCCTGATTTTCCTTACAAGACACCACCTCCCAAGGTTCGCGCTGCCCCTCATCCGGCGCTCCGCGCCACCTTCTCCCCGCAAGCGGGAGAAGGATTCACTCGATAGGCTTTGGCATATGAATTCTCCTGTTTCGCCTCCCTCGCCCTATTCGTCGGCCATCGGCAAATCGAATGTCGAAACGCATACGTTGTCGGTTCTGGTCGACAACGAGCCGGGTGTGCTGGCGCGCGTCGTCGGCCTGTTTTCCGGGCGCGGCTACAATATCGAAAGCCTCACGGTCGCCGAAGTGGCGCATGGCGAGCATCTGTCGCGCATCACCATCGTGACATCGGGGACGCCCGAGGCGATCGAACAGATCGGCCATCAGCTCGATCGTCTCGTGCCCGTGCATACGGTGACCGATCTCACGCTCGCGGGCCGGGCCATCGAGCGGGAGCTTGCGCTGGTGAAAGTGCGCGGCAAGGGCGAGAACCGCGTCGAAGCCTTGCGCCTCGCCGACGCTTTCCGCGCCAAGGTCATCGATGCGACGACCGAGAGCTTTGTCCTCGAACTCACCGGCGCGACGCGCAAGATCGACGATTTCGTCGAGCTGATGCGCGGCATCGGCCTGGTGGAAGTGGCGCGCACCGGCATTGCCGCGATCCGCCGTGGTCCCGAGCCCACCTGATCCTGACGAAGGCGCGGGCCATGCTCTTTGATGTGGTTGTGGCGATGGCGGTCTTCGCCTTTGTCTCGTCGGTCACGCCGGGGCCCAACAATGTGATGCTGCTCGCCTCCGGCGTGAATTTCGGATTCCGGCGCACGATTCCGCATATGGCGGGCATCAATCTTGGCTATTCGCTGATGATCCTGCTGGTTGCGCTCGGCATCGGCGGGCTGCTGCACGCCATGCCGCAAGCCTATTTCGCGCTGAAGGTGGCGAGCGCCGTCTACATGGTCTGGCTCGCATGGAAGATCGCCATGGCGGGGCGGCCTAAAAGCGACGGGGGGCCATCGCGGCCCTTCACCTTTTTGCAGGCGGCCGCTTTTCAGTGGATCAATCCCAAGGGCTGGGCCATGGCGCTCTCGGCCTCCGCCGTCTATGCGCAGGCCGATAGCCCCCTGCGCTCGGGCCTGGTCATGGCTTTCGTCTTCTGGCTCATGGGGTTGCCCTGCGTCATTCTATGGGCGGGGGCGGGCGTTGGGCTGCGGCGTTTTCTGGCGGACGACAG
>JAIUNP010000064.1 GCA_020161975.1 Pseudomonadota bacterium
CCAGAAGCGCGCTGAGCCGGGCTGCCGCAAGCCTTTGCGAAAAAGGACGCGCCGCATCCTCGATGCCTTCCCCGGCGACAGCCAGCAGCCGGTCTACGGCGTCGACGCTCATGACCTTTGGCAGCGGCTGGCCCCGCTTTGGCCCTTCGATGATCACCGTCGGATCGTGATCGCGCCGCCCTTCCCGATAGAGAAAGGCATGAAACTGGCGCACGGCGGACAGTTTCCGCGCCGCGCTCGCCGCCTTGAGGCCGGCGTCCGTAAGGTGAAGCAGGAACGCCCGGACATCATCCGTATCTGCATCAAGCGGCCCCTTGCCGCGGGTGGCAAGGTGACTCACATAACCGTCGAGATCACGCTGATAAGCATCGAGCGTATTGCGGCTTGCCCCTCGTTCCGCCGCCATCATGTCGAGAAAATCGCGCACATGCAGCCGGGCGGGGAGATTGGCACTCACTTGTTGAACCGCCCCGGCTGCACGGTCATCGTCATGTCGCGCTGTTCGGGCTCCACCAGTTCGGCGAGCGCCAGCATTGAGCCGACAACAACGATGCCGAACACAACCAGAATGACGAAAAGGCGGACAATGGCGAGCAAGGCCACGGTACTCCTGGGACGGAAGGACTGTAATGCCCGACCGGGCCGCATGAAACAAGGTCCAACCGAATGACATGGTAGCGATTTGCATGGACCCCGTAACGTGCTAGCGAGGGCTCTCCATTGACTCCACAGCGAACACTTTCGGCCTCGTGACCCAAACGGACATACCCGATGTGCGTGTGCCTTCCCCGGCCAGGAGCACCGAATCGGCGGTTGTCGAACAACTCGGCAAGCGCTCGATTGTGCTTGTCGGCCTCATGGGCGCGGGAAAGTCCTCTGTGGGCAAGCGGCTGGCCGCCCGTCTGTCTCTCGGCTTCGTTGACGCCGACACGGCCATTGAGCAGGCCGCCGGCCTGACCATTCCGGAAATTTTTGCCCGTCATGGCGAAACGTCATTTCGCGATGGCGAGCGCCGCGTCATCGCCCGTCTCCTGAAGGAAGGCCCGCAGGTGCTGGCCACCGGTGGCGGTGCCTACATGAACGAGGAAACCCGCACTGCAATCCGCTCCAGCGGTGTTTCGGTCTGGTTGCGCGCTGAATTCGAGGTGCTGATGCGCCGTGTACGCCGCCGTTCGGATCGCCCCCTTCTGAAGACCGAGGACCCCGAAGCGACGATGCGCCGCCTGATCGACGAACGCTATCCGGTCTATGCCGAGGCGGATATCACCATCCAGTCCATGGATGTTGCCCATGAAGTTGTTGTGGAATCCATCGTGCGCACCCTGAGCGATCATCTGGCGGCCCGTAATGTCTGAATTCAGCGCCGTTCCGGTCGCTCTCGCCGGCCGCAGCTACGAAATCCTGATTGGTCGCAACCTGATCGATCGGGCCGGGAGCGAGATTGCCCGGCTCTTGCCGAAGGCCCGGGCGGCCATTGTCACGGACGAGACCGTCGCCGGCCTGCATCTTGCCCGGTTGGAGGCAAGCCTCGCCGCAGCCGGCATCCAGAGTGTGGCCATTCGCCTTGCTCCGGGCGAAGCCACCAAGAACTGGCATGACCTCGGCAGGGTGGTCGATTCCTTGCTCGCAGGACGCCTCGAACGCGGCGATGTCGTCGTCGCACTCGGCGGTGGCGTCATTGGCGATCTCACCGGATTTGCCGCGTCGATGGTCCGGCGCGGCATGCGTTTCGTGCAGATTCCGACAACCCTGCTGTCGCAAGTCGATTCCTCGGTTGGCGGCAAGACGGCGGTCAACTCTCCGTATGGCAAGAATCTGATTGGCGCCTTTTATCAGCCGATGCTGGTGCTGGCCGATACGGCCCTGCTCGACACACTGTCCGACCGTGAAACGCGGGCCGGCTACGCGGAGGTCGTGAAATACGGATTGATTGACAGCCCGGCCTTCTACGACTGGCTGGAAAGCGGCCATTGGCGCGGCATTTTCGAGGGCACCGCCGACCGTGAGGAAGCCGTGCGCATCGCTTGCGCCGCGAAGGCCGCCGTCGTTACGCGCGACGAAACAGAAACCGGCGACCGCGCGCTCCTGAACCTCGGCCACACCTTCGGCCATGCGCTGGAACAGGTGACCGGCTACAACGCCACGCGCCTCGTGCATGGCGAAGGCGTCGCCATCGGCATGGCCATGGCGCATCGCTTCTCGCGCGATCTTGGCCTTTGCCCCGGGCAGGATGCGGAACGTGTCAGCCGACATCTGGCCACAGTTGGCCTGCCCACGCGTCTCGCCGAGGTGCCGGGCGGTGTCGGCACGGTCAAGGACCTCATCGCCGCCATCCGTCAGGACAAGAAGGTCACGCGCGGTACGCTGACGTTCATCCTGACACGCGGCATCGGCCAAAGCTTTATTGCCAGGGATATAGAGGAAAGCACCGTCCGCGCCTTCCTCGAAACGGAGATGACCTGACGACAGGTTCTCCCGTCAGCCGTAGACCGTGCCATCACCCGGCTTCTTCGCCGGTTCCTCGCTGGCCATGAACTGGGCGCGGGCAAGCGCTGCAAAGCGGCCATTGAGCCGCACAAGTTCATCGAAACTGCCATCCTCGACCACCTGCCCCTGATCAAAGACCAGAATGCGGTCCGCATTGCGGATGGTCGCCAGCCTATGCGCAATTACAAAGGTCGTCCGGCCCTTCATCACCTCATCGAGCGCGATCTGGAGTTTCTTTTCCGTTGCGGCATCAAGCGCACTGGTCGCCTCGTCGAGGATCAGCATGGGCGGATCTTTGAGCAGCGCGCGGGCAATGGACAGGCGCTGACGTTCACCGCCGGAGAGCGACCGCCCCCGCTCGCCGATCACCGTATCAAGCCCGTCCGATTGCCGGTTGATGAATTCCAGTGCCTGGGCGCGCGTCAGCGCATCCATCATCTCGGCATCGGTCGCGTTCGGGCGCCCGACCTGAAGATTTTCGCGGATCGAGCGGGCAAACAGCATCGGCTCCTGAAACACCACGGCGATATTACGCCGAAGCGACTGGAGCGTAATGTCCCGAATATCCTTGTCGTCGATGAGGATGCGCCCCGATTGCGGATCGAAGGCCCGATGCAGCAGGCCAAGCGTCGTGGATTTGCCCGAGCCGGTCGCACCGACCAGCGCCACCGTCTGCCCCGGTTTGACCGCAAAACTGACGTCCTTCACCGCGGCGCGCTTGCCATCGTACGAGAAGGATACGTCATCGAAGGCCACCGCGCCCGCAGGCCGCCCGACGTCGAGCGCGCCCGGCTTGTCGTGGACACTTGGCATCGTATCGAGAATTTCGAAGAATTCCTGCATTTTCGGCGCCTGCATGAAGAGCGCGTTGATGAACCCGACCGCTGCTTCCAGCTTGCCGATCAGCAGCGTCGCATAGCCCATGAAGGTGACGATATCGCCGACAGAAGCGAGATCGTGGAGATAAAGCCAGGTGCCGAGCAGGAAGATCGCCGTTACCGTCAGCGTCGAAGCAGCCCGCGTCGCCACCGAGGCGATGGCCCACCAGGACAGAACCGGGATCTGCGCGGCCAGAAGGCGGTCGATGATCCCCTGCATGTTGTTCATTTCGGCCTGAACACGCGTAAAGCTCTGGATCACGGGGATATTGCCGAGCGCATCGGAAGCGTGTTCGGCAAGATCGGTATGATACCGTTCGACCGCACCCTGCTTGCTCTCGGTCTTGCGCAGCACCACCGTTGTCAGCACGGCAAAGACCACGACAAGAATGCAGAGCAGCAGGCCGAGCCGCCAGTTGATGAAGAGCGTCAACGGCAACAGGACGAACAGCGAAACGAGAGCCGCACAATGCTCGCGGAAAAAGCCCAGCCACAGCCAGGCCATGCCGTTTGAACCTTCCAGCATCACTTTCAGCACGCGTCCCGAATGCGTCTGCGAGTGGAACTGCAACGGCAGGGCGAGCACATGCTCGAAATAATCGGCCATCACACCAAGCCGCCGCCGGTGCGACAGCCGATCGGCATGGAGCGCAACGAGGACACCGCCGGCGATGGTGAAGAGGCCGAACAGCAACCAGGCGAAGATGAGCGGCATCAGCTGGTCGAGCGTCGGTTTGCCGCCACCCGGCTGCGCACCGGTCAGAACATTGATGATTCGCCCGAAGAGATAGGGCTCTGCAAACTGCGCGATGGCGAGGACGAGATTGGCGCCAAGGAGCAGGAAGCCGATCTTGAGCTCATTGCCGAGCTGGCCGACGACACGCACATAGAGCCGCAACATGGACATGAAAACCCCCGCAGTAACGCGTCCCTGATACGCGCGGGGGCTGTTGAATGGCAAGTCGCCTGAACATCAGCCGAATGGCAGGCGCTGTGCATGCAAATGCGGTGGCAGGCCTACGCCGCCACAATGGCCGGCGCGGCCGGATGACCGTTGAACCGGCCGAGCAGCGCTTCCGCCTCCGGTCGCGGCAGCGGGCGGCTGTAGTAGTAGCCCTGCACGTCGGTGCAGCCCATCTGCCGGATCAGGTTGAGCTGTTCCTCGGTCTCCACGCCCTCAGCCGTCGTCGTCATGCCGAGGCTCTGGCCCAGGCTCGCCACCGACTTGACGATGGCAAGACAGTCCGGACGCGTGGAACTGTCGCGCACGAACGACTTGTCGATCTTGATCTTGTCGAATGGAAAGCTGCGAAGATAGCTCAGCGAGGAATAGCCGGTACCGAAGTCGTCAAGCGAGATTCGAACGCCGAGGTCGCGGAACTGGTGCAGGATTCCCACGGTCACATCCATGTCCTGCACAAGCGCGGTTTCGGTGATTTCAAGCTCCAGCCGGCGCGCTTGAAGGCCCGTCTTGGCCAGAACATTGCGCACGACATTGACAAGGTTGCGATCGCGGAACTGCACTGGCGAGAGATTGACCGCCACCCGCACATCCGCCGGCCAGTTGAGGGCCGCGGTGCAGGCCTCGCGCAGCACCCACTCGCCGATTGGAATGATGAGCCCGACTTCCTCGGCGATCGGCACAAATTCCACCGGAGAGATCATGCCCTTTTCCGCATGGCGCCAGCGGATCAGCGATTCAAAGCCGGTGATCCGGTTGGAGGCGAGATTGACCTGCGGCTGGTAATGCAGTTCGAGCTCGTTGCCTGGCAGGGCGCGCCTGAGATCCATCTCGACGAGGCGCCGTGCCTGCATCTTGGCATCCATGCGCGCTTCAAAGAAGTGATAGTTGCCGCGCCCTTCAGATTTGGAATGATAAAGCGCAAGGTCAGCGTTCTTGAGCAGTTGCTCGGACGATGTGCCATCCTGGAAGCCAATCGCGATACCCACAGAGGTGCCCACCGATACCTCGTGTCCGTCGAGCATGAACGGGGTCGAGATGCTCTTCACCAAAAGCTGGCCAAGCTGGGCCAGCGCGTCATGTTCGACGGCGCAATTTTTCAGGATGGCGAATTCGTCACCGCCGAAGCGGGCCACGACATCCTCCTTCTGGACGGCCGCCTGGAGACGTTGCGAAACCTGCTTGAGCAAAAGGTCGCCCACCGGATGGCCAAGCGTATCGTTCACCGCCTTGAAGCGGTCAAGGTCGAGACAGAGGACGGCACAGTTCGATTCACCGCGCCGCATCTTGGCCAGCGCCTCTTCGAGATGCTTGAGGAAGTAGGCACGGTTCGGCAGGCCGGTCAGCGCGTCATGGTGCGCCATGTGGCTGATCTGCTCTTCCGCCTTGCGGCGCTCGGTGATGTCCTCGTAGGTTGCCACCCAGCCGCCATCGACCATCGGCTGGTGATGCACGGCGATCGAGCGCCCGTCCGGGCAGTCGCGCGTGAAGGCCGCCGGCGTGCGCGCGCTGACAATCGCGTCATGCTCGCGCATCAAACCCATAGTACCGCTTTCGCCAAGCTTCAGGGCAACGCCCATGCGCACCATCAGCGCGGCAATGGCCGTTCCGGGCCGGGCCGTCTCCTGATCGATATTGAACAGCTGGCGGAACTGGTTGTTGCAGACGATCAGCCGACTGTCGGCGCCGGCCATGCACAAGCCGTGTGACATGTTGTTGAGCGCGGCATCGAAGCGAACGTTCTGTGTCCGCATTTCGTTATCGCGCATCTTGAGGATCTGGTTGTGCAGATTGAGTTCGGCGTTGGCGGTCTGGATACCCTGGTTCGCCGTTTCAAGGTCGATCTTGGTCTGCTCCAGCGAGCCCGCGATAACCTGCAACTCGCCATTGGTCCGCTTCAGGACCCGGAAATTCCACAGCATGATCGCCATCAGCGCAATGCAGCCGATGACCAGACCCGCGATCATTGTCGAAAACGCCCAGTGAAGCTCGAGCAGCATGTGCTGGTCCGCATCCACCCGTTCCCCGCCATAGACATTGGCGGCAGAGGCAAGACGCGAAAGCCGCTTGTCCAGCGGCTCCAGCATCGACATCAAATGCAGCGGCAGCTTCGGATCGGTCGATCGTTCAAGTAAGCCCTGCACCTGACTGAGCACGTTCCCGAGGTCATTGACGATCACCTGGCGTTCGGGATCGGCCTTGACGAAGGCATCGAAGTCACCGCTGTTCATCAGGCGCAGGCGGTTGTCGACGATATCGAGCTTCAGCTGCACGTCATCGCGCGAGATATCGCTGCCGGGAACGCCGAAGCCAGCCACAGCCTGCGTCAGGCGGGAAACCTCGACACTGGCCTGGCCTGCAAGCCAGGCAATATTATAGCGGGCAGATTTCTGGATCAGCTTCTGTCGCTGGCCGATAAGGGTCGAGGTATAGATGGCACCGGCAAAACACACCGCCATCAATACGACGACAAAGAACTGGAACGTGCGCAGAAGTTTCATGAGGAACCTGAGGAGCGGCCTGGCCGGTAAGCCTGGAAGCGCACCGGCCGGCGTATCGTTTGATTACGAGACCGTGAGGCGGGCAACCTGCCACGCCGAACGGCTGTAATATTTCTGGCTCTTCAGTTCCGAGTCGCTGTCATAGGGATAGACGATGAACAACGGCCCCTTGTCTTTCACCGGCATGTAGACGCCGTTGCGCTTCAGGGCGAGGATCGGTTTGTACTGTGCAAAATCCGAGATCGGAATCTCGGTGGTATAGTCATTGAGCGCCACTGCGGTCAGCTTGGCACCCTTCGCCCCGACAAGTGCCATCAGCGCCGTCATCGGGATGCCCTCGAAGGTCATTGGGCCGGAATACCATGGCGTATTGGTCGCAAACGACGTCATGCCGATCTTCTCGAGCATCGGCAGGCTGAACTTGGCAAGACCATCGGGCCCGACGCAATCGATCTTTCCGTCGATGGTCAGGACAGGCTTCTCACCGACGGTGGGCAGGCACGCTGCCCGTGCAGGCGCGGCGAGGCCAACAGTGCCAAGCCCCATCATTCCAAGCGAAAATTTCCGGCGGTCAAGTGTGCGCATTTTAGCGTCTCCTAGCTTGCAAAACCGCCAGGATCATGCGCCCGAACCATAAATCAACGATTAATGATGCCGTCGCAAAATAGCTAAAATGCTGACGATTGCGATAAAATCGGATTCGCGCTTCCCGGAAACTTGCAATGTTGCAACCTTACGTTCCGTTAATAAAAATAAACAAAACTTTAACAACAAGAACTACATGAACGCCGCGCTGCAATTTATAATTCTGTCATATTGCAACCATGGCCCAAAGCCGCCTGCAACGCAGCAAATTTTTTCAAAGACATTTGAATTTTCATCAATACCGTTTACGATCCGTATTCGTCCTTGAAATTCTGGCCAAGGGGGTTGGCCAGGCGGGACTATTTGAGGAACGCATGAAATCCAACATTGTGAGAATGGTTCCAGCCAAGCTGTGCAACGAGTCGGTTGAGGGTTTCTCCAATCCGGCCGACCGTGAAACGCTGAAGGCACAGGCGGCGCAGAAGATCGAGGAATTGTTCGATATTCTCAGGATCGACTATCGGAACGATCATAACACCCGCGAAACACCGCAGCGCGTCGCCAAGATGTTCGTGGAGGAACTGCTGGCCGGCCGCTTCGAGGATGCGCCGAAGATCACCGAATTCGAGAATGCCCAGTCCTATGACGATCTGATCGTCACCGGACCGATCGAGGTGCGTTCGATGTGCGCCCATCACATGATGCCAATCTATGGCCATGCCTATATCGGCGTTCTTCCGTCCGTGGAAGGCAAGATCATCGGACTGTCGAAATATGACCGCATCGTGGAGTATTTCTCGTCACGCCTCCAGATTCAGGAAGAACTGGTCAAGCAAATCCAGAACTTCATTGTAGAAATGACCAATCCGCGCGGCCTTGCTGTCCGCATCAGCGCCGTGCACATGTGCAAGACCCATCGCGGCGTACGCGCAAGCCATCAGAGCCGCATGGTCAATTCTTGCTTCTATGGTGAGTTGCAACGCAATCAGGCACTCCGGCAGGAGTTCCTGCAGGAGTGCGCCGTGTTGGAGCCTGGCAAATGAACAAGCACCTCTCTCCCATCGCCATCGCGCGCGCTCAAAGCGGGATGACGGGCGAGATTTACCGTTCGACCAAGCATTTCGACCATAACGAGGGATTGTCCTGCTGTTTCCGGCAATGGCGGGCAACCCATTCCCATTGCAGCCTCGTCCATGGCTATGCCTTGAGCGTGAAATTCGTGTTCGCCACCTTCAATCTCGACGAACGGAACTGGTGTTTCGATTTCGGAGGCATGAAGGAGGTTCGCGCCTGGTTGCGGCATATGTTCGACCACACGATGGTGGTGGCCGAGGACGACCCGCATCTCGCCACATTCCAGGACATGCACGCCAAGGGGCTGGTCGACCTGCGCATTCTTCCCGCCGTCGGTTGCGAGGCGACCTCCCGGATCGTGTTCGATCACGTCGCGCCAATCATCGAGAAGGAAACACAGGGGCGCGTCTGGCTCGAATCAGTCGAGGTGCGCGAGCATTCGGGCAATTCAGCTTCTTACGAAAAGCGGCCATTCTGACCGAAGCGCTTCAGACAAAAACGGCGGCCCCTCGGAGCCGCCGTTTTTCGTTTGGCCAGAGCTTCCCGGCGATCACTGAACCAGCTTGGGGCCTGTGCCGTTGCCCCGTTCGTTCTCGGCAATGATGCCGAGGCGACGGGCAACCTCCGAATAGGCTTCGATCATTCCGCCCATGTCGCGGCGGAAGCGATCCTTATCCATCTTGTCGTTCGACTTGATGTCCCAGAGACGGCAGGAATCAGGGCTGATCTCGTCGGCGACGACGATGCGCATCATTTCCCCTTCCCAAAGCCGGCCACATTCCATCTTGAAATCGACAAGGCGGATGCCGACGCCGAGAAACAGGCCGGACAGGAAATCGTTGACGCGAATGGCGAGCGCCATGATGTCGTCAATCTCCTGCGGGGTCGCCCAGCCGAAGGCCGTGATGTGCTCTTCGGAGACCATCGGATCGTTCAACGCGTCGTTCTTGTAATAGAACTCGATGATCGACCGCGGCAGTTGCGTACCTTCCTCGATGCCGAGGCGGGCGGCGAGCGAGCCGGCGGCGACATTGCGCACCACGACCTCAAGCGGAACGATCTCAACCTCGCGGATGAGCTGCTCGCGCATATTCAGCCGTTTGATGAAATGGGTCGGCACACCGATCGAATTGAGATGCGAGAAGACGAACTCGGAAATGCGGTTGTTCAGCACACCCTTGCCGTCGATCACCTCGTGTTTCTTGCCATTGAGCGCGGTGGCATCGTCCTTGAAATGCTGGATGAGGGTCCCCGGCTCGGGACCTTCGTAGAGGATCTTGGCCTTGCCCTCGTAAATGCGGCGGCGGCGATTCATCGGTGTGTACCGTGTTTTCAGAAAATCCATTGAGGGGCCGTGGCTCCTTTGCTGAAGCGCCGGCGGTGGCGGCGTCCGGCGCCGAATCGGACTGCGGGCGGCGCCATAACCCGGTTGCACCCTAAAGCAATGCCAATTGCGGCACAATGACGACGGGGCCCCGAATCCCGACAACGTAAACGTAACAGCGCCCGCACCTTGCAACTTTCGTCGCCTGCGATTGATTTGCCATGCCGCACCGCTTATCTGGAAGACGGGTTTGACCGCAGCGTGATGCCGGACCGGACACGACTGCCAGCGAGGAACAGCAGCCATGACAACCTTCGACAACCGCAGGGATGCAACGGAATCGAAATACGCCTACGACGAGGAAGTGCAGTTCAAGGCCGCAGCCCGCCGCAACAAGCTGCTGGGCCTCTGGGCGGCAGAAAAGCTCGGGAAATCGGGCACCGATGCTGAGGAGTACGCCAAGAGCGTTGTCATGGCCGATTTCGCAGAAGCGGGCGATGACGACGTTCTGCGCAAGGTGAGGGCCGATCTCGATGCGGCCAACGCAGGCCTGAGCGAACATCAGATTCGCCGCACGATGGACGAATTGATGGCTCAGGCGATCACGGAAGTGAAATCCAAGGGCTGAGCGCCCGGCAGTTATCATACAACTGCTTGCATCGGCCATAAATGCCGTCATGATAAGGCGCCCCGCCGGGGCGCCTTTGTCATTTTGGAAGAACGCCCATGTCCTCTCCCCTGCTCGCCCATGCCGATCTGCTGCGCTCCGGCCGTGCCACCTTCACTGGCTGGGTTTCGGTTGCCAGTGCTGTCAATGCCGAGATTCTCGCCCGCGAGGATTTTGATTCGATCACGCTCGACATGCAGCATGGCCTGCATGATCAGCAGTCGGTCATCGACGGCATTGCTTATGCCGCACTTGCCGGCAAGGCGACGATTGTCCGCATTCAGGTCGGCGATTTTTCCTTTGCCTCGCGCGCCCTCGACTACGGCGCCATGGGTATCATCGCCCCGATGATCAATTCGGTCGAGGATGCGAAGAAGTTTGCGGCCTACACCAAGTTCCCGCCGCTCGGCGAGCGCTCCTTTGGCCCGGTGCGGGCGGCCACGATGTGCGGCATGACCGGTGGTGAGTATCTCAAGATCGCAAACCGGGCGACCGTCGCCATTGCCATGATCGAAACACAGCAGGCCATCGACGCGCTCGACGATATCCTGGCCGTGGATGGTATCGACGGGGTATTCGTTGGCCCCTCGGATCTGTCGATCTCGCTGTTCAACGGCGCCAAGGTCGACCAGGCGGCACCGGAAGTCTTTAAGGCGCTGAAGCATGTCGTCGCCCGCGCGAAAGCCCATGGCAAGTTCGCCACCGCCTTCTGCCTCTCCGGCGCCAGCGCCGCCGAACATGCCGCGCTCGGCTATTCGATGATGACCACCTTCAACGACATCAACATGTTGCAACTCGGCGCGCGCGCCGAACTTCAGCTTGCGCGGGCCGGCGCAGTGGGAAAGCAGGGCGGTAACGCCTATTGAGAGAAGTTCACCCCGTCCTCAGCGCCTCGACCGGATCGAGGCGTGAGGCGCGGATGGCTGGATAGAGCCCCGAGGCTACACCGACCAGCCCCGAAAAAACCACGGCGAGCACGATGACGGCGGGCGCGATCAGCAGCGGCCAGCCCGCCGCATCCGCAACCGCCTTGGCAACCCCGAGACCGAGCGCCACGCCAACAGCCCCACCAATGATGGCAAGCGTCGTCGCCTCAATCAGGAACTGGACCAGCACGTCGCGCGGTCGCGCGCCGACCGCCATGCGTACACCGATCTCCCGCGTCCGCTCGGTCACCGACACCAGCATGATATTCATGATACCGATGCCGCCGACGACCAGCGAGACACCAGCGACAGCCGCCAGCAGCATGGCGAGCGTCCGCGCGCTCTGTTCGCGCGTGGCGCTGATTTCTGCCAGGTTGCGCACCTGGAAATCATCTTCAGCGCCCTCCTGAAGCCGGTGCCGCTGACGCAAAAGGCTCCGGATTTCCGCCTCGGCCAGCGCCAGATTCTCACCTTCACGCACCTTGACCGTGATCTGGTTGACCGAGCGCGTCTTGGCCCGGTTTGTGCCGATCACCCGCTGGCGGGCCGTCATCAACGGCAGGAAAATCACATCGTCCTGATCCGAGCCGAACACCGTCTGGCCCTTCTTGTCCATCACGCCGATCACCTCGAACGGCACGTTGCGCACCCGGATGCTCTCGCCGACGGGGTTATCGCTGCCAAAGAGATTGCGAGCGACCGTCTGGCCGAGGAGCGCGACCTGCCCGCCGCGCGTGGATTCGTCGGTCGAGAAATCCCGCCCAGTCTCCACCGGCCACTCGCGCGCCTCGAAATAGCCGCTCGTCACCCCCATGGCCGCCGTAGACCAGTTGCTGGCGCCTGCGACGATCTGCACACCCCCCCGCACGACGGGCGCCGCCACCTGAACCGAGGGCACCTGCCGGATGATGGACACAGCATCATCATCGGTAAGCATCGAGGATTGTCCGGCCCCGAGCCGTACCCCGCCGCTGGTCACATTGCCGGGCACGATCTGGATGAGATTGGCGCCCAGCGAGCGGATCTGTTCATTCACCTGCTCGCGCGCTCCGCCCCCCACCGCCATCATGGCAATGACCGCGGCAACGCCGATCACGATGCCGAGCATGGTCAGCAGCGACCGCAGGGCATTGGCGCGCAGGGCATCGAGCGAGGAGCGGGCCGCATCACTGAGGGTCATGCCACCCCCTGAAGCCGGCTCTGCTCAGCCACCACATCCGCCGGCTCCTGCCTTCCGTCCGTTGTAACCTTCCCATCGCGAAAGCGGATCACCCGGTCAGCAAAACGCGCGACCTCCTCCTCATGCGTCACGATGATCACGGTCATGCCCTGAGCATTCAGCGCCCGGAAGAGCGCGATGATGCCCAGCGAGGTACGACTGTCGAGTGCGCCGGTTGGTTCATCCGCAAGCAGCATGGCCGGTTCGTTGACAAGCGCCCGGGCAATCGCAACCCGTTGTTGCTGCCCACCCGAGAGTTCCATGGGCCGATGCGTGGCCCTGTCTGCAAGACCGACCCGGGCGAGCGCTGCCCTTGCCCGCCGATGTCGCTCGGCCCCCGCGATGCCGGCATAGACCATCGGCAACTCGACATTGGCCAGCGCATCGGCCCGTTGCAACAGATTGAATTGCTGGAACACAAAGCCGATCCGCCGGTTGCGCACGCCCGCCAACGCCGTGGCGCTGAGCCGCGACACCTCCTCACCTGCAAGCCGATAGACACCGGACGTGGGCCGATCGAGGCAGCCGATAACATTCATGAAGGTCGACTTGCCGGACCCTGACGGTCCCATCACGGCAACGAACTCGCCCGTCGCGATCTCAAGTGACACTCCGGCCAGCGCCTGCACGGTTTCCTGCCCCATGCGGAAACTGCGGGTGATATCCTTGACCGCGACAAGTGCCGTGCCCGCGCCGTCCATCATGGGCTACATGCCGAACCGGAAGCCGCCCGTTCGGGCCGCAGGCGCCGGGCCACCACCGGTAATCACGGTTGTACCGGCCGAAAGACCTGACAGCACCTCGGTAAAGGCCCCATCGCTTGATCCGAGACGCACGGTCACCAGTTGCGGCCGGCCCTGCTCCCCGATGCGATAAACCCGCCCGGTGATACCCTCGTTGGCCCGCGCCTCCTGCCGTCGCCGGCCACCACCACGCGACCAGTCATGCAATAGTCTCTCGAAGCTCGCCCGCTGCGTCTCCGTCAGCATCCCGTTGATCTTCTCGACGAGCAGGCCACGCCCCCGACCGCGCCCGTTTCCGGCGGGCAGTTCGGCCACGATCTTGTCGAGAGCCTGCTTCTGGCTTTCGTCCAGCGCAAGCGCGACCTTGATCCGGTCGGCAAAGACGCCCGGCTGGAAGCCGCCGCGCCCGCCACCCCCACCGGGACCGCCACCCCCGGCAAACGGGCCTGCGGCCGACTCATCCCCGCTGATCGCCTCACGCTGGACCGGCGCAGCGACAGGCGGCGGCGGCTCCACCGCCACCGGCGGGCGCCAGCGCAGCGCGGCATTGGGCACGCGCACGACATCCTGCCGGCGCTCGGTGACAATCCTGAGGTTAGCTGTCATGCCGGGCCTCAGGTCGAGGTCCGGGTTATCCACCTCGATCACGGTAGTGTAGATGACGACATTCTGCACGGTCTGCGAACCGAGCCGCACCTGCTTGACGGTGCCGCTGAAGGTGCGGCCCGGATAGGCATTGACGATGAAGGTCGCCTCCATCCCCTCTCGCACGCGGCCGACATCCGCCTCATCGACATTGGCCTGAATCTGC
>JAIUNP010000065.1 GCA_020161975.1 Pseudomonadota bacterium
ACATTCGCCGTGCTGATACGGGCTCATCGTGCCCGGATCGACGTTGAGGTAGGGGTCGAGCTTGCGCAGGCGGACCGAGTAGCCGCGCGCCTGCAACAACGCACCGAGTGCGGCGGAGGCAAGGCCTTTTCCAAGCGAGGAAACCACGCCGCCAGTGATGAAAACATAGCGAGTCATGGGAGCTGACCTCTAACCACAAAAAACCGACTTGGCGAGCGAAAACGCTCGCCGTCCACAAGCCCGAACAATCAAAGGAAGGCGACGCTTACTGCTTCGGCTGCGAGCCGCCGCGAAGCTGATCGAGCACCGAGCCGGGCTGGGCCGGAGCCGCAGGCGCTGCCGGGGCAGGAGCACTCTGGCCCGCCGGCGCCGTCGGCTTGACCGTATCGAGGATCGAGGCCGGGCCGCGCCCGCGTGCCGCGATGATCGACAGCAGCAGCGAGGTGGCGAAGAAGGCCGTGCCGAGGATCGCAGTGGTACGCGTCAGAAGGTTCGCCTGTCCACGCCCGGTGAGGAAGCTGCCGGGATTGCCGCCGCCGCCCATGCCAAGCCCGCCGCCTTCCGAGCGCTGGAGCAGCACGACAGCCGCCAGCGAAATGACGACGATGAGATGGACGGCAAGCAGAACGGATTCCATGTGAGGCCTGACGGAAAGGAAAAACGTGTCCGCTGCCTAAAGCATTTTGATTGAAAGGGGAAGGGCGGTTTTCAGACAGGTTTGCGCGAAATCGCCTTTTCTCACCCGATTGCATCATGCGGATTGCCCCGAAGTTGCTAGCCTCGGCCGGTCAGTGGCGTCCGGCTCCCCGAGGGGCTCAGGCGCTTTCGAGGGACAATCGGAACGGTGAGGAGGGAACCATGGTCAACAAAGCGGACATTTTCTGGTTCAAGGAGAACTTTGCCAAGGACATTACGCCGCATCTTGCTGATACGCCCTTCGATCTCGACATGGTGGTGGCGATTGCCTGCCAGGAATCGGGGTCCATGTGGTCGGAAATGCGCAAGGCCAATCCGCCACTGCCACTGAACACGATCGTGTCGCTCTGCGTTGGTGATACGCTCGATGAGGACAAGGGCCGCAAGGCATTTCCCCGGACAAAGGACGAACTGGTTGCCTGGAAGGACGGGGACAAGATGTTCGAGATTGCCCGTGCCGCCCTGTTGGCGATGTCCGAACACGTATCGGGCTATGGGTTTGCCAAGACAAATAAAAGAAAATTCTGCCATGGATTCGGAGTTTTTCAATATGATCTTCAGTTCTTCAAGGAGGATCCGAAATACTTTCTTGAGAAAAAATACGAAACGTTTGAAGGGACGCGTGATCATTGCATCAGTGAACTCCTGTCCGCCGTGTCGAAAATTGACCTTGATGGCAAAAAGAGCATCACGGATTCAGAGTTCTGCAAGGTTGCGATTGTCTACAACACGGGCAGCTACAAACCGATCAAGGGCCTGAAGCAGGGGCACTTTGACGGCGAGAAATTCTATGGCGAGAACATCGCGGATTATCTGCGCATGTCCCGCACCGTGGCCCTGCCGGGGCATGTGCCGGTGCTGACGCCGCCGGCGTCCGGGACCTCTTCTCTACCGGCGCCGACGCCTGTCACCGCGACCGGTGCGAAATACATTGTCGATACGAAAATCTCGACCCTGCGCATACGCAGCGAGCCGCAGGTCAGTACGCCGCCGACAAAGAATGTCATCGGGGAATTGCCCGATGGGCATCCGGTGCAGGCTGTGGGTGAAACTGCAACGAACGGCTTTCTCCACATCCAGACCAGCCTCAACGGCGCGCTGCTCGACGGCTATGTCTCGACGAAATTCATCCGAAAGGAAGCGGACCCGGCGCCCATTCCGGTGCTGGAACCGATAACGGCTCCCGTCGCCGGTGCGCCGCAGGCTGTTTACATGCCGATCAAGAGCGGCACCGTCATCAGGCGGACGGCCGAGGCCGGGGCGCATTCTCTGAACGAAGCGGGGGCGCCCAGCCGCACCGGTACAACGCCGGACGAACTCCGCGCGGGCATCGCAGCGATCATCGACTGGCTCGGCGTGGATAAGGAGGATCATGTCCGCTATCAGCCAACCAAGAAGAAGACTTTCTGCAACATCTATGCGCATGACTTCTGCAAGCTTGCGGGCGTCTACCTGCCGCGCGTGTGGTGGACGGACAAGGCGCTGATGAAGATTGCCCAGGGCGAGGATGTGGCGCCGCTTTATGCCGATACCATTGATGAGCAGCGCGCAAACGATCTGTTCCGCTGGTTGCGCGATTTCGGCATGAGTTTTGGCTGGCGCCAGACGGGAACGCTGACCAAATTGCAGGATGAGGTGAACTTCGGGGCCATCGGCCTGATCATCGCCCAGCGCAAGGTCGATGGATTGTCGGGCCATGTGGTGATGGTGGTGCCGGAAACGACGGAGGAGAAGGCCCGGCGCAACGCGGGCGGCGAGGTGATCGCGCCGCTGCAAAGCCAGGCCGGCGCAACCAATTTCCGCTACGGAACCGGCAAGCTGGACTGGTGGAAGGACGAACGATTCTCCAACAGCGCGTTCTGGATCCACGCCTGATTTTATCGCCCGAAGGTGCCGGCCAGCAGCAGCACGGTTTCGCCGGTCAGCACCGCCACGACGATGCTCTTGCGGGTATAACGCAGGGTCAGGAGCCCGAGAAGCACGCCGCCGATACGCCCCCAGAGCGGAATGGCGGCGATTGCCCCCGTGGGCGCCAGGATGATCTTGGCGACCACGGCGGCCAGCAATGCGCTTGCCACAAGCCGCACCCAGACCAGGATTTCGGAGTTCTCGTCGAGGCCGCGCGCGGCCAGAACGGCAAGCATCCGCCACAGTTCTGTCGGCAGCCAGCCGATGCAGAGAACGACAAACAGGGCCGTCAGCGCGGTTACAGGGCCAAGATCAGTGAAGGTCATGACTGCACCTTCACCTTGTCGCGCCGAAAGACGACGAAGGCCAGCGTGCCGCCGACAAGGCCGATGAACAGAAAATCAAATCCCGCCGGCACCACTTGCATCACCAGCGGCGTGATGAGGAAACCAAACAGCAGGGCCAGCCAATCCGCGCGGCTGCGCGCCGCGCTGACCATAGCCGAGGAAAAGAACATCGGCGTCGTGTAAAGAAGCATGGCCGCAACAACCAGCGGCACCTCTCCATAGATATAGTAGCCGACGTGCGTGGCAAAGCTGCCAGCGCCGATAATCAGCGAAGCATAGCCGAAAAAATAGGACGGGCGCAGGTTCAATGGAACATCGGGGAGCCGGCGCAGTCCTTCCACCCACGTTGTCATGGACACCAGATGCGCAGCGAGCAGGGTCAGCGGTCGCATGGGGCCGGGCTGGCGGATCAGCGGCATAATCGCCACCGTCATTGGCAGAAAGCGCGCCGAGGACAGGCAGACCGCAAAAGCCGTGGCCGGAATGGAGGCTCCGGCGCCCACCGCGCCGAACAGGATGACCTGAGCGGGCGCAGCCCAGATCGTCAACGTCGACAGTGTGCCAGCCCAAGCCGGGAAGCCGACATCGCGCACGATGCCGCCCACGCTGGTCATGGTCGCCATCAACAGCAGAACAGGCAGGTCAACGGCGTCGCGCAGGCCACGCAGATAAGCAGCGCGCTTTTCGGCACTGGATGCAGTCTGGGACACGGCAACCATCAAGACAATTGAATAGAGGGCTAAGGTATTGCGCGTGCCGGCCTGAAAATCAAGGGTTCGGCGCGGTCAGGCTGGTGGCAATCCGCACGTCAAGCGCAGTCTTGCCGCTGGGCCGGAACATCGAGGTGAAGCCGGCATGCTGCATCAGTTCGATGGTGCGGGGTGCGCCCATGGCCCGGTAGTGGGCGGCCATCGTGTCCGTACCCTTCTGCGAGAATTCGGCGCGCGTCCAGGCCGGGTCGCGCAGGTGCGCGGGGTGAAAGCCGAGACCGCCGCGCGCGCTGAACCCCTCGAATACCCTGTCGCCGCCAATATAATGCCGGGTGACGCCGCCAGCGAAGATGAGCGTACAGGCGCTGTCGCAACGGGCGGCATCAGCATCGACAGCCGTGGCAATTCCGGCTTTGCGGATCATACGCCCGATGCGGATGCCCGCAGCGATCGAGCCACCGGTACTGTCGAGATAGATGACGCGCAGCTTGCGCTCGCGCGGGCGGGCCAGGAAGGTCGCGAAGGCGTTTTCGTCGCCCGGCTCGAAAATGCCGGAAAGGCGCCCCACGCCGTTGCTGTCACTCAGATAGATCGTCGCGGAAGCGGGGGCGATGAACGTCCCCGCCAGTGCCATGGCCAGAATGGCGCGCCTCATCCTCAGGTCGGCTCGCGCGTCTTGCGCTTCTTCTGCGGGATGGGCGTGATCGCAGAGTCGATCACCACCTCGGGGCGCGGCGCCGCCGGCCCTTCGGGATAGTCAAATCCGAGCGTCGGCTTGCCGTCCGTTGTCACTACGGTAACACGCACGACGCCGCCGCGCTTCAGCTTGCCAAACAGCACCTCGTCCGCCAGTGGCGTCTTGATCGCCGTCTGGATCAGCCGCGCCATCGGCCGGGCGCCCATGAGTTCGTCATAGCCGTTCTCGACCAGCCAGGCGCGTGCCGCGTCGGTGAGTTCGATCGTGACGTTCCGGTCCGACAGTTGCGCCTCAAGTTGCAGCACGAACTTGTCCACCACCTGCGCGATAACGTCGCGGGGCAACTGGCCGAAGGAGATGATTGCATCAAGCCGGTTGCGGAATTCCGGCGTGAACAGCCGGTTGATCGCCTCGGTGTCGTCGCCCTCGCGCTTGGTTCGTGTGAAGCCGAACGAGGCCTTGGCCATGTCGGAGGCGCCCGCGTTCGTCGTCATGATCATGATGACATTGCGGAACGAAACCTGCTTGCCATTGTGATCGGTCAGCTTGCCGTGATCCATCACCTGCAACAGGATATTGTAGAGGTCCGGATGGGCCTTTTCGATCTCGTCGAGCAGCAACACGCAGTGCGGATTCTGATCGACACCATCGGTCAGAAGTCCGCCCTGATCAAAGCCGACATAGCCGGGAGGTGCGCCGATCAGCCGGCTGACGGTGTGCCGTTCCATATACTCCGACATGTCGAAGCGGATGAGTTCGACACCGAGCGTCTTGGCAAGCTGGCGCGCCACCTCGGTCTTGCCGACGCCGGTGGGGCCGGAGAAGAGGTAGGAGCCGATGGGCTTTTCAGTATCGCGAAGGCCGGCGCGGGCAAGTTTGATCGCAGACGACAACTGCTTGATCGCATCGTCCTGCCCATAGACCACGCGCTGGAGCGTGCTGGTCAGATGTTCCAGCACCTCCGCATCGTCCTTCGACACGGTTTTGGGCGGAATGCGCGCCATCGTCGCAATTGTCGCTTCGATCTCCTTGAGGCCAAGCGTTTTCTTGCGCTTGCCTTCGGGAAGCAGCATCTGCGCCGCGCCGGATTCATCGATCACGTCGATGGCCTTGTCCGGCAGCTTCCGGTCATGGATGTAGCGGTGCGACAGTTCCACCGCGCCCTTGATGGCTTCCCCGGTGTACTTGAGCTTGTGAAACTCCTCGAAATAAGGCTTCAACCCCTTCAGGATCTCGATGGTATCGGCCACGCTCGGCTCGTTGACATCGATCTTCTGAAAGCGGCGGACCAGCGCCCGATCCTTTTCAAAATGCTGGCGATATTCCTTGTAGGTGGTCGAGCCGATGCAGCGCAGCGAACCTTGCGCCAGCGCTGGCTTGAGCAGGTTGGACGCATCCATCGAGCCGCCCGAGGTGGAGCCGGCGCCGATCACGGTATGGATCTCATCGATGAACAGGATCGCGTTGGGGTGGGTCTCCACCTCCTTGATCACCTGCTTCAGGCGCTCCTCGAAATCGCCGCGATAGCGGGTGCCGGCCAGCAGCATTCCCATATCGAGCGCAAAAATCGTGGCATCCGCCAGCACTTCCGGCACATCGCCCGTGACGATACGACGCGCCAGCCCCTCGGCGATGGCGGTCTTGCCAACGCCGGGGTCACCGACATAGAGCGGGTTGTTCTTCGAGCGGCGGCACAGCACCTGAATGGTGCGATTCACCTCATTGTCACGACCGATCAGCGGGTCGATCTTGCCGCCGCGCGCCTTGGCGTTGAGGTCGATGGCGTAGGCCTTCAGCGCGCTTTCCTTCTTGCCGCCTTTCTGCGGTCCGTCAGCGCGGCCCTGATCGTCCTGCTGTTCCTCCTCTTCGGCGACACCGCGCGGGCTGCGCGACTGCGACTGGCCGGGCGTCTTTGCGATGCCGTGGCTGATGTAGTTGACCGCGTCAAAGCGCGTCATGTCCTGTTCTTGCAGGAAGAAGGCGGCGTGGCTTTCACGCTCGGCGAAGATGGCGACCAGAACATTCGCCCCGGTCACTTCTTCGCGACCGGAGGACTGGACATGGATCACCGCCCGCTGGATGACCCGCTGGAAGCCGGACGTCGGCTTGGGGTCGCCCTTGTGGTTGGTGGCAAGGCCCGACAACTCGTTGTTGATGTAATCGGTCACGGTGCGGCGCAGCGTGTCGAGATCCACGTTGCAGGCGCGCATGACGGCGCTTGCATCGCTGTCATCGACGAGCGCGAGCAGCAGATGCTCCAGCGTCGCATATTCGTGCTGGCGTTCCCCGGCGATAGCGAGCGCCTGGTGCAGGGCCTTTTCGAGATTACGGGAAAATGTCGGCACGTTGGGGCCTCACTTCTTTTCCATGACGCATTGCAGGGGATGGTTATGCTGGCGAGCGAAATCCATCACCAGTGTCACCTTGGTTTCGGCGACCTCGTAAGTGTAGGTCCCGCATTCACCCACGCCATTGTGGTGGACGTGGAGCATGATTTCGGTCGCATCCTCGATGCTCTTGGCGAAAAACTGCCTGAGAACGTGGATGACGAACTCCATCGGCGTGAAGTCATCGTTGAGCAGCAGCACCCGATAGAGGCTCGGCCGTTTGGCCTGGGTTTTCGAGCGCGGCGCAATCAGCGTGCCCGCGCCGTCGCGCCCGCCGTCGGCGGGGCCGTGCTCATCCGGTCCCGCGACGATCGCGGGAAGGGCAGGGCGTGGTTTGGTCATCAGCTCGGTCGTCATGTGATTTGGCAGACTGCGGTAACGGCGGATGCGATTCAAGAGTGTTTCCCGGGATCATGACAAAGCAAAGATGAATGTAGGGTGCGACATGCCGTTCTGACAGTGGACAGAAAAAACAATCGCCGCTAACCCCAAGACAGAACGTACGACCGATGAAAGGATACTTCATGACCCTCAAGCGCATCGAAACTGGCCCGCGCATGTCGAAAGCCGTCATCCATGGCGATACGGTTTACCTCGCCGGCATCGTGGCCGATGACACCGGCGCTGATGCCACCGGCCAGACCAAGCAGATTCTCGCCGAGATCGACCGCCTGCTCGCCGCTGCCGGCACCGACAAGGCCAAGCTGATCACCGCCAACATCTGGCTGGCCGACATGGCGGACTTTCCGAAGATGAATGCCGTGTGGGACGCCTGGGCCTCGCCGGGCAACACGCCCGCCCGCGCCACGGTTCAGGCTGCGCTCGCCACCCCGGCCTACAAGGTCGAGATCATGGTCAAGGCGGCCAGGTAAGCGGGCTAAGCCTCGCTTCGCGCGCCGGCGGCGTCCAGTCTCTTCAGGCGACTGGCAGCGCCGGTGCTGGCAATCAGAATGCCGGCGGCGAATACCAGCAGCGGCCACAGAAGCCCGAAATGCGTGTCCGCCCAGCCGAACAGGATCGGCCCGCCCGCGATGCCAAGAAACATGAAGAAGGCGTGCAGCGAAACCACTGAAGCGCGCGAGGTCGGAATCACCTCGGTCACGCGCGTCTGAAGGCCGGAGTGCAGCATGTAGAAGCCGAAGCCGAGGATAGCATAGGCGACGACCATCATCTGCCAGTTCAACGACAGCGCGGTTGCGAAGAGGCCGGTGGCAACCAGCACGCCGCCCGCCCGCATCAGCGTAAAGATGTCGAAGCGCCGGACCAGCCGCGTTACCGACAGCGCATAGAGAATGCCGCCGCCGCCCATGCCGGCGAGCACATAGCCCGCCTCCGTTGCGCCGCCGAGGCCGCGCTGTTCGAGGATCGGCGCAATATGCGGCGTGATGCCGAAGATGAAGATGCCTTCCGCCAGCACTGCCGCGTAACAGGTTCGCGCCCGCGGGTCCGCCAGGATCGTCCGGTAAGTCCGCACCGCGTTGACCGCGCTGAACGGTGTGCGCACCGCCCTGGAATTGGGCTTCACCCGCCAGAGCAGCATGGCATAGGCAAAGGCCGCCAGCACCAGCGCCACGATCACAGTCGCGTGCCAGTGGAATTTCTGCGCCACATAGGCTGATACCGGCGCCGTAAAAATCTGGCTGACAATCAGGACCAGCATGAAATGGCTCATCGCCACCTGCCGCTCCTCGACCGGTGTGCGGTCGGCAATCAGCGCCAGCGAAACAGGGATGATGCCGCCAGCCGCCAGACCAGCCAGCATGCGCAGCGCGACCAGCAGCGGGTAGTTTGTCACAAACAGCGTCGCAACAGCGCTGGCGATGATCGTGGCCATGCAAAGCCGCAGGACGCGCGCCTTGCCCACGGCATCCGCCACCGGGCCGAGAATTGGTTGACCCAAAGCGTAGGGCAGGGTGAAGGCTGGCGACAGCAGCACAATATTGGACACTTCCGCCGCCAGATCCCGCGCAAGCAGCACGGTGAGCGGGTCCAGCATGCGTTGGTTATAGGACACGCCGATTCCGACGATCCCGAGCACGACGACAAGCGGCAGGGTCATGCGTCCTTGTCGGACGATCCGACTTTCAGGTCAAGATGTATCTTAGAGAGCTTAGTATTTATCGCCCCTTGGTCAGCGCATCGAAGGCCAGCAACTGGCCGATGAGCGCCGGCATATCCTTGAGCGGCACCATGTTCGGGCCGTCGCAGGGCGCGCGGTCGGGATCATTGTGGCATTCGATGAAGATGCCGGCGACGCCCACCGCGACGGCGGCGCGGCCGAGCGCAGCTACGAATCGCCGTTCACCGCCTGAGGAACCGCCGAGGCCCCCCGGTTGCTGCACGGAATGTGTCGCATCGAAAATCACCGGCGCTTTGCAGGTTTCCGCCATGATCGGCAGGGCGCGCATGTCAGAGACGAGCGTGTTGTAGCCGAACGACGCGCCGCGTTCGCAAACCATCACACGCGCATTGCCGGTGGAACGCACCTTGGCGACGACATTGGCCATGTCCCACGGCGCGAGGAACTGGCCCTTCTTGATGTTGATGGCCGCGCCTGTGCGCCCGGCGGCAAGCAGGAGGTCGGTCTGGCGACAGAGATAGGCCGGAATTTGCAGCACATCGACAACTTTGGCCACTTCCGCGCAGTGGAAGGTCTCGTGCACATCGGTAATCACTGGCAACCCATAGGTGGCCTTGATCTCGGCGAACACAGCCATGGCCTTTTCGAGGCCTATGCCGCGCGCGGCATTCACACTGGTGCGGTTCGCCTTGTCATAGGAGGTTTTGTAGACGATGCCGATGGAATGCTTCCGCGCGAGTTCGGCCAGAAAGGCCGCATGTTCCATGGCGTGGTCGCGGCTTTCCATCTGGCAGGGGCCGGCGATGAGCGCCAGTTTCTCGTTGTTGTCAAAAACGACATTGCCGATCCGGACGGTTTCGCCCGGCGTTGCTTGCATCTCAGCCATCGTTGATCCTTATTTGCGCGGCCCGTAGACCGGCACCATGGTGGCGAGCGCACCATCGCTGGCGCGCACCACGCAATAACCGGACGGCTTGGGTGTCCAGCCATGCGCGCTGGGATACTCGATACAGACCGGATGGCGCATCTGGCAATCGCTTTGCGTGGCAAAGACATTTCCAGCCCGATGAATGGCGTCCTTTTTACGGGAGAAGGCCTGCTCGCAGAAGCGACGGTCATAGCCTGCGGTGTTCACGCACTGCTGTTCGTTCTCGAAAATCTCGCCGTCCCGACATTCCGGCTGAAGCACAATCCAACTCATGATCGCGGCAACGCCGATGATGAATGCAATAACGAGAATGCGCACTTGTGGCTCCGACTATTTTCCGACAAAGGCCAATACAACTCCTGTTGCAAGTTCAGCCGGAATTACCCCCATTTTGTCTGCCGTGATCGGTTGTCCTGATTGCTGAGCGGCCACCACTGATGGTTTTGCACAGTTGAAGGTGATTGCGGCAAACTGCGGCCCCAGGGCGGGGCTACCCGGCGGCTCTACGCCGAAACGGAACCGGAAGGCTGTGCGCGAAAGCACTTCAACAATCCCCCGGCCCGTGTCGAGTTCGATGCCGAAAGAGGTCGCGCGCATCTCGCGCTGACGGATGAAAGCGCCGAGGAATTCGTGCATGTCGGATGGGTCATCCGCGACCATGGTGACGCGGGCGATGCCGGTCACGCCGTTTTCATGCGTCTGCACGGCGGGGTTCCAGAAGTTCTGCGGCTCATGCTGCTGGCAAGTGAAGAAGCCGGCCCCAGTCACCCCCCGCCATTTTGCGAAGGCGAGTGTGAAGGCGACCCTCGCCACGCTGCCATCGGCGCGAATCCCGCTGCGCTCGAAAAAGAACGGCTCGAAATTGCCGATTCCGGCTTTGCGGAAGTCCTCGGCATCGCCGATGGCGTTGTTACTTTCCAGAACCAGCATGGCCAGCCCTTCGCTTTGGGCGAGGTAATCGCGGACAAAGCCGCCAAAACTGTAAGCCCTGCCGGTCTGTTCGGGAATCGCGGCGCCATGACCCACGCCGATCAACTCCAGAAAGCAACCGGGCATCTGGACGATGTGGTTTTCAGTGCCCCAGGGATGCGTGTTGCGCGGCCCCACAGTGAAGCCGAGCTGCCGATAATGCGCGGCCAGCGCGTCAAGATCACGCGCTGCGATGACAAGGTGGTCGATGCCGCGCGGGGGCGGAAGGCGGTGGATGCTGGTCATGTCGAAGATTCCGAGAAGAGTGTTCCCGTTTACACGCTGAAAAGCACAGACCAAAGGCCGCATTGCGTCATTTCACAGCGCCCGCTAGGAAAAAGGCCGACTTTCAATGATCGAAGCGAGATTCCCGATGGCCATCACCTCCCGCCCGCGCCCCCTTGTTGCCGGAAACTGGAAAATGAACGGCACGCGGGCCTCACTGTCCGAGATCAAGGCCATTGCCGACGGCTATGACGTCGCGCTTCAGAATCGCGCCGCACTGCTCATCTGCACCCCGGCGACTTTGGTGCTGACGGCGGCGGCGGCCTGCCTTGGATCGAAGCTGGAAATCGGCGGGCAGGATTGCCATGCCAAGGCGAGCGGTGCGCATACGGGCGATATTTCCGCCGAAATGCTGGCTGATTCCGGGGCGAGTTTCGTGATCGTCGGTCATTCCGAGCGCCGCGCCGACCATGGCGAGACCAGCACCATTGTAAAGGCGAAGGCCGAGGCTGCGCTGCGCGCTGGCCTGCGCGCCATTGTCTGCGTGGGTGAGACCCGGGCCGAACGTGAAGCGGGCAAGACGCTGGCCGTCGTTCGCAGGCAGGTGAAGGGTTCGCTGCCGGAGGGGGCGAGCCGCTGGAACACGATCATTGCCTATGAGCCGGTCTGGGCGATCGGGACGGGGCTCACGCCGACCATTGCCGATGTCGCTGAGGTTCATGCCGATATCCGCAAGACGCTTCGGGGCGCGCTCGGCGCCGATACGGCCGGGCGGATGCGCATTCTCTACGGCGGTTCGGTCAAGCCCGACAACGCTGCCGCGCTGATGGCGGTTGCCAACGTCGATGGCGCCCTGATCGGCGGCGCCAGCCTCAAGGCAGCGGACTTCCTCGCAATCGCGGCGGCCTATCGCTGAGTGCGGCGGTGGCATGGCTCCGCGAAGGCGGGCCATTCACGTCTTTATGCACCAATCGCTGCCGCGATCTTCTTTGCGAATCCGGCGAGTTCGGCGCCTGGCGCCATTTCGCCGGTATGCGGCCGCAATCTCACGCCGTTCCAGCGCGGAATGACGTGAAAGTGGATGTGGAATACCACCTGTCCGCCCGCCGGCTCTGAAAATTGCTGGAGCGTGATGCCATCGGCGTCGAGCGCGGCCTTGGCGGCACGTGCAACCTTCTGCACGCCGGCCATCAGCGGCGCAAAAGCTTCCGCAGGCAGATCGAGAATGTTGCGTGCTGCGACTTTCGGAATCACCAGCGTGTGGCCGTCACCGCGCGGCATGATGTCCATAAAGGCCAGCACATGCTCATCCTCATAGACCTTGTGGCAGGGAATCTCGCCGCGCAGGATTTTTGCGAAAATGTTGTTGGGATCATAGGCAGGCGCGACCATGGCAACTCCGGACATTCAAACCACACGGGCGGCCAGTGGCCGCCCGTCACTGATGCTACAGGAACGGCGCGCTTACCAGAAGTAAGCCCGGCGGTAATAAACGCGCCGCGGCCGATAATAGATCCGGCGCCGAGGGCGGCGGTAGTAGTACCGACGGGGGCGATAATAGTACCGCCGAGGACGGCGATAATATAATCTGCGACGCGGGCGGTAGTATCGACGGCGGTAGTAATACTGGCCGTCGGCATCCATTTCTTTATTATCGCCGTCAGCAACCGGTTCTGCCTTCACATCAGGCGTTTCCGGCGTGAGCTTTGGGGTAGGGGTGGCTGCCGTAGCCTCGTCTGTGGTTATCGTTGCGCCCACAGCCGCTGCGCCAAACAGCGCCAATGCACCTTTCAGGAAATTCCGTCTCTCCATCTCAGACCCCTCCGGGAAATTTATGTCGTCGCCAACATTACACTAGCGGGGCGACATGAACGTAGGATGATGCGGCAGGACTACGGATCAGAGGTTCGCCGAAAGGGGGTCATCCTGTCCAGTTCAATCTTGTCCTCGCGCACGGCTTCGCGTTCAACCTTCAGGTAACGGGCGACGGCGGCCCTGAGGCCTTCATGCGCTATGGCATGGGCGGAAAAGGTGGTGACGGGGCGGTAGCCGCGCAACAGCTTGTGTTCGCCCTGCGCACCGGCCTCGACCCGTGCAAGCCCGCGCGCGATGGCAAATTCCATGGCCTGATAATAGCAGACCTCGAAATGCAGAAAGGGGTGATCCTCGATGGCGCCCCAGTTGCGACCGAACAGCGTGCCACCGCCGATAAAATTGATGGCGCCGGCGATGGGCTTGCCGGCGCGCTCGGCGATGACCAGCAGCAAAGCATCGGCCATCCGCTCACCGATCAGGCTGAAGAACGGGCGGTTGAGGTAGGGGGTGCCCCATTTGCGGGCGCCGGTGTTCATGTAGAACGTAAAGAACGCATCCCAGTGAGCTTCCGTAATGTCGCGCCCGGTCAACCAGCGGATGGTGATGTCGTTTGCCAGCGCATCCTTCCGCTCACGGCGGATCATCTTGCGCTTGCGTGAGGACAGGGCGGCGAGGAAATCGTCGAACGCGCCGTAGCCTGCGTTGTCCCAGTGAAACTGCCGGTCAGTGCGGATGAGATAGCTGTGTGCAGCCAACGCGTCCGCTTCGGCTTCCGGCAGGAAGGTCGCGTGGATGGACGAAGCATCGAGTTGTCTGCGGAGGGCTTCAAGCCCTTGCGTCAGAGCATCGATTGCGGCGGGGCGATCAATCCCCTCGCGAACGATCAGGCGCGGCCCCGTGGCTGGCGTGAAGGGCACCGCGACCTGGATTTTCGGGTAATAGGCGCCGCCGGCCCGCGCAAAGGCCTCGGCCCAGCCGTGATCAAACACATATTCACCGAGGCTGTGGCTCTTCACATAGGTCGGTGCCACGGCAACGACATTGCCGTCGCTGTCGCGCACCGCCTGATGCGCGGGCGCCCAGCCCGTGCGGCCGCCCACGCAGCCGCTGTCTTCCAGCGCCGAGAGAAAGGCGAAGGATACGAATGGGTTGCGCGACGGTGCTGCGCAGGCATCCCATGCTGGTCCGGTGAAGTCCTGAAGGCGCGTATGCGTGCTGACGCGCCAGCCCAACAAGCGATCAGCCCTCATGGATCAGCGCCTCATTCAGGCAGAAAACCTTCAAACACCATCTGGTCCGCATGGCGGCTGGCCAGCGCCACATCCTCCGGCGTCCGCACAGTCCAGGTCATGACGGGCAGGCCAAGGCCGACGCG
>JAIUNP010000066.1 GCA_020161975.1 Pseudomonadota bacterium
AGGACTGGCGGCGTATAGCCACTCGCTACGACCGCTGCGCCCACGCCTTCTTCTCCGCCATCTGCATCGTGGCAACAGTCGCATTCTGGTTGTGAGCAATGAGTCCTGAGCCTAGGCCGGTTCGCTGCCGGGAGGCAGCTGCTTCACATCAAGCCGGACTGGCCCTTGCGCGGGCTCCTTGGGTCCCGGCTGTTCCAGCACGTTCATTTCGGGCGGTATCTCGAAGCGGATTTGATCCGTGGGGTGCGCCTGCCGCGCCCAAGTGGCTTGAAAATCCTTGTTGATGCGCCGTGCCCTCATCCGCTCGGCAACAGCGTCGGGGTTCCATCCCTGACGGACCAATGCCGCGAGCTCTGCACGAAGTGCCTGATGATCGGAACTTGCGGCAAGGTCATTCACCTCGTCAGGATCATTGTCGAGATCGAACAGCTGCGGCGCAAATCCATTATATTCGATGTATTTCCAGCGCCCTTTGCGCACCATGCGCTGCTGCACCGCCATGCCGCCGGTCCAATCCGGCACTGCGTCCGTGCAATACTCGCCAAAGATCAGATCATCCCATGTCGCCGTCTTGCCAGAGGCGATCCCGGCCAGGCTGCGCCCATGACTTCCGGGAAGCGCCGGCGCACCCATCGCATCCAGCATCGTCGCGGCAGCATCGTGCAGACTGACGACCGCCGACGAGCGGGTTCCAGCCTTGAAGTGACCCGGCCAGGACATGATCAACGGCACCTTGGACGATTGATCGTAAAACGTATGCTTCCACCAAAGCCCTCGCTCGCCGATTTGCTCGCCGTGGTCGGACGCGTAGACGATCAGGGTGTTCTCAGCCAGATTGTTACGCTCAAGCGCATCGATTACCGTCCCGATCAGAGCGTCCAGCCGCGAGACAAGCCCATAATAGGCGATGCGTGCCCGCTGGGCAGAGGCGGCGGAAATCTCGCCCGCGCTCCGATTTTCCCGCCACCATCCGAGCCATGGATGTTCCGTCTCCGGGACTGGCAAGAGCGGCGCCGGCACGCGACCGGCAAAGCGTCCGTAATCGTCCGCCTCTGCGACATAGGGCGCATGTGGCAGCATGAAGCCGACTGTGAGTGCAAAGCGTCTGGCCTTGCCCGCTGTTCGGTTTCCTTCGGCCCAGCGGTCTAGCCAACGCACGGCGGCCCCGGCCGTTGCCTCATCGAGGATCTGGTAGGCACTTCGCCCTACCCCCGACCGCTCGATGCTTTCGCGGTGCGGATCATTCGCTTTGGCCAGCGGGCCAAGGTCGTGACGCGGCACGCCCGGCCAGTTCGGGCTGTGGTCGCCGATCTCCCGTTCGGCATAGCCGCGAAGCTGATCTGCCCCCATGGCATGCATTCGTCCGATCAGCGCGGCATGAAGTCCGGCAGCGCCCAACGCCTGCGGCCAGGTCGGAAACTCGGACGAGAGAATGTCATCGTTGGTCCAGCACTCCTGCTCGTAAGGATAGCGACCGGTCAGCATCGACATCCGTGCTGGCACGCAAATTGGCGATGGTGTGTAAGCGTTGTCAAACGTCACGCCGCGCGCCGCCAGTCGGTCGAGGTTGGGTGTTTCAACGACCGCGTCACCATAGCAACCGGCCACGCGCTGGGCATGTTGGTCGGAAAACAGGAACAAGAGGTTTGCCGGCGGGTCACCCATGGGCTGGACACCTTCGGGATGTGCAATCTTGCATGTGCGGAACCGACATTGCCGTGCAATCCTCCTTGTCTCAGACCCTTTTCCGAAAACCCGCCGGAAAGACCCCGAACGCCTCCGCCCGTCCCGACCAACGTGAAATCATGTTTGAGCAGTTGGACCTCATCTCGATCTGACATGTCAATATGATTTTAAAATGGACTGAAAGAAAAATAACCCAGATATCGCCATAACGGCGGATTTTTATCACATAAATTCAGGAAAATTGATCATTGTCATTCACGGAAAAATGCGCAACAGTGCACTGACATGTTAGTTATATATCGATAAAATTTCAAATGGAGCGGCGTGCATGATGAGGAATGAGGCCTACGATCGTTTCAAGGACAGGCTCTTCCAGCGCGAATTCGCGCCGGGGCAGTTTCTGAGTCAGCGCGAGTTGACCGTGACGCTCGACATGCCGATTGCCTCGATCCGAGACGCGGTGCGCATGCTTGAACAGGAAGCTCTGATCAAGGTCATTCCGCAGCGCGGCATCCAGATTACCGATGTGAATGTCGAGCTGATACGCAATGCGTTCGGCTTGCGCATGATCATCGAAGCGGCGGCGGTTCGCCATTTCATCCGTTTCGGTTCGGCGCGGATCGTCGAACATATAGAGCGTGAAACGCTGCGAATTCTGCGGGCTTCGGAAGGAGAGATCACCGAAGCACTGCTCGACGAAGCGCTTCGCGTCGATGAATTGCTGCATGTGAGCCTCGTCGACTCGCTCGACAACAAGCTGGTGTCTGAAACGCATCGCCGCAATCAGGACAAGATCCGCCTCATTCGCCTCCAGGGACGTTTCACCGCAGAGCGGATCGGCCCCGCGATGGAAGAACATCTGGCAATCATCCGTGCAATCCGGTCTGGCGATGCTGACGCGGCCGTTGGCAGTCTGGAAAAGCACCTGATGACTGCGCGCGCCCGCGGGCTCGGCCTTGATGAGGGCGCATGACAGCCGCGCCTGACCAGAGTTGCTGGATGTCGAAATCCAGTGAAGGGCAGCCCCCGCCATGGTGCGCTGCCATCTGATCCGCACCGTCGGATTCTCTTCAATCAGCGGAGACAGCGACGAACGTCATCCGGCAACCGAACGATATCAGGGAGGAAAACTATGCGCACACGACGGGGTTTGATTGCAGGCGCGCTACTGGCGCTGACGATGGGTGCCGTGCAGGCACAGTCCCCTCTGCCGATCCGGATCGGCGCTGCGGCCGCCACGGACCATGCGCCGATTTTCGCCGGTGTCGAACGGGGCATCTTCGCAAAGCATGGCCTTGACGCCAAGGTAACCGTTTTCCCGACAGGCGTTGAGATGATCAACGGCCTGCTTGCCGGCAATCAGGACGTTGCCGTACTGGGCTCGACCCCGTTCCTGTCGGGCATTTCCAACGGTTTTCCGTTGGTGCTGATCGGCCATCTGCATGGCGACGCAACGCGGGATTCCTATGCCGACAACGTGTCGATCGTCGCGAGCAAGGCGTCGGGGATTCCTGAAGGAAATGTAGCCGCATTGAAGGGCAAGAAGATCGGACTTCCGCGTGGCACCGGCGCCGAGACGTTCCTGCTCGGCCACCTGGCCCAGGCGGGGCTCAAGAGCACGGATGTGCAACTCCTCAATGTCCGCCCCCCGGATCTGGTTTCGGGGCTCAATAACGGCGATGTCGATGCTGTCGTGATCTGGGAACCAGTCGCCAGCAACGCAGCCGCGAAGGTTGCCGGCGCGGTGCGTGTGGTCGCCGGCGGCTGCAAGACCTGCTACGACCCCGGCGTCGTGCTGTCGACCCGCAAGGCGATTGCGGCGCATTCGGAAGCCCTGCAACGCTTCATGGCAGCCTTCGCCGAGAGCCAGCAATGGGTCAGGCAACACTTCGACGAAGCCGCCCAGATCAATATGCGCTGGATCCAGGGTGTAGACCTCGACGTCATGAAACAGGCGATCCGCCGTTCGCATTACGACGGCAGAATGTCGAAGCTGACGCCGGAGATGTACGCTGCAAAAGCGTTGCCGATGCTCGCCGCCGATGGGCGCGTCAAGGCCGGCGTCGATGTGACCAAGGCGATCGAACCAAAGTTCATGAACGCCGTCATGGCCAAGAACCCGGAATACTTCTCTGACCTCAAGCCGATTCCCAAGGAGCAACAGCTCAAGTGACGGCGGCAAGGGCGGGTGAGGCGGCCATGTCTGCGAAAACCAAGATCAGTGTCGTCGATCTCAGGATGGAGTATGTCGATGAAAATCGCGGCATTCGCCACATCGCGACCGATGGGCTGACGCTTGACGTGAAGGAAAACGAATTTCTTTGCGTTGTCGGTCCATCGGGGTGCGGCAAGTCCACCTTGCTTTCCGCAATCGCCGGTTTCCTCAAGCCCAGGGGCGGAACGGTCTCAATGGATGGGCGGCCCATCCTTGAGCCCGGCGCAGATCGCGGCGTGGTCTTTCAGGAGTATGCACTGTTGCCATGGAAGACCGTGCTCGAGAATGTCGGGCTCGGGCTGAAGCTGCGCGGCGTGGCAAAGGCAGAGCGCGATGCCGTTGCCATGCGCTTTCTAGACATAACCAACCTCACGCATGCGGCTGAGAAATATCCGCATGAGCTTTCAGGCGGCATGAAGCAGCGGGCGGCAGTCGCACGCACTTTGGCCAACAAGCCGGAAGTCATGCTCATGGACGAGCCCTTCGCGGCCGTCGACGCACAAACGCGCCTGACGCTTCAGGAGGAACTCGTCAGGATCTGGGACGAGAACCGCCTGACCGTCCTGTTCATCACCCACAGCGTCGAGGAAGCGGTTTTTCTGGGCGACCGCATCATCGTGCTAACGCCAGGGCCCGGAAAGGTCCGCGCGGTCGTCGATGTGCCCATTCCCCGCGACCAGCGGCACTGGGCAACGATCAACGCCAATCCGCAGTTCGTGGCAATCCGGGACCGGACACTGGCCTTGGTGCGCGGCCTGGAAGCCGCCTGAGGGATTGCCGATGCAGCGATTTTTCCGTCATCCGACCATTTTGACCACAATCACCATGGTCATCCTCTACGCAGCCTTCCAGCTGTGGTCATACCGGACCGGCGCTGCGAAATTCGAACCTGTTGCGGCTACAATCCGGCCCGACGGACGTCTCTCGGCAGAGATTGTCCTGAAAGTCGCGCCGGAACGCTTTCATATCGAGATGATGCAGAATGCTGGGCGTGTGGTGGAGATCAGGGGACATAGCTTCTACGTTGCCGACATTCCGACCGAGAGCGCCCGGTCAATCGCGCGCAACTACTGGGTCGAAGCGTTGCGGCCCTGGACGCCGGCGAAGTCATGAAAACGGCCGCAATCAACGATCGGAATAGCGGCATTGCATCATTGCGCAGCCTCGTTTCGCCGCGAGCCTGGAAGGGCGTATTGGGCCTGCTCGGCATCCTGGCACTCTGGCAGACGTCGATTCCGCTCATCGGCGTATCGGAGTATTTCTACCCGTCCCCCGCCGCGGTTGCGCGCGCGGCCATTCATCTTGTCAAAACGGGCATCCTGCCGGCCTATATCGGCGACAGTCTCGGGCGCTACCTGGCCGGTGTATCAATCGGCGTTACGCTCGGCATCCTGTTCGGGTTGCTGATCGGCTTCAGCGCGGGCGCCTCGCGAATGTTGTCGCCCATCATCAATTTCTTCTTCGCCATTGTCGAGGTTGCGTGGATTCCGCTGTTCGTCCTCTGGTGGGGCTACGGGCTGAAAGTCATTCTCGTTGCCCTGAGCTACATCGTTTTCTTCCCTGTTCTCTACAATACGATTCTGGGTGTCCGGTCGGTGCCACAAGTGCTGATCAACGCGGCTTATTCGCTGGGCGCAACCCGCCTCCAGTTGATCCAGGAGGTGATCCTGCCCGCCGCGCTTCCGAGCATCTTCACCGGCCTGAGGCTGGGAGCGGGGTTTGCTTTCCGAGGGCTGATCTTCTCGGAGATGATCGCAGCAAAGTCCGGCGTGGGGTATCTGATCTTCGAGGGCGCATCCAACCAGCAGACCGATCGCACCATCGTCGGGATGATTGTCATGGGCCTGCTCTGGCTCTTCATCGAGCGCATCTACATTCGGCCACTTGAAGCCCTGACGGTAGACCGCTGGGGCCTTGCCACGCGCGCGGAGGATCGGGAATGAGCGCCGGGTTCTTCAGACTGGGCCGGTTCCGCGTCGATCTGCTCGCGGTGCTCCCGTTCCTCCTGCTCATCCTGATGTGGCGAACATTACCGTCGCTGACTGGCATGCCGGAGTATATGTTTCCGACAATCGGTGCCGTGTGGGACAAGGCCGTCGAACTGACCGCGAACGGGCAGCTTCAGGACAATATCCTCGACAGTCTCGGCCGGCTTTTCCTGGCGTTCCTGATCGGCAATGCGCTCGCTGTCCCGATCGGCATTGCGATCGCACTCAATCGCAGTGCGTCCGATTTTCTGCGCCCGGTTCTGACGTTCCTGCAATCAATTGCCGGGGTTGCCTGGGTGCCGCTGGCGGTCATCTGGTTCGGCATCGGCATGGGGTCGGTCGTCTTCGTGATCGCCAACACCATCTTCTTCTCGACGCTTTACAACACGGTGGCCGGCGTCGAGAGCATTCCAAAAGTACTGCACAGAGCCGTGCGGAGCCATGGCGGTCGGGGCTGGGCCCTGTATTCCGAGTTGATCCTGCCCGGCGCCTTCGTGAACATCTTGCTCGGCCTGCGCATTGCCATGGCGCGCGGCTGGCATGCGCTGGTCGGCGCGGAGATGATCGCCGGCTCCAATGGCCTTGGCTACATGACGATGGAGGCGGTGCAATGGTACCAGTCGTCCACGATCGTTCTGGGCATTTTGTGCATCGGCTGCCTGTGGCTTGCAATGGACCAGCTGATTTTCCGCCCGTTGGAACGGCGCACGGTGGTGCGCTGGGGTATGGTGCGGCAGTGAGCGGGCCCCGCCTCCGGTTGCCGCGTATCGGGCTGGGCTGTGCGACACTCGGCGCCACGCGCCTCGGGTTATCGGAAGCCGATGCCATGTCGATTGTCCACCGCGCCCTTGCGCGCGGAATACGCCTTTTCGATACCGCCGCACTTTACGGCGGCGGGCAATCCGAAAGCCGCCTTGGCAAGGCACTTGCCGGCGTCCCGCGCTCGGAACTGATCATCGCGACCAAACTGGGACGCTACCGTGCAGAGGGCGACTTGCCCCCGATCGATGGCGGCAGTGGCGATTGCTTTGATTATGCCTATGACCGCACATTGCGCGCTGTGGACGAGAGCCTCCAGCGCCTCGGCGTCGATCACCTCGACATCGTGCATGTCCACGATTGCGATGCGCATGTCGAAGAGGCCCTGGCCGGCACGATTCCCGCCTTGAAGCGTCTCCAGGACGAAGGCGTCGTGGGCGCGGTTGGCGCTGGCCTGAATACTGTGGCGCCAGCACTGGAACTGATCCGCCGCGTCGAACTCGACGCGCTGCTCATCGCCGGACGCTATACGCTGCTCGACCGCTCCGCTGAGGCAGAGTTGCTGCCGCGCGCGGCCGAACGCGGCATTGCCGTGATCCTTGGGGGGATCCTCAACTCAGGCGCGCTTGCGGCCCAGGATCTCGACCGCGCGACTTTCGACTACCGACCACTGGAACCCGCCATGCGCGACCGTATTCTTGCGGTGCGCAAGGTCTGCGCCATGTCCGGGATCAGTCAGACGACGGCGGCCTTGCAGTTTCCACTGCGCCATCCGGCAGTTGCGTCGGTGCTGCTGGGCGTTGCGGAACCAGCGCAAATCGATGCCAATCTTGATGCGCTGTCCGTTCCGATCAGCGACAATGCCTGGTCTGCAATGACCCGCATCGGACAGTCCTCATGATTGTCGATGCGCACGCTCATCTGTGGTGTCCCTCTCGCCGTCAGGACGACATCCTCATTCTGGCCCGCGAACCGTCGCTCGCGGGCGACGCCATGCCTGACCGTCTGCTGCCGCTGATGACGCAGTATGGTATTGGTACCGCAGCCATCATCCAGTCGGCACCATCGCTTGGTCACAGCCGATTTTGTCTGGAGACGGCGGAAAGACATGAGCGCCTGCCGGCGGTGATGGGATGGCTCGACCTGGACTCGGAGGATTTCGGCAGCGAAAAGGCGCGCGCCACAATGAGTCAACGCTTCGCTGGTATCCGCATCATGCTGAACCGTATGCCAGAGGCCGCGCGCGTGCTTGAACCGCGCTGTGTCGCCAACGTCCGCGCACTGGCCCGCGACAAATGCGCCATCGAGCTCCTGGCGATGCCGGAGCACCTCCCGCTCATCGCGGATCTCGCCAATGTCGTGGACGAAGGTCTGTTCATCGTCGACCATGCCGGTCAGCCCGATTTGAGGGCACCCGATCAGCCGGAATGGCGCGCGGACATGCGCAGGCTCGCCCAGCGCTCCAATGTCCTCACAAAGGTCTCCGGCCTTGCCGAACGCAAGGGGATCGACTGGACGCCGCGGGACCTTCAACCCATCGTTGCGTTTCTATTCGATAATTTCACCGCAGAACGCCTGATGTTCGCAACAAACTGGCCGGTTTGCGATCTTGTTGGCGGCATGGGGCGTTGGATTGAGGGCCTGGATGAAATCGTGACGCATCTCGGCCTTGGCAGAGGCGAGCGCACCGCGTTTTATGCGCACACCGCCATGCGGGCCCTTGGTGCCAACCGTTTTCGGGCAATTTCAGGCTGAAGGCGTCCTTTGCTGCCGATGGCACTTTTGCCGAGCGGGCCCCTGCCCCGCACTTCTTCGCTGACCGGCTTGCTGGTTCGACCGCGGAAAGGCTATCGTTTGCACCAGGGTTTGCTTGGTCAAAACCTGTGCCCTGCCCATTGAAATCCGGAGACACAAGGCATGCGCCTGGGAGTAATCGGAACGGGAGGGATTGCGCGGCGGCATGTTGAATCCCTCGCCGGAGAGCCGCTCGAGTTCGTGTTCCTTGCCACCTCGGCGGAGAAGGCCGAAACATTTGCCCGTGAGTTCGGCGGTCAGGGGTTTTCCGATCTCGATGCCTTTGTTCGCGATGGTCGTCCGGATGCCGTGATCATTGCCATTCCGCCTCATCGCCATGGCGTGATCGAGGATCGCCTCATCGCCGATGGCATTCCGTTCCTCATTGAAAAGCCCCTCTCGGCGGATCGCATGATGGCGGAGACAGTCGCGGACAGGCTCGCAAACGCCAATCTTGTCGTTGCCGTTGGCTACCATTGGCGTGCGCTTGACACATTGCCTGTTGTGCGCGCCGCGCTGGCAGGGCGGAAACCGCGCCTCATTTCCGGTCGGTTCCATGTCGGCCTGCCGCGCGCCTCATGGTGGAGCCGGCAGCAGCAAAGCGGTGGCCAGTTCAATGAGCAGGCCTGTCATCTCGTCGACCTCGCCCGTCATACCGCCGGCGAAGCCACGATGCTGTACGCGACCGGGACCGCATTTCCCAGGATTGACAACCCGACAGCAGATGTTCTTCCGGTCGCTGCTGCCGTGCTGCGCTTTCAGGATGGTGCTCTTGGCGTTTTCTCGGCGGTCAACATCTTGACGCGCCCTGGGCCGGTCGAACTGGAGATCGTGGCCGAAGGCATCGACATCCGCATCTCGCTCGCGGAAACGACGATCTCGGATGCCGCTGGCGTGACACGCCACGTCACCCGCGCCAATCCCTACCGCACACAGAACCTCGCATTCCTGGCTGCGGCGGCATGCGGCAACCGGCATGGCGTATTCTGCACCTATGAAGATGCCCTCGCCACCCACCGGCTTTGTCAGGATATCACCGCCTCGGCGCTCGCCGCAGGCGGGTGATGCACAACGGTCAGCGGCCCAGCGCTATCTTCGATGCGACCGAAGGCGGCACCCAACCGATCAGGCGGGAAATGTCGAGGCAGGCAGCTGTCAGTGCGGTGGCGATCTGATCAGCGCGCTTGCCAATGATCTCGCTGTCCGTTCCAGCAACGCTGCACGCACCGATCGGCCGGCCACGCGCGTCGAGGATCGCCGCACCAATGCAGAAATTGCCGACCTCGTTTTCCTGTCGGTCGAATGAATAGCCCCGCCGACGTGTCTGCTCGGCCTCGGCGAGCACGGCATCGATATCCGTCATCGTGTGAGGGGTCGCAGCGCGCAAACCCGCTTCGGCGGCCACCACACGAATATCCGTCTCGTCGAGATAGCCGAGAATCGCCTTGCCAACCCCGGTACAGTGCATACGCGCGCGATCACCGATCGCGGTGCGGGCAATCAAACGGCGCGACGACTCGACAGCGTAGATGTAAAGAACATACGCGCCTTCACGGACAACGAGATAGACAGACTCTCCACATGCGTCGGCAAGCGCCCGCACATGTGGAGCGGCACGATCACGCACCTCGACATTGACGCGGACCTTCTGCGTGAAGGCCACGACCGCCGTTCCCAATGCGTAGTCATGGCCGCTGCACCGTTCGATGAAGCCTTCGGCCAGCAGCGCCTGAAGAATCGAGTGCGCTGTGCTCTTGGGCACGTTGATGCGGCGGCTGATTTCGGCAATCGACAAGCGTGGTTCGGTCGCGGAGAACAATTCCATGATGCGGATCGCCTTGCTCAGGCTCTTGATAATTTTCCGCCTCCCCGCTCTCTTGGTCGAATCCCGGCCAATCATGCCGTGCCAACACCTCTGAGCGCAAGCTCCTTCGACAGATGACAGGCGCTTGCGTGCCCAGGCGCAACTTCGGTGAGTTGCGGCGCAACGGTGCGGCAAATGTCCTGCGCGTACCTGCAACGCGGGTGAAAGTGACAGCCCTGGGGTGGTGCAGCCGGACTGGCACTCTCGCCGGTCAGCAGAATTGGCTGATCTCTTGCCTCGGGATCGGGCCGCAGGACAGCTGACAGCAGCGCCTCGGTATAGGGATGGCGCGGCGTCGCGTAGAGGCGGGATTTGGGGGCAAGTTCAACGATGCGGCCGATGTACATCACCGCCACCCTGTCAGCCATGTGTTCAACAACCGAGAGATCGTGCGTGATGAACAGATAGCTGAGGTTCAGCCGTTCGCGCATGTCCTGCAACAGGTTCAGGATCTGGGCCTGGATCGAGACGTCGAGCGCCGAAACCGGTTCGTCGGCCACGATGAAGCGCGGATTTGTGATCAGCGCGCGCGCAATGCAGATGCGCTGGCGCTGTCCGCCGGAGAACGCATTGGGGTAGCGCGTGAGGTAATCAAGATTCAACCCCACCAGAGCGGCCATCTCGCGCACTCTGGCGTGGATCTCGCGCCGCGCAATCCCCTGCGCCCGCAATGGCTCGCCGATGATGTCGATCACCGGCATTCGCGGGGACAGCGACGAGAATGGATCCTGGAAGATCATGTTCATGTCGGAACGGATCGATCTGAGGCCGCGCTGCGGCGTCCGAACCAGATCGACACTGGTGCCGTCGCGGCGGGTCAGCGTTGCTTCTCCACCGGTGGGATCGATCGCACGCACGATACAGCGGCCGAGCGTGGTCTTGCCCGACCCGGATTCACCCACCAGCGCCAGAATTTCCCCCGGCGCAATGTCGAATGAAACGTCGTCGACAGCCTTAACCGCGCCGACAGTGCGGCGAATGATACCGCGTTCGACAGGGAAGTGCTTCTGGAGTGCCCGCACGGACAATACCGGCAGTTCGGTCTCAGACATCGGCGGCCTCCACGACCTCTGGATAGAGGAAGCATGCAGCGCGGTGTTCGGGTGCGACCACTTCCAGCGCCGGACGTCGCACGTCGCACACGCCCGGCATCACTGCCGGACAGCGGTTCGCAAAGCCGCAGGCGCGCGGCTTGTTGATCGGGATGGGCACATTGCCGGCGATCGCCTCCAGTCGCTCGCCCGAACGCTTGCCAATGCGCGGAATCGCCCGCATCAGCGCTTGCGTATAGGGATGCCGCGGAGCGGAAAACAGGCGCCGAACGTCCGTCGTCTCGATGATGGAGCCGAGATACATCACAGCCACACGGTCCGCCATATGCGCAATAACGCCGAGATCATGCGAAATGTAGAGGATCGCCATGCCGAACTCATCCTGAAGTTCGCGCATCAGCCGCAGCACCTGGGCCTGAACCGTGACATCCAGAGCGGTGGTTGGTTCGTCGGCGATCAGCAGCCGAGGCTGCGAGGATAACGCCATCGCAATCATCGCGCGCTGACGCATACCGCCGGACAGGTGGTGCGGATATTTGTCAATCGTTTCCGCCGGGCGCGGAATCCCGACCCGCCCCAACATGTCGATGGCGATGCTCCGCGCTTCGGCCCGGTCTTGCGTCCTGTGCAGCAGGATCGCTTCCTCGATCTGGTTGCCGATGGTGTGAAGTGGCGAAAAGGAACTCATCGGCTCCTGAAAGATCATCGCGCAGACCCCGCCTCGTATCTTGCGGATCGCTGGACCGCGCGGATCAAGCGCGACGATATCGGTCGTCCCGCCCGCCTCGTGAAGCAGGATCTGGCCAGTGGTATGAGCAAAACGCGGCGCGATGCGCATGATCGACTGGGCAGTCATCGTCTTGCCACAGCCGGATTCGCCGACCAGCCCCAGCGTTTCTCCCTCGGCGATGGAAAAGCTGACCCCATCGGTCGCCATCAGCACGCCGTTTTCCAGCGGCAGTGCGACGCGGAGATTCCGCACCTCGATGAGTGGAGCGCAAGCCATCAGCTTTGCCGATAGGGATCGACAGCATCACGCAGCCCGTCCCCCAGAAAATTGAATGCAACAACGATAAGGATGACGAACGCGCCAGGGTACAGCAGCCAAGGGCTCAACGTCACCGTCTGGATGTTCTGAGCATCGAGCAGCAGCGTTCCGAGGCTGACCGCCGGCGGGCGCAAGCCCAAGCCCAGAAAGCTCAGCGATACCTCACCGAGGATCATCTGCGGAACGGCCAGCGTCAGATGCACGATCAGGTAGCTCGCAAATCCCGGCAGCAGATGACGCGTGATGATCGCCCATTCTGAAACGCCGTTGACTTTCGCGGCCATCACGTAATCCTCCTCGCGCAGGGACAAGAGCTTGCCGCGAACAACGCGCGCCAGCCCGGTCCAACCGATGATCGCCAGAACCGAGGAGATGCCGAAGTAGACCTGCGTCGGCGTCCATTCCTTGGGTACGAGTGCTGCCAAGGCCATCCACAGCGGCAGCGTAGGCAGGGATTGCAGAAACTCGGTGAAGCGCTGGATCAGCGTATCGATGGCACCGCCGTAATAACCAGAGAGGCCGCCGAAAATGAGGCCCAGCACAAAGCCGATGCCCAGCCCTAAAAGCCCGACGAACAGCGACGTACGCGCACCGAACAGCATGCGGCTGAACAAATCGCGGCCAAGGGAATCGGTGCCGGCGATGAAGATCGCCCCCGGCGCGTCGACACCAAAGGCATGAATGTCCAGCGGAACGATACCCAACAGGTCGTATGGGGCACCGCGGATCATGAACCGGATCGGGTAGCGCTGGCTGCGGTCTTCAACGAAGTGACGTTGGAACGTCTGTCGATCAAGTTCGACCTTGCGACCGTAGACGAAAGGTCTGTGTAGCTGCCAGTCGTCATCGAAGATGTGGACGGCGGTTGGCGGCGACAGCAGCCCGGTCGGGTTGCGGGCGAAAGGATCATAGGGCGCGAAAATTTCTGCCAGGAGGACCACAACGTACAGAATCCCGATGAACCAGAGGCTCGCCAACGCAACCCTGTGCCGGCAGAAGCGGCGCCAAATCAACTGGCGTTGGGACAACATGCCAGCAGGCGCCATGGAGGTTGCGAGGGCGGTCATCTGCCGCGCTCCATGCGCACGCGGGGGTCGAGCCACATCAGCAGCAGGTCCGAAAGGAAGACGCCGATGACCGTCATGATGCCCAGCATCATCAGGCAACTTGCTGCAAGAAAGGTATCCTGCGCGACGATGGCACGCAGCAGCAGCGGACCGATGGTAGGCAGGCCAAGGACGATAGCGACAATGGTCGCACCAGAGACCAGAGCGGGCAACAATGTGCCCATGGTCGAAATGATCGGATTCAGCGCCATGCGAAAGGGATATTTCAGGATCATCCTCCCTTCCGGCAGCCCTTTGGCGCGCGGTCGAGATGGCGCTTGAGGCGGGCGTTCCCACCAAGACTCATATCCTGAACCTCCTCCATCGGTTGGTGGACGGCAAGGCGCCCACGGTTCCTCCGA
>JAIUNP010000067.1 GCA_020161975.1 Pseudomonadota bacterium
TGGCGGCGGTTCACGCCGCATCGCCGCTGTTCCGCGGAGCCGGGTACACCGCCTTCGACGGAGAAGCGCCCGAGAAGCTCGAGCAGGCCGCCGTCGCCGCGCCCTACGCTCACGCGACGGCGCCGCTTCGTCGGCTCGTCGACAGGTTCGTGCTGGTCACCTGCCACGCACTGCTGAACCACGAGCCCGTGCCGTCCTGGGTGCGTGATGCCCTACCGACCCTGCCGAAACTGATGGCTCGGTCGGATGGCGTCTCGTCCCGTCTCGAACGGGCATCCGTCGACGCGATAGAAGCGGCGCTTCTGGTGCCGATGGTCGGTCGGCATCTGACGCCGGTCTCCGCTCTCCGCAACGAGGCGGAGGCACGCTTCCGCTCTGCGCTGATCCGCAGCCGCGAGGCTGTGGAACGCAGCGAGGGCGACATGGCCGAGCGGAAGGACCTGCGTGAGGGACTGCTGCAATCCTATCGGGGTGTCGTTGTGTGCTGGACAGAACTCGTGCGCCAGCACGTCCGGCTGACGTGGCTCACCAATTCCAATTCCGCGCTGACGCCGATCCTGCCGCTCATTCTCGGCGCACCAGGCATCCTGACCGATCAGCTTACCATCGGCCAGATCGTTCAACTGGCCCTGGCCTTTACCCAGGTTCAGGTTGCTATTGGCTGGCTGGTGGACAATTACATGCGCATCGCGGAATGGCGCGCTTCGGCCATCCGCATCATCACCATGAGTGAGATCACGGGCGAGGGTGAAGACGAGGCAGGCGAAACAGTGATTGCCGGTGACGCCGCACCGACCGACACGGCCGCTCTAGCCCCTACCCTGCCGCAGGCATAGCGCCGTCGCTCGCCTGATGCTTTCCCTGATCGCGACCGGTGACATCACGTCGCCCGCGCGCTGTCTCCGCGTTGGTTAATCCAAGTTTAATATTTTTGCTGCGAAGCGCTCCGGACGGTTCATTCTGCCTCAACTGCAATCCTAGATTGCATTCGAGGTATCGATCCATCGCCGATATAATCAGATTATTCCACCCCACACAGTTGCACTTGGATGTGACACGTTCTCCTGAACAACAAGAAGATGCGGACAATGCACACGCCCGACGACAAGAAGAATTTGCCTGACAGACTCACGGACGAAGCCGGCCGGCTGCACGAGCTTCACGCCTATCGGATTCTCGATACGCCCCCGGATGGGGCGTTCGACGACATCACGCGGCTTGCGGCGAAGTACTTCGGGGTGCCGATCGCGATTGTCAGTCTGGTGGACAAGGACCGGGTCTGGTTCAAATCGGCCTATGGCCTTGACGATGTAGACGAAATTGCGCGTGGCCCCGGCTTGTGCGCCTCGGCGATCATGCAGGACGATTGCTACATCGCCGAAGAACTCCGTCGTGATCCGAACGCGCTCGCCAATCCGCTGGTGGCAAAGGATAACGGCCTGCGCTTTTATGCCGCGACGCCGCTCCGCAGCCGAAATGGCTTTAATCTGGGGACGTTCTGCATCCTTGATCTTGTGCCGCGCACCTTCAGTGCGGAGAATTCGCGGGACCTTGAAGCTTTTGGCAAACTGGTCATGAACCAGATGGAACAGCGGCTTTCCAACCGGAAAATCGCCAGCATCGCCCAGTCGATCTCGAAGCAGAACCAGTCGCTCTCCCATGCAGCATCGCATGATCCGCTGACCGGATTGCTCAACCGCGCCGCAACGATGCGCGTGATCGAAGACCTGAGCCGGAGCCAGACGGACCAGCATGGCGCAGCGGTCCTGATCCTCGACGTGGACCGCTTCAAGGCAATCAATGATACCCACGGGCACCCGGTCGGCGATGCGGTGCTGGTGGACATCGCCCACCGGATCCGATCAACGGTTCGCGCCGATGACCACGTTGCCCGCTATGGCGGTGAGGAATTTCTGATCATTCTCAGGAACTGCCCGCCGGAAGTGGCACAAGCCATAGCCGGGCGGATCCGGGCGAAAATTGCGCAAACGCCGGTCAGGGTCGGCGCGCTCAGCCTCGACATCACCATCAGTGGCGGGCTTTGCCACAGCCCGTCCGGCGGCAAGCTCGATGACATGATCAAGGCTGCTGACGCCTCGCTCTATGCCGCCAAGAATGCGGGGCGCAACCGCATCGTCGTCTCGACCTGCCAGGCCGCCTGACCGCCGCGAACGGGGGGGAGCGCCGGGCCAACACAGGCGCCGGCCCCATTTCCTTGCGGCCCGGTCCATGTATGATGTCCCGATGAACTCCGGGGGCCATCATGCGTCTCACGCCCGTCGCCCTTGTTGTTGCGCTGCCAACACCCGGCGCCAGCGCCCAGATATTGACGCTCACCGGCACGCCGCTGCCACTCCATCGCGCCGCCATTGAGGCTGCGGGCGCGTCTGACATCAACATCGTGCGGGATATCAGCGATATGCCTGTGGTAATGCCATAATGGCGCGTGCATCTGGCTTGCATTTCCTTCCGGGCGACACGTTCCGTCTCGATGAACTCTGGCGCGAGAACAGCGCACAAATCCGTCTGGATACGCAGAAAGACCGGAGCCAGTTCTACCTCGGGTCCTACTCTTTTATTCTCGCCCACTTCGCCGATTGCACCTTCGACGGTTCGGATGGCGATGCTCAGCGCTTCTGGCAGGGGCTGATCCTGGTCTACTCCTGGATGGGGCGTGGCCTGCTGACCGATTTTTCGGATCCGATCCGCCGGTATCAGGCGCAGTGCACCGCTCTTCAACGCGCACGGGCCGGCATTGAACCGACCTTGGACGGCCTTGAGCCGCTCATCGCGCTGTGCAACCGCAGCACGATTGCAACGTCGAAGGTGCTGCATTTCATCAATCCGGTGCATTTTGCCATCTGGGATTCCCGCGTTGCCCATGCTGCCACCGGTGGCCGCGCCTATCCCCAATGGACCGCAAGAGCCGATAACTTTCTGGATTACCTTGAATGTCTCCGGCGATCGCCGGTTTCTGCCGAGACCATCGCCGAGGTGCGTGCGCTCTTGCAGGAAAGCGCGGAACGCCGCGCGCGCCCGGCTCCCATCAGCGACCTGCGCGTGAAGGAGTTCATTCTGTTCATGGCCGGCGCCAAGGCGCCATCAGACGCGCAATAAAAAACCCGGCATCGCTGCCGGGTTTTGCATTCGTGACAGAAGAACCGCTTAGCGCTTCGAGAACTGGAAGCTGCGGCGGGCCTTCTTGTGACCGTACTTCTTGCGCTCGACCACGCGGCTGTCGCGGCTGAGGAAGCCAGCCTTCTTGAGCGGGGAACGCAGTTCCGGCTCGTAATAGGTCAGCGCCTTGGCAAGGCCGTGGCGCACCGCGCCGGCCTGGCCCGAAAGGCCACCGCCGACCACATTCACCATCACGTCGTACTGGCCAACGCGGTTGGCAACGCCGAGCGGCTGGGTGAGCAGCATCCGCAGAACCGGACGAGCGAAATAGACCTCGACGTCACGGTCATTGATCTTGATCTCGCCCTTGCCGGGCTTGATCCAGACGCGGGCAACCGCGTCCTTGCGCTTGCCGGTCGCATAGGCGCGACCGAGCTTGTCCAGCTTCTGGACGTGGACCGGAGCTTCCGGAGCGGCAGGCGCGGTGGCACCGGCGAGATCACCGAGGGACTGGAGCGTAGCCATTAGCCGAGCCTCGAATTCTTGGAGTTGAGGGAAGCGACGTCAAACGCCACCGGCTGCTGGGCTTCGTGGGGGTGCTTGTCGCCCTTGTAGACGCGCAGGTTCGACAGTTGCTGGCGGCCCAGCGGCCCCCGCGGCAGCATACGCTCGACCGCCTTCTCGACGACGCGTTCCGGGAAGCGACCTTCGAGAATGAACTTCGCCGACCGCTCCTTGATGCCGCCGATGTAGCCGGTGTGATGGTAATACACCTTCTGGTCACGCTTGCGGCCCGTCAGCACCACCTTGTCGGCGTTGATGACGATCACGTTGTCGCCGCAATCGATGTGGGGCGTGAAGGTGGGCTTGTGCTTGCCGCGCAAGCGCATCGCGATGATCGAGGCGAGGCGGCCGACGACGAGACCTTTCGCGTCGATCAGCAGCCACTTCTTCTCGACCTCGGCGGTCTTGGCCGAATAGGTCTTCATGGAACAATCCCGTGTGGGTGTGAAACTTGAACACAAAAGCGGCGGAAAGCCCGCCGCCAAGGTTGCGCTGTCTCTAAGCGATTGATTTTGCGACGTCAAGGGACATGACACCCATCACTAATTGGAAATACCTTTTAATTTCAATATTTTAAAAATAACGGTATTATTTTACCTCATAATCTGCCCACGCAATACCGCCTGTTGACCGACCATGTTGCGCACCGCGCAGCGCGGAATTTTCCGGTCCGGAGCCCCAATCATGATTTCCTGCCCCGAACTTGGACCATCGTGCCCGCAGGCTGCCATCCGCCTGCCTTTGTGCGAAGAAGGCAGAAGTTGCAAGGCGCATTGTTTCCAAACTGTAATGCGGAACACGCCAAACGCCTTCTTTTCGCCGTCATCAGACCGCGTTAGAAAGCGCGAACCGTTACCTGCCGAAAGATTCCCATGAACCACCCGCCTGAACAGCGCCGGTTGCTGGCCATCGTGGTGGCCGACATCGCCGGATACAGCCGGATGATGGCCCATGATGAGAACGGCACCTTCGCCCAGCTGCGCGTGTTGCAGAGCGGGGTCATCACCCCGTGTGTGTCGCGCAACAACGGCGATGTGGTGAAATGGACCGGCGACGGCTTCATCGCCAGCTTCCCGAGCGCGGTCGATGCGGTGCGCGCGAGCGTGGAGATCCAGTCCGGTGTGCAGGCGACGAATGCCAGCCTAGCCGAAGATCGCCAGCAGCACCTCAGGATCGGCATCAATGTCGGCGATGTGATCGTCGTGCCGGGCGATGTCTATGGCGATGCAGTGAACATCGCCGCGCGGTTGCAGACGCTGGCGCCCGAAGGAGGCATCGCGGTGTCGCAGATGGTGCGCGACACGGTGCGCGGCAAGTTTTCGGTGGAGTTCACCGATCGCGGCAAGGCGCAGGTGAAGAATATTCCCGACCCGGTGCGCATTTTCGGCGTCGGTTTTGCACCCGAAACATGGGTTGCTCCCATCACGGATGCGCAAGGGCAGCCGATTTCCGCTCCGCTCGCCCCCCTGCCCCAGCCGAAGCGGCGCCGGAAATTTCACGTTGGCTATGTCATCCTGGCCATCGGCCTGGTGGGTGCCGCCGGGTTCGGCATCCGACGACTCATGCGGCCCCCGCCGCAATTGGTCACAGCCCCGCCGCCCAAGCCCGCCCAGAGCCTTGCCGACGGCCCAGCGACACGTGCGCCGGCCATAGCGCCCTCTCTGAAGCCCGAGGTGCCGCCGGCAGACCCGGCCACGCGCGCCGCGTTCAACGAGCGCGTTGCGGCGTTGCTACCCTCTTTGCCCGAGAATGCCCGCGAGCGGCTGGCGCGCGATTATTTCAACGCCCCCGCGAACCGGGCGCTGGCGGTGGCGCCGGCCGAGGGCAAGGTCTGGCGGGTCGAAAACCGGCCGACCGTGCAGATTGCCGCCAACGAGGCGCTGGAGGGCTGCGAGATCAGCGCCGGAATGCCCTGCGGCCTGATTGCCCAGAACGAGAAGCTGGAGCCGATGAACGGCCCGCTGCCGATCCTGATCAAGGCGATGCCGCGTGTTGCCTATTCCGGCCCCTACGATCCGGCCATGATTCCGACCGGCGAGTTTCAGGCGACTGATCTCGCGCGCGGTTATGCGATGCCGTTCCGGTACAAGGCGCTGGCGCTGCATCCGACCGGCTGGATCTATGGCAAATCGGGCGGCTCAAGCCAGCAGGAAACGGAGCGCGAGGCGCTGAAATCCTGCGCGGACGACCAGCGGAAGAAGCGGGTCGAGGGGGCGTGCTACCTCTACGCCGCCGGCGATTACACGGTGTTGCCGCAGCACATTTCGGCCGCCTATTCCGAACTTGGCGCAGAAGCGGATCTGCTCGAAGGGACTTGGCGCGGCAAGCTGTCGAATGGTCAAGCCGCAGGCGTCGTGGTGCTTGGCGGGCGCGCGGTGCAGTTCACGCTGGGCGATGCTATACAGCCGATCACCAAATCCACCATCGAAGGCAAGGTGATCAGCTTCGGCGACCGGCGATATGCAGCTTCGATCAGTCTGGACGGAGCCAATGAGATCGCCGTCGACTATACCGGCCCGACGGCCAGCGCCTCGGGCGTGCTGCGCAAGCAGTAGCGCGGGGTGTCAGCGCGGGGGCACCGAATAGGTTGCCGTAGCGTGGGCCACCGGGTCCTCATGCCCTTCGGAATGGATCATCGCCTCGCCGATGCACAGGCGCTTGCCGATCTTGAACAGCCGGCATTCGGCCAGCATATCCGCCGGTTCCGGCTTTTTCAGGAAGTTGATGTTGAGGTTGGTCGTCACCGCCAGCGGCACCTTGCCGAGCGCACCGAGCACCGCGACGTAAATCGAAAAATCCGCAAGCCCCATCATGGTCGGGCCAGAGATGGTGCCCCCCGGACGAAGCTGGCCCGCGCGAAATTTCAGCCGGATGATACAAGAGCCGTAGCCGACCGCCTCCACCACCATATTCGTGCCCTTCGCCATGACTTCCGGGAAAACGTCCTCGAGATAGTGGGTCATTTCCTCAACGGTGAAGGCGGGCGTGTGGCGGGCGTGGCTTCGCATCGGCGACCTCTGGAACTGCGGAAAAAGGAGGGGTAGCATATCCGCCATGACAGTTCCTACCCCCCCGAAGTCCGCTCCCCCTCTTCTGCGCACCGATGCGGAGGGCATCGCCACGCTCACGCTCAACCGGCCTGAGGCACGCAACGCGCTTTCTGAAGCACTGCTTGCCGCAATGACCGCTGAAGTGGCGGCGATTGCCAGGGATTCGTCAGTGCGGGCGGTCATTCTGGCTGCCGAAGGCAAAGTGTTTTCCGCCGGGCATGACCTCAAGGAAATGACCGCCCATCGCGTCGAGGCGGACCGGGGACGCGCCTATTTTGCCGAGATCATGGACCGCTGCGCCACGATGATGAAGGCCATCGTGCGCTGTCCGAAGCCTGTCATCGCAGCAGTGGAAGGGGTTGCCACAGCTGCCGGCTGTCAGCTTGTTGCCAGTTGCGACCTTGCCGTGGCAGGCGCAAATGCGGGGTTCTGTACGCCGGGCGTTCATATCGGCCTCTTCTGCTCGACGCCGATGGTGGCGCTGACGCGTAATGTCGTGCCCAAGCATGCGCTTGAAATGTTGTTGCTCGGCGAGATGGTAAGCGCGGAGGCGGCGCAGCGCATGGGGCTCGTCAATCGCGTGGTGCCGGCGGGCAATGCACTTGCGGAAGCCCAGCGCATGGCGGCGGTCATCGCAACGAAGTCCCCGCTGACGTTGAAGATCGGCAAGGAAGCGTTCCACGCCCAGCGCGGCATGGACCTTGACGAAGCCTATGCCTATGCCGCGAATGTCATGGTGGAGAACATGCTTGCGCGCGATGCAGAGGAAGGCATCGGCGCTTTTGTGGGCAAGCGCGAGCCCGTGTGGCGGGGCGAATGATGAACCACGACCATTACCCTGATGCCTATGTCCGCGCGATCCTCAACGGGACGAAAACCATCGCCATCGTGGGAGCGTCCGATAATCCGGCGCGGCCCTCGTTCTTCGTGCTGAAATACCTGCTTGAGCGGGCCTATCGCGTTTTTGCGATCAATCCCGGCAAGGCCGGGGGCAGCATTGCCGGCGCGCCGGTGTTCGCACGGCTTTCGGATGTGCCCGAGCCCATCGACATGGTGGATATCTTCCGTAATTCAGAAGCCGCCGGAGGCGTTGTGGATGAGGCGCTGGCGCTTCAACCACTGCCCAAAGTTATCTGGATGCAACTCACCGTGCGCAACGATGCAGCAGCGGAACGGGCGGAAGCACAGGGCGTGAAGGTGGTGATGAATCGCTGCCCGAAGATCGAATATGGCCGGCTTTCCAGCGAAATCGGCTGGATGGGCGTCAATTCGGGCGTACTGTCCGCAAAACGCCCCACCCTGCTCGGCAAGGGCGTGCAGAAAATGGGGCTGGGCGAGAAGACCTGAGGCCGGCGTTCGGCTGCTCCAACCACGACGATGAAGGCGCGCCCCTCAGGGCGCGATTATTCGCCCGGCTGTGACGAAGGGCCGCGAGATCGTCGTGCCAGCCGCATTGAACACATAAGCCCCCACATGTCGCAACCCGTCGAACGCACCGCTGCCCGCGCGACGGTCGAGCTTGTCCACGTCAACGGCAAGGAAACGGACAAAGCGATCATGCCCTATCGGCCCCAGAGATTTCACGGACGAGATGTCGATCAGGCGAATGCCTTCCTTTTTGGCCAGCTCCTGCACCTTGGGATTTTCGACGTTGACATTGCCTTCCCGTGCCCGGTCGAAGGCCAGGCTCCGTGAAAGCGCCAGCGCATCGTCGTTTGTGGCGGCAAGCACGGTCAGGGGCGGGTCCAACCGGCCGATGTCGCCGATATGCCGGCGGAAAACATCGATATCGACATCCGGCGCGGCCATGGCCACCTGGAACCGGTCAATGACCTGGCCCTTGCCGCTGATCCGCAATTGCCGCAGCGATTCCAGTGTCAACTGGCAGCCCATGCTGTGGGCCAGCAGCACCATCTTGCCCTTTACCGGCACGGTGCCGAGAACCCCGAGCACATGCACAAGGTCATCGCGCGCATACATCACCGCATCACGGTCGGCGAGGTAGCCCGTGAGCGTGGCGTCCGACGGCCATGAAAACAGGATCGGCGTGACCGGTTTGCCTGCATCTGCCGTGATCTGGGCAACGCGGAACACACCATCCTGATAGCTGTTGTTGTAGCCATGGACGAAGAGGCCGGTCACATCGCTCTGCCGCGACCGTTCGGCAACCCGGCGCTTGAATTCCGCTTCATCGAGCGCACGGGTACCAATGACCGCAAAGCTCGCGTTCACATCATCAGCGCTGCCTTGCGACCATTCCACCTCGCCGATCTTGTGATGGGGCGGAATGGAGACCGTGATCTCCTCATAGCGCAGACGGGCACGGACGCTGCCACCATCGGCGGTCGCCGGCGCTCCGGTGCCGCGATCCGTTGCAGCGAGAATCTTGACCTGCCGAGTGACCGGCGCAGTCGGCTTCACTGTGTTCAGCGCATCGGGCGCAAGATTGGGGGTGCAGCCGCCGAGCAGCACCGCCATCAGCAGCAGAACGAGCGCAACAACGCGATGCAGCATGAGGACCTGACGCCCCTGCATCGTAACAAGACCTGTAAAACTCATGACACCGCGACCCCGCCCCGTCCCCAGCCGCATCTTCTTGTCATGCGGTATGAGGGTTCACTCCAACAATTATGACAAGCGGCCCTTCTCTGCAACGTCCGCGACAAGACGCGCAACGGCGCCTGCCAGATCCCGAGCCTGCGTGACGATGATCGCGGGGCCTGATGCAGCCAGGAGCTCGCCGCCATGCCCCCAATCGACCCCGATGCAGGGGATGCCGTGATGCCGCGCGCCGTCCACGTCAAAGCGTGTATCGCCGATCATGATGCAATCATCAGCCGCGAGATCGTGGGTTGTCAGAATATCGGCGATGACCTCGTGCTTGTGGTCGTTCCGGCCATCAAGTTCAGAGCCATGGACCGCCTCAAACACATCGGTGAGTCCGAAATGGGCGATGATCGGCCGGGCATAGACATGTGGCTTCGAGGTGGCGACGAACAATCGATGCCCCTGCCCCTTCAGGTGACGCAGCACCGCATCCATGCCCTCGATCAGGTCCGCCTCATACATGCCGCCGGCGCGATAATGCTCGCGATAGACTGCGAGCGCCCGTTCGGCCCCTTCCGGCGTCGCGCCGAGGCTCGCCAGACTCTGGCGCAGGGGCGGACCGATCATCCAGCGCATGTCGTCCGGCGCTTTGAGGCCCACTGCCGCCATTCCCTGCCGCATCGCCGTGAGCATGCCGCGCGCCGGGTCGGTGATCGTACCATCAAGATCGACAAGCAGGTTCATCGGTGGTTCTTTCGCTCGGTTTGCGATGCGGAGAAGGTCATACTCCGATCGTTCGCCAAAACATCCGATTGTTCTATTTGACGAACGATCGAAATTTGCCTAGCTTCGCGAAACAGCGGCCCATCAGGAGGATGCCATGACAGACAAGACCCCCGGTTTCAACACCCTTGCGGTTCACGCCGGCGCTGCGCCCGATGCGGCCACCGGCGCGCGGGTGACGCCGATCTATCAGACCTCCTCGTTTGTGTTCGACGATGTGGACCATGCCGCCTCGCTTTTCGGGCTTCAGGCCTTCGGCAATATCTACACCCGCATCACCAACCCGACGACTGCCGTGCTCGAAGGGCGCGTGGCGGCACTGGAGGGCGGCACGGCGGCGCTGGGCGTTGCTTCCGGCCATGCCGCCGAGCATCTCGTGTTTCACACGCTGCTGGAGCCGGGGGACAATTTCATTGCCTCCAAAAAGCTTTATGGCGGTTCGATCAACCAGTTCAGCCACGCCTACAAGAAGTTCGGCTGGGACGTGATCTGGGCCGAGGGTGACGATGCTGCGGATTTTGAAAAGGCGATCACCTCCCGGACCAAGGCGATCTTCATCGAATCCATCGCCAACCCCGGCGGCGTGATCTTCGACATTGCGGCCATTGCCGCGGTCGCGAAAAAGCACGGTATTCCGTTGATCGTCGACAACACGCTTGCCACGCCCTACCTGATCCGCCCGTTCGAGCATGGCGCGAACATCATCGTTCATTCGGCAACGAAGTTCCTCGGCGGCCATGGCAATTCCATCGCCGGCGTCATCGTTGACGGTGGCAACTTCGACTGGATGGCGCATAAGGCGAAGTATCCTTCGGTTACCGCTCCGCGTCCGGAATATGCCGGCATGGTGCTGGGTGAGACCTTCGGCAACTTCGCCTTCGCCATCGCCTGCCGCGTTCTCGGCCTGCGTGATCTTGGCGCGGCCCTGTCGCCGTTCAACGCCTTCCTGGTGCTCACCGGGATCGAGACGCTGCCGCTGAGGATGCAGCGTCATTCGGACAATGCGCTTAAGGTGGCCGAGTATCTGGCCAAGCACCCGAAGGTGGCCTGGGTCAGCTATCCGGGTCTCAAGGGCGACAAGTATCATGCGCTGGCGCAAAAATATGCGCCGAAGGGTGCCGGTGCGGTGTTCACATTCGGCCTCAAGGGTGGATATGAGGCCGGAATCAAGCTCGTCGCGTCGCTCAAGCTGTTTTCCCATCTTGCCAATGTCGGGGACACGCGCAGCCTCGTCATCCACCCGGCCTCGACCACGCACCGGCAGTTGTCCGATGCGCAGAAGGTCGTTGCGGGCGCGGGGCCGGATGTCGTGCGTCTGTCGGTCGGCATCGAGGATGCGCCGGATCTGATCGCCGATCTCGACCAGGCGCTCGCGTGAGACGAACGGAGGGACACATAGTGTCCATGGCCAGCACTTGGGCCAACACCTGAAGTGCTTCATCCAAGCAAAGGGCGCCAACGGCGCCCTTTGTCACTTCCAATGCGCTGTTCGCACCCCGATCAGTCCTCGTCCTGCGCGAACTTCTTCGTGTTGGTGACGAAGGGCGCGATCAGCGCCACCGCAGCGATGGCCAGAATGGTGACGGCAATCGGGCTTTGCACCAGCACCATCGGATCACCAATGCTGATCTGAAGTGCGCGGCGCAACTGGCTTTCGGCCATCGGCCCCAGGATCAGCCCCACCACCATCGGCGCGACGGGATAGTCATGGCGGCGCATCATGAAGCCGAGGAAGCCGAAGACCATCAGCATGAGAAGTTCGGCCACCGATCCCTTCGTGGCGATGGAGCCCATGGCCGCGAACATCAGGATGCCGGCGTAGAGCCAGGGCGTCGGGATTTTGAGGAGTTGCACCCACAGTCCCACCAGCGGCAGGTTGAGGATGACCAGCATCACGTTGGCAATGAACAGCGAGGCGATCAGGGTCCAGACCAGCCCGGCATTTTCGGCGAACAACAGCGGGCCGGGGTTCAGTCCGAACTGCTGGAAGCCCGCAAGCAGGATGGCCGCCGTGGCAGAGGTGGGCAGGCCCAGCGACAGCAGCGGCACGAGCGTGCCCGCGACCGAGGCGTTGTTGGCCGCTTCCGGCCCCGCCACACCCTCGATGGCGCCGGTGGTGCCCCATTCTTCCGGGTGCTTGGACAGCCGCTTTTCCGTGGAATAGCTGAGGAAGGTGGGAATTTCCGCGCCGCCCGCCGGCAGGGCGCCGATGGGGAAACCGAACAGGGTGCCGCGGATCCACGGCATCCACGAGCGCTTCCAGTCCTCCTTGGTCATCCAGAGCGAGCCGGTCAACGTCAGGAGCGAACCTTCATCGCGCTTCTGCGAGGCGACATGCAACGCCTCACCGATGGCAAAAAGACCGACAGCGAGCGTCGTCACCTCAACGCCATCGAGCAGTTCCGGCAGGCCAAAGGTCAACCGGGACTGCCCCGTGAGCTTGTCGATGCCGACAAGCCCCAGCGCGAGGCCAAGGAACAGTGAAATCAGCCCGCGAAGCGGACTGTCGCCGAAGGTGGCGGACACCGTGATGAAGGCCAGAACCATCAGCGCGAAATAGTCCTCCGGCCCGAACATTACGGCCAGCTTGACCATCCAGGGCGCAAGGAAGGCAATACCCGCCGTCGCAATCGTTCCGGCAACGAACGAGCCAATGGCGGAGGTGGCCAGCGCCGGGCCGGCCCGGCCGCTCTTTGCCATCAGCGAGCCCTCAAGCGAGGTCGCCATCGAAGCGCTTTCGCCGGGCGTGTTGATCAGGATGGCGGTCGTCGAACCACCATACATCGCGCCGTAGTAGATGCCGGCGAACATGATGAGCGAACCGGACGGGTCGAGCTTGAAGGTCACCGGCAGCAGCAGCGCCACCGTCACCGCCGGGCCGATACCCGGCAGCACGCCAACGGCCGTGCCGAGCAGAACGCCCATGCTGGCATACATCAGCTTTGCCGGGGTCAGCGCCGCAGCAAAGCCGCTCATCAGGGCAAGAAAGGAATCCATGACTGTTCTCCTCAGCCGAAGATCTGCTCAAGCGGTCCGCGCGGCAAGGACAGCGCGAGCAACTTGGAGAACAGCAAATACGTCAGGGTCGCGAGCACAAATCCGATGGCAACATCCGCCAGCAGAGCCCGGCGACCGAACGCAAAGGACGTGACGGCGAAGAGCACCGTCATGGCCGGGATGAAGCCTACATTGAGGCCGATCATTACTGTGAGGGCCAAAAACCCGCCGAGAATGATCACAACCGCGCGCCAATCAGCAGGCTCGGTCTCACGCGCCGGATTGCGGAGGCCCGAGATGATCGACAGGATTCCCAGTACACTGAGGCCAACGCCGATCACCTTCGGCATCATGTCCGAGCCGATGCCATAGGCAACGGTTCGTCCGAGATTGACCGCGTCGTACCACAGGATGGCCGCGAGCAGCAGCAGCAGAACACCCACAATGACGCTGGCGCGGTCGCGAGCCGCGGCGGTTCCGTGGTTCGACATGGCAGATCCCCTTTGCCCGATCGGTCCCCGCCCCGGCAGGGAGGTGGCAAGGCCAGGGCATCGCCCCGGCCTCGCGCGGTTCTTACTTCACAAGGCCGACGGCCTTGAGAACAGCCTCGACACGGATCTGCTCGCCCTTCAGGAACTCGCCGAAAGCCGGCTCGCCGAGGTAGGCATCATCCCAGCCCTTCTGCTTCAGGATTTCCTGC
>JAIUNP010000068.1 GCA_020161975.1 Pseudomonadota bacterium
GAAGCCGTGGGATGAGTCTGTCCGGGGAAAGGGGAACCCTGTCCGTCACCCGATTTGTGCAACAGAGCCCATAGCGCCGGGCAACCTGGCTCACAGACACGCCGGGCACACGCGTCTGACCGCAGATCATCCGCTTCTCGTCGTCAGACCAGACCCGACGCTTCCGCCGCTTCGTCACAAGCCACACCGATAGTGTCCATTATCCGATAGTGGACACTATCCTCTACACAGTGGCACTGGCAGAGCGGTCAGGCCGGACGGTTAAGGTGCGGATAATCGTCGTCACGAGCCTCACAGCACCAACTCATAGTGCGTGCTGCGGCCGCCGCCTTCGCCCTTCCGCAGCAGCCCGAGGTCGAGCAACGGTGCGATGTCGCGGTTCGCAGTGTCCTGCGAGCACTTGGCGATGATGGCCCACTTCGACGAGGTCATCTTGCCCTCGAACCCATCGAGCAGGCGGTTCAGCACCTTGATCTGGCGTTCGTTCAGCGCTAGCGCTGCAGTGCGTTCCCAGAACTGCCCCTTGGCGACGACCGCCGCCAGGACACCATCTGCGCCGTGGATCGCGCGACCGAGGCAGTCGAGGAACCACAAGATCCACGACGTGACGTCCGTGCCGCCTTTCTGTGTGCGCTCGAGCTGGTCGTAGTAGGCGTTCCTCTCGGCCCTGATCTGCGCGGACATGCTGTAGAACCGCTGCGAGCTTCCCTCCGACCGGGCAAGCGCCAGGTCAGCGATGGCGCGGGCGATGCGTCCATTGCCGTCCTCGAAAGGATGGATCGTCACAAACCACAGGTGCGCAAGCGCCGCCTTGATCACAGGGTCGGTGGCCAGGGGCGCGTTGAACCATGTGAGGAAGGCTTCCATCTCCGCCGCGACTCGCGGTGCCGGAGGAGCAGCGTAGTGAACCTTCTCCCGGCCATAGGCCCCAGACACAACCTGCATCGGGCCGGTGCTGTCATCCCGCCAGTCTCCGACGATGATCTTCGTCATGCCGCTGCGACCGGTGGGGAACAAGGCCGCATGCCAGCCGAAAAGGCGCTCGGCGGTGAGCGCGGCTTGATAGTTCCGCGTCGCGTCCAGCATCACCTCGACGATGCCTTCCACATTGCGATCGGTCGGGGGCAGGGCACCGATGTCGATGCCAAGCCGTCGGGCGAGGGATGACCGCACCTGAGTGGCATCCAGCTGCTCGCCCTCGATCTCGCTTGTCTTGACGACGTCCTGTGTGAGGGTCTGCAGGACCGCCTCCTCGCGCAGCTTGAAGCCCAGCGCTTCCATCCGGCCGATCAATCGCCCTTGGTCGTGACGCACAGCAGCCAGGGGGGCAGCAATGCTGCCATCCTGCCAGGTCAGCTTTGGCCAGTCTGGTTGTTCCCAGATGTACACCACATTCTCCGCGCTAGATGCGGCGATTGTGGGCCGCATTCTCCGCAAGCGCAAGGAAAAACACCGCACGAAATGCGGAGAATGTAGGCGCTAATCTCCGCACTTCCACTATGCCCTGACCAGTTGGTGCACCTAAAGCTGTGATGATCCCTCGGACATAGGGTCATCCTGTCCGAGGTTTTGTAACACAAGAAGCCGTTCTGGACAGCTTGGACATCTGTGCCGCTGCTTCTCCGACAGTCGCCCTGCCATGGTGAGGGTAGTGATCAGCACTGCGTCTGAATGCTGCGCGAGCCGGATCAGATGCTCTCCGCTTGACCCACGTTCGCCGGACAGCCAATACTTGGCCGTCCGCTCACTCGCTCCGGTCCAGCGCATCACCGTCTTGATGGCCTGATGCGTCGGTCCCAGTTCGCGCCGCAGGGCATCGGCAATGGCCTTGCGATAGGCGGTCTGATCGGCGTCCAGGTGCACAGTTGTGCCCATTTTCGGCACAGATGTGCCCATCTTGATCCGCATCGCGGCGTCCTCCTCCGGTAAACCTGTGGAGAAGACAACACAGCGGCAGATTCCATTTTGCGCCCCAGCCCATACCCCGGGTCCGACCAGACGGAGACGCCTGCATGAACTGATCGGGAGACGGGAATGGCAGGCAGAGAGCCGCCCTCAAAGAGAGAACCGGCGAACTCCCGGGCGAAGCGCCGTGCGGCTGAATATGTCCGCATGTCAACAGATCATCAGAAATACTCGACCGAAAATCAGTCGGACGCGATCCGGAAATATGCGGAGGAACGCGGTTTTGAATTGGTCCGCTCCTATGCCGATGCTGGAAAGAGTGGTTTGAGGATCGAGGGGCGCGAAGCGCTGCAACAGCTGATCCAAGATGTGCAGGATGGCACCGCGGATTTCGAGGTGATCCTCGTCTATGACGTCAGTCGATGGGGCCGTTTTCAGGATGCTGATGAATCCGCCTACTACGAATACATTTGCCGTCGCGCCAACAAGCAGGTCGAATATTGCGCCGAGCAATTCGAAAATGATGGCGGCCCGGTTGCCACGATCGTCAAGAGCGTCAAGCGCGCGATGGCCGGGGAATACAGCCGGGAACTTTCCAACAAGGTCTTCATCGGGCAGTGCCGCCTGATCGAACGCGGCTTCCGTCAGGGCGGCGCGGCGGGTTTTGGCCTTCGCCGGGTCCTGCTTGATGAACGCGGCGAGGTGAAGGCCGAGCTGAAGCGCGGTGAGCATAAGAGCTTGCAGACAGACCGGGTGATCCTGGTGCCCGGGCCTGAGACCGAGGTAAGAACCGTTCGCTGGATATACAGCCGGTTCCTCAAGCAGGGCCGTTCTGAAAGCGAAATCGCCGCCGAACTGAACGAGCGCGGGATCCTGACCGATCTCGACCGGGCCTGGACCCGGGCAACGGTCCATCAGATCCTGACCAACGAGAAATACATCGGCAACAACGTCTACAACCGCCGCTCCTTCAAACTGAAGCAGAAGCGGGTGGCGAATGGCCCTGAGATGTGGATCCGTTCGGAAGGGGCGTTCGATGCCATCGTCGAGCCGAAACAGTTTCAAAAGGTGCAGGCGATCATAGCCGCCCGCAACCGCCGATTCTCGGACGACGAGATGTTGGAACGGTTGACGCGGCTGTTCCAGCGCCACGGCTACATATCCGGTCTGGTGATCGACGAGGCCGATGGAATGCCGTCCAGCGGCGCCTATGCCCACCGGTTCGGCAGCCTGATCCGGGCTTATTCCCTCGTCGGCTTCACACCGGACCGGGACTACCACTACATCGAAGTGAACCGGATGCTGCGGCTGTTCCACGGCGATGAGGTGGAGCGTGTGATCCACGAGATCACCCGACTCGGCGGTACCGTGACGCGCAATCCGGCGACCGATCTGCTGACGATCAACAGCGAATTCACCGTCTCCGTCGTCGTCGCTCGCTGTCGTGAAACCTCCACCGGCGGCTTGCGCTGGAAAATCCGTTTCGACACTGGCCTCGTGCCCGACATCACCATCGCCATCCGGATGGACCGAACGAACACCGCCGCGCTCGACTATTACCTGCTGCCCCAATTCGAGATGCGGACTAAACCCTTGGGGCTTGCCGAGGAGAATGGCCTGATGCTGGACGCTTTCCGATTTGAAACGCTGGATTTCTTCTTCGAGATGGCGAGGCGCGTTCCGGTTTCGGAGGTGGCACCGTGGTGAGCGAAGTCGAAATGCGGGACGAAGTGCAGATGATCCCGATTTCCGCCATCACCGTGGAAAATCCGCGCGAACGCTCGGAAAAGACTTTTCGTGCGCTCGTAGACAGTATCGGCAAGGTAGGGCTGAAAAAGCCGATCACCGTCGCCCGGGTCGATGAAGAGGCGGGAGTGTCCTATCGTCTGGTCTGCGGTCAGGGTCGGATGGAGGCTTATGTCGCCCTTGGGGAAACCCACATCCCGGCAATCGTCGTGGATGCGAGCGAGGCCGAGCGCCTTCTGCGCAGCGTGATCGAGAATATCGCCCGCCGCCAGCAGCGGCCGCTCGAGCTATTGCAGGACATCGCCGTCCTGCGCGACCGGGGGTATTCGGGCCATCAGATCGCCGACAAGACGGGGCTTTCCCTCGCCTATATTCATGAAATCGGCGAGTTGATCGCCAACGGTGAAGAACGCCTGCTGATCGCGGTCGAGACCGGGCAGATGCCGCTCAGCGTCGCGCTCTACATCACGCGGGCCGAGGAGAAGGACGTGCAGAAGGCGCTCGAGGCTGCTTATGCCTCCGGTGAACTGCGCGGAAAGAAACTGCTGGAGGCGCGGCGGCTGGTTGAGTTGCGCCAGCGCCACGGCAAGCAGCGAGGTGGTGCGCGCAACAAACAGCCACGAGCGCGAATGACATCTGCCGCGCTGGTCAAAGCCTATCGCGCCGAGGCCGAGCGACAGCAGGACATGGTCCGCAGGGCGCAGTCGACGCGAAGCAGCCTTCTGTTTCTCGATGCGGCATTTCAGTCTCTGCTGAAGGACGAGAACTTTCTGACGCTGCTCCGTGCCGAGAGCCTCGACAGCCTGCCGCGCATCATCATCGACGGGTTGCGGGAGCCAAGAGCATGACACAGATAGGGAAATTTCCTCCGCCGAAGAGCCCGGGATTCGAGGCGAACCTGCTCACCATCCCGATCAATGCGATCCTGCCGGTCAAGCAGTTGCCAGTCACCGTGACCAAGAGTCAGAAATATGGGCAGATCGCCGCGTCGATCCGCGAGGTCGGGCTGATCGAACCGCCGGTGGTCGCCCGCGCGGCTGGGCAGGACGGATCCTTCATCCTTCTGGATGGCCATGTTCGGCTGCATGTTCTGAAGGAAATGGGCGAGACGACCGTCACCTGTCTGGTGGCGACCGACGACGAATCCTTCACCTACAACAAGCGCATCAGCCGCCTCGCCACGATCCAAGAGCATAAGATGATCCTGCGCGCGGTCGAGCGCGGCGTATCGGAGGCCCGCATCGCGGCAGCCTTGAATGTGAACATCGCGTTGATCCGACAGAAGCGGACCCTGCTGAACGGCATCTGTCCGGAGGCGGCCGAACTTCTGAAGGCCCGGCACTGCCCGATTAACAGCTTCCGGTCCCTGCGGAAGATGAAGCCCCTGCGGCAGATTCAGGCGGCGGAACTGATGATCGCGGCGAACAACTACACGGTGCCCTATGTCGAGGCGATCCTCGCAGCATCTGACGCCACAGACCTGGTTGACCCGGCTGCAAAGAAGCCACCTGCAGGCGTAACGCGCGAACAAGCCGAGCGAATGAAGGCCGAGATGGCCAACCTGCAGAAGAACATAAAGCTGATCGAAGGCACCCTTGGACCCGATCACCTCCGGCTGGTGGTGGCCGGTCGCTATGTCGAGCGGCTTTTGCAGAATGACCGTCTCGCCCGCTACCTCGACAAGAACCACGGTGAAATCCTCGGCGAGTTTCGCCAGATCGTGGCGGGCCTCGTGCAGCCTGCGTCCACGACGGAAGCGAGGAGGATCGAGACCGAGTAGTTCGGCAACTGTCCTTCTTTCGACGATGGGGACCCGGACCCGAAAGCGCGGGGACCGCAGGAGACGCCGGACAGAGGGCCGGATCAAGTGCGGCGGCGGGGATGGCGGCGAACCCGCTCGGAGCCCGCCAGGCTGGCTTGAGTTTTCGCCAGCCCAATGGTCGGTGTCCGGCCATTGAAACAAGCGGGCGCATTCGCCGCCGAAGGTGAATGCGCCCGCCGCCTTGGAAATCCGTTTCGACATAGACCCCGGCGCAGTCCTAGGCGACTGCCGCAGCGATCGCGCCGTAGTTCATGTAAAGCCAGGGCGACGGGAACTGGGTGCTGGCAGGCAGATCGGCAGTGATTTCCTGTTCGAAGACGGCGTCCGAAACCTCGTCCACCACGCGCACCCAGACCGATGTGCCATTTGGCGGGGCGGCGATGAACAGGGTCAGTGCGCCGCCAGTGACGATGGCGAAGCTTGCGCCCATGGTGGCCTTGGCACACTCGGTGTCCAACATCTGCATCGTGGCCTTTGGCGGTCCGACGGCGTGTGCCTTCCCAATTCTGCACGGGTCGGGGAACGGCATCCTGACCATTGCCAAAGGCACCATGCCGCTCGCCCTGTTCGGACCCTCCGGATATGGGGCGCGGCTGGGTTGGCTGAATGCTCCGGCTCGTATCTTGCAGGCGGCCGCGCCGCTGGTTTTCGGCGCGGCCCTTGCCGCTTGGGGGCTGAATGCGATCTGGCTGACCGCCGGTGTTGGTGTGCTGGCGACGATTGCGCTGCTTGTCGTCAGACGGGCCTGAGACGCCTAGCGGCCAGCCAACTGGCCAAAGCCATCACGCCCGCCGTCGCAAGGCACAACGGCAGACCGCCGGTCTGATAGCTCAGCCCGGACAGCAGCGTTCCGATCAACCGCCCCGCCGCATTGGCCATGTAGTAGAACCCCACATCCCGCGTGATCCGTTCTGCTGATCCGAAGGCCAGGATCAGGTAGGAGTGGACCGAGGAGTTGACGGCGAAGACAAAACCGAACAGCAACAGGCCCGCGATCAGGGTAGCCGTCAGCCATGGTGCTGGCTCGCCTGCCGCCCAGGCGGCCCCGGCCAGCAGGAAGGGGATTGGCACCAAAAGTCCGGCCCAAAGGATCGCCTTGCGGGTCGTCTCGGCCTCGGGCTGGCCCTTTGCCCCCAGAAGTCGCGGGGCGACGGCCTGCACTGCGCCATAGGCGATGATCCAGAGCGCGAGGAAGCTGCCGATCAGGAAGAAAGCCTCGCGGCGGCCTTCGGAGGTGCCGTCGGACAGGACCGCCTGGAAGTAGACCGGAACGCCGACGACGAACCACACGTCACGCGCGCCGAACAGAAACATGCGCGCCAGCGACAGGCGGTTGACACGCGGGTCCTTTGACCGCCAGCCACCCCAGGCCTCTTCGGATTTCATCCGGCCCGGCAGGCCGGCGGGCAGGAACAGGACCACCGCGACCAAGATCACAGCCAGCACCGCCGCCATACCCCAGATTGCCGCCTGAAACCCCGCCAGCGCCAGAAGCGCCGCGCCAAGGAAGAAGCCCAAGCCCTTCACAGCATTCTTCGACCCGGTGAGCAGAGCGACCCAACGGAACAAACCGCCGTCTTCCTTGGGCGCCAGCAGCTTGACGGCAGATTTGGACGACATCTTGGCCAGGTCCTTGGCCACGCCCGACACGCCCTGCACCGCCATCACGAAAGCAACCGACGCGGCAACACCCCAGGACGGGTCAAGCTGCGCCAGCGCCACCAGCGCGCCGATTTGCAGCGCGAGGCCGCTGTAAAACGTCGCAGCCAGCCCGAAACGCGCGGCAAGCCAGCCGGCGGCGAGGTTGGTGACGATGCCCGCGACCTCGTAGAGCAGGAACAGCCACGCCAGTTGCATCGGCGCAAACCCGAGGCTGTTGAAATGCAGCAGCACCAGCATCCGCAGTGCGCCGTCGGACAGCATGAAGGTCCAATAAGCCGCCGTCACGGCGGTATAGGCACGCAGCGGGTTGGGCGGCGGGGCGGCGGGATTCGCGGCGTCGGTCACAGCGAGCCCGCGACCATCCGCGCGATATCGGCCAGACGGCAGGCATAGCCCCATTCGTTGTCATACCACGCGTAAATCTTCACCTGCGTGCCGTTGATGACCATGGTGGACGGCCCATCGACGATGGACGAGCGCGGGTCGTTGGTGAAGTCGCAGGAAACCAGGGGCCGGGTTTCGAAACCGAGAATCCCGTTCAGCGACCCTTCGGCGGCGGCGGCAAACAGCGCGTTCACCTCTTCGGCCGTGGTCGCCCGCTCTACCTCGAACACGCAGTCGGTCAGCGAGGCGTTCAAGAGCGGCACCCGCACGGCATGGCCGTTCAGGCGGCCCTTCAGTTCGGGATAGATCAGCGTGATCGCCGAGGCGCTGCCGGTCGTGGTCGGGATCAGGTTCATCAGGGCCGACCGCGCGCGGCGCATGTCCTTGGCCGGACGGTCGACGATGGTCTGGGTGTTGGTCAAGTCATGGATCGTGGTGATCGACCCGTGGCGGATGCCAAGCGCATCGTGGATCACCTTGACCACCGGGGCAAGGCAGTTGGTGGTGCAGGAGGCCGCCGTGACCAGCGCCTGCGAGCCGTCGTAAAGGTGATGGTTGACCCCGTAGACGAGGTTCAGCGCGCCGCAATCCTTGACCGGGGCGCTGACGACCACCTTCTTCACCCCGGCGGCGTAGTAGGGCGCGACCTTCGCCGCAGTCTTGAAAATGCCCGTGCAGTCGATCACCAGATCGACGCCCAGTTCCGCCAGCGGCAGCGCCTCGATGGTCTTTTCATGCGTCAGGCGGATGGTCTGGCCGTTCAGGACAAGCGCTCCATCGCCTGCCGCGACCGGCGTGCGCCACCGGCCATGGACGCTGTCGAATTCCATCAGCAGCACATGTTGTTCGGCATCCCCGACGGGGTCGTTCAAGAGGACGATCTCGCCTGCGGCACCAGTGTCGATCAGATCGCGCAGGACAAGTTTTCCGATGCGGCCAAGGCCGTTCAGGGCAATACGTGTCATGGGGATCAAGTCTTTGCTTGCGGGTCAGAGCCGATCGCATCGACCCGGGATTGCAGGGACATCCGGCTGAGCGATTCGAACGGCAACTCGACGAAAGCCGTGATCCGCCGGCGCAGCGCGGCATAGGTCTGGGCGAAGACCAGCGCCTTCTCGGCATCGGTTCCGATGGCCTTCACCGGGTCGGGTAGTCCCCAGTGACCGGTGATTGGTTGGCCGGGCCAGGGCGGGCATTCTTCAGCCGCCGCCGTGTCGCAGACGGTGAACACGAAATCCATGACGATGGACCCGGGCTGCTGGAACTCCGAGAGGTGCTTGGACCGCAAGCCAGAGATGTCGTGGCCGTTGCGCTTCAGGATTTCCAGCGCGAAGGGGTTCAACTCGGTGTTGGGACGCGTGCCTGCGGAGAATGCCTGGAACTTGCCCTTGCCCAGATCGCGCAGGAGTGCTTCGGCAAAGATCGAGCGGGCAGAATTGCCTGAGCAGATGAAGAGCACGTCGAAGTCGGTATCGGGAAGTGTCCGGTCCATTTGAACGGTGTCCTTTGGGGCGGAGAGCAGGGGGGCAAGGAGGTCGGGCCGGGCGCGGCCCACGTCGAGGGCGAGGTAGCCGATCAACCCCTCGGTCGTGTCGAGATCGACGGCGTAGTAAAGCGACCGGCCGACCCGTGTGACCTGAACAAGACCAGACGCCGTCAGGTCGGCGAGATGATGCGACAGCGTGTTCTGTTTCATCCCGAGCGCTTCGGCGATCTCGGTCGGGCGAACGCCCTGCGGTGCAAAGCGCATCAGAAGGCGGAATACGGCCATCCGGCCGGGATGTCCGAGCGTGGCGAAGGCATGAATGGCGCGGCTTTGTTCCATATTTCCCGATTATAGGAAATAAATGGAGCCGTCCAATGAAGGTTTCATGACACCGGACGTGCATGCACCTGAGTTGCTTGATCCAGATCACGGCACATCACGCCCGCGTATGCGCAGATGCGCATGAAGTGGAGCACCGCAAATGATACTAGCCGTTCTGTCCGCCCTTGCCGAACCGACCCGTCTTGAAGCCATGCGCCTTCTGGCGGACGGGTCGGAGCATTGCGTCTGCGAGCTGATGCGGAAGCTGGGTGCAACCCAAAGCCGGATGTCGCGGCACATGCTGGTGCTGAAGCAGGCTGGGTTGGTGCTGGACCGGCGCGACGCGCAATGGGTGCGCTACCGGATCAACCCGGACCTGCCGCTGGCACTCGCCCGCCTTGTTGACGCTGCCCTCGAGCGGCCGATCATGGTTACGGAGCGGGCGGCATGAGCGTGTTCGGCTGGCTGAACGACCAACTGCTGCGGATGACCTGGCTCAACGATCTGGTGGGCGCGGGCGTGGCGGCCATCGGGCTCGACCCTGCCTCGCGGATCGGCGGGTCAGTGCAGTTCTTCGTCTATGACGTGATCAAGATCTTCATCCTGCTCTCGGTGCTGATCTTCGCCATCTCCTATGTCCAAAGCCATTTCCCACCGGAACGCACCCGCGCCATGCTGGGCGGACGATCCGGCCTAGGCGCCAATACGCTCGCGGCCCTTCTGGGCACGCTGACGCCATTCTGTTCCTGCTCGTCGATCCCGCTCTTCATCGGGTTCACTGCCGCTGGCCTGCCGCTGGCGGTGACGTTCTCCTTCCTTATCTCCTCGCCGCTGGTGGATCTGGCCTCGGTGATCCTGCTGGCCTCGATCTTCAGCTGGCCCATTGCGCTGGCCTATGTCGTTGTCGGGCTGGTGGTGGCCATCGTCGGTGGCACGGTGATCGGGCGGCTGGGGATGGAGGATCAGGTGGCGGCCTTCGTCCGCACTGTGCCCGTGACCGGCGAGGCCGCGACGATGACGCGGGCCGAACGGCTGGCCTATGCCAAGGATCAGGTTGTCGAGATCGTCCACCGGGTCTGGCCCTATGTGCTGATCGGCGTGGGTATCGGGGCGGCGATCCACAACTGGGTGCCGGCCGAGGTGATCTCGGCCCTCTTGGGGCAGGACAAGTGGTGGTCGGTCCCGGTGGCGGTGCTGGTGGGCATTCCGATGTATGCCGACATCTTCGGCACCCTGCCGATTGCCGAGGCGCTGGTGGGCAAGGGAGTGGGCCTTGGCACGGTGCTGGCCTTCATGATGGCGGTGACGGCGCTGTCTCTGCCCTCGCTCATCATGCTCAAGCGTGTGGTGAAGATGCCGCTCCTGGTCACCTTCACCGGTGTCGTGTCCCTTGGCATCCTGTCCATCGGGCTGATCTTCAACGCGATTTCCAACTGGTTCATCTGAGAAAGGACCGCATCATGATCATCAAGATCCTCGGCTCGGGCTGCAAGAAATGCGTGGCCTTGGGCGAAAACGCCAAGGCCGCGGCAGCGGCAGCAGGCAAGGAGGCCGAGATCGTCAAGGTCACCGACTTCGCCGAAATCGCCGCCTATGGGGTGATGTCGACGCCGGGACTGGTGGTGGACGAGAAAGTCGTCTCGACCGGCAAGGTGCTGAGCGCCGAAGAAATCGGGCGGCTCCTCTGATGGAGTATCGCGTCCACGCCCGCCGCATCGACGCGCATGGCAGCCTGGCCACCGCCAAGCAGGCCGAGGTCACGCTCGACACCGATCTGGCGGGGCGGCGCGATGCGATGAACCCGGTGGAACTGTTGCTGTCGGCCCTAGCGGCCTGCATGCTGAAAGGGATCGAGCGGGTGACGCCGATGCTGCACTTCCAGATCGACGGGGCCGAGGTGCGGCTGGAAGCCGTGCGCCAGGATGCGCCACCGAAGCTGACCCTGATCCGCTACCAGATCGTCGTGGACAGTGCCGAGACCGAGCAGCGCTTGGACCTCTTGCACCGCAACGTCCTGAAATACGGCACTATCTCGAACACTCTATCGCGGGCCGTGCCGCTGGAAGGCACGCTGCGCCGTGCCTCAGGTCGCGGCTGACAGGTTCACGCGCTTCATCAGGGCCTCGGCGCTTTCCTTGCGTTCGGAATAGCGGTCCACGAGATAATCTGCCCGGTCGCGCGTCAGCAGGGTGAACTTCATCAGCTCCTCCATCACATCCACGATCCGGTCGTAGAGCGGCGAAGGCCGCATGCGCCCGGCCTCGTCGAACTCCTGAAACGCTTTCGGGATCGAGGACTGGTTGGGGATCGTCAGCATCCGCATCCAGCGGCCGAGGACGCGCATTTGGTTGACCGCGTTGAAGCTTTGCGATCCGCCCGACACCTGCATGACCGCCAGCGTCTTGCCTTGGGTTGGCCGAACCGCCCCTTCGGAAAGCGGGATCCAGTCGATCTGAGTTTTCATCAAGCCGGTCATCGCCCCGTGGCGTTCGGGGCTGGACCAGACCATCCCCTCGCACCAGGTGGTGAGGTCTCGCAACTCGCGCACCTTGGGATGTGTCGCATCCAAGCCGTCATCGGCCTGCGGCAGACCAGAAGGGTTGAAAAGCCGGATCTCGGCCCCGAGCCGGGTCAGGATACGGGCCGCCTCTTCGGCTGCCAGCCGGGAAAAGCTGCGGGCACGGAGCGAGCCATAAAGGATCAGGATACGTGGTGAATGGGTGGACTGGGGAGGCGCAAACAGCCGGTCGCTGTCGATGCCGGGAAACAGAGCGTCGTCAATGTTAGGCGTATCGATCATGCCGGAAACCTGTCGCGCGTGCGGTTGGCAAAGGCGACCAGCGTCAGCATCACCGGCACTTCGACCAGCACACCGACGACCGTGGCGAGCGCCGCACCGGAGTTAAGGCCAAAGAGCCCGATGGCAACGGCAACCGCCAGTTCGAAGAAGTTCGACGTGCCGATCATGGCGCAGGGCGCTGCGACCTTGTGGGGCAGCTTCCACGCAAAAGCCCAGGCATAGCCAAGCGCGAAGATGCCGTAGGACTGGATGATGATCGGCACGGCAATGAGCGCAATCAGCAGAGGCTGGGCGATAATCACCTGCCCCTGGAAGCCGAAGAGCACCACCACTGTCATGAGCAGGCCGAGGACAGACCCGGGTTTGATGCGCGCGGTGAACTCCGAAACCGCGGCTTCGGCCCCGCGCGCCATCAGGGCACGCCGCGTCAGCGCCCCGGCGATCAGCGGGATCACGATGTAGAGGACGACGGACAGGATCAGCGTCTCCCACGGCACGGTGATGTCGGTGACACCGAGTAGGAACGCCACGATCGGCGCGAAGGCCACGACCATGATCAGGTCGTTCACGCTGACCTGCACCAGCGTGTAGTTCGGATCGCCCTTCGTCAGCTGCGACCAGACGAAGACCATGGCCGTGCAGGGCGCGGCGCCCAGCAGGATCAGCCCCGCAATGTATTCTGGCGCCTTGGCCGGATCGATCAGCCCCGCGAAGATGTAGTTGAAGAACACAACCCCAAGCGCCGCCATCGTGAACGGTTTGATCAGCCAGTTGATGACCAGCGTGATGACCAGCCCCTTCGGCCGCCGCCCCACATCCTTGAGCGAACCGAAGTCAATGGCGATCATCATCGGATAGACCATCGCCCAGATCAGAACCGCCACGACCAGATTGACCGAGGCATATTCCAGCCCTGCCATTCCGGCGAACAGGCCGGGCATGAGGTTGCCAAGCACCAGCCCCACAAGGATGCAAAGGGCGACCCAGAGGGTCAGCCAGCGTTCGAACAGGCTCATGCAGATTCTTTCTTTCCGGGAATGCAGCAGGCCCCTTCGGGCGGAGGGGTGAGGCCCAAGATCAAATCGGCGAGCGGGGCCAATGACGCCGGGTTTAGCGCATAGCAAACCCGGGGTCCGTCAATCTCGCCTGTGATCACTCCCACTGATTTGAGGATACGGAGGTGTTCCGACACCGTTGACTGAGCAAGGCCGACGGCGCCTACGATGTCGCCTCCGATGCAGCCTGGAGTGGCCTGAAGCAATCGGAGGATCCTGATCCGGGCCGGATGTGCGAGGGCCTTTGCCAAGGCGGCCGTCGTCGTCTCGTCCGTTGCCATCTGCGCGCTTTCCAAGCTGGTAAGATTCCGTATATCGTCGATTTACGATTTCACTTGCCAACGGACAAGCAAGTTTGTGGCGCTTGAGATCGTGGGCGGCGCGAGGGTGACGCGCCCCGGGAGGACAAGGATGAAAAGCACGCGTCGTGCTGTGCTGATGGGGCTGGCCGGCTCTGTTGCACAAATCGGGTGACGGACAGGGTTCCCCTTTCCCCGGACAGACTCATCCCACGGCTTCCGTGACAGGGATGCCAAGCGATGTGAAGCCGTTCAGGACAGCGACGCGAACCTGGAA
>JAIUNP010000069.1 GCA_020161975.1 Pseudomonadota bacterium
TTTCGATGCCCTCGTGGCCAAGGGCAAGGAACTCGTCGGCATCGGCATGGGCGCGGTCGTCTATTGCGGTTCGATGGGCGACTGGCCGCTTTTGACCGACGAGCAGCGCATGGAAGGCGTCGAACGGCTCGTTTCCGCTGGCCTGCCCGTCATCGTCGGCACCGGCGCGCAGAACCCGGCCCGGGCGGCAGCACTGGCCGCCCATGCCCGCAAGGTGGGCGCCGCCGGGCTGATGATCATCCCGCGTGTCCTGTCCCGGTCAAGTTCACAGGCCGCGCAGGCATCGCATTTTGCCGGTGTGCTCGAAGCTGGCGCCGGATTGCCGTCCGTCATCTACAACAGCCCCTATTATGGCTTCGAGACCAAGGCGGAGCTCTTTTTTGCTCTACATAAAAAGTATCCGCACCTGATCGGTTTCAAGGAGTTCGGCAGCACAAGGGCCATGAGCTACGCTGCCGAGCATATCACGGGACGCTCGCCGGGCCTGACGCTGATGGTCGGGGTCGATACGGGCGTTTTCCATGGCTATGTGAACTGTGGCGCGCGCGGCGCGATCACCGGCATCGGCAACGTGCTGCCGCGCGAGGTCCTGCATCTGGTCGCGCTGTGCCAGAAGGCCGCCGATGGCTGTCCGGTCTCGCGCCGCCGCGCGCTGGAACTGGAGGGCGCGCTCAATGTTCTCTCCACTTTCGACGAAGGCGTCGATCTGGTGCTCTTCTTCAAATATCTGATGGTTCTGGAGGGCTGCGCCGAATACACTCACCATTTCAATGCCAGCGACGTCCTGAGCGACAGCCAGAAGCATTTTGCGCGCAGCCAGCTTCAACTGTTCAAGCGCTGGTACATCCAGTGGGCGCGTGAGGAAGCCTGAACCCGTGCGCGTCATCGATTCGCACACCGAGGGCGAGCCGACCCGGCTGATCATCGAGGGCGGGCCCGATCTCGGTTCGGGGCCGCTCCCGGAAAGGCGCGCGCGGTTCGCACGCGATTTCGACCATATTCGCAGTTTCGTCTGCAATGAACCGCGTGGCTTTGACGCGCTGGTCGGCGGGCTGATCGTAGCGCCAACGGATCCGACCTGCGTCTGCGGCATCATCTACTTCAACAATGCCACGATGCTCGGCATGTGCGGGCATGGCACCATCGGCCTTGCTGTGACGCTGGCCCATCTCGGTCGTATCGGCATCGGTCATCACCGGGTTGAAACGCCCGTCGGCCTGATCGGTTTCGATCTGATCGACGCCAATACGGCGCGGATCACCAATGTTCCAAGCTACCGCCTCGCCAAGGGGGTTTCGGTGGACGTGCCGGGGCTTGGGCTGGTCGTTGGAGATATCGCCTGGGGCGGAAACTGGTTTTTCCTGACCGAGCAGGCGCCTTGTCCGGTCGATACCGCCCATCTTGCTGAACTGACCGCCGCCGCAAGTGCCATTGAAAAGGCCCTCGCCGCCGCCGGACACCGGGGTGCGGATGGCGGAGCGATCGATCATGTCGAGATTTTTGCAGCGCCGCGCGGCACGGCTGCAAACAGCCGTTCCTTCGTGCTCTGCTCGGGCGGCGCCTATGACCGCTCGCCCTGCGGCACGGGCACCAGCGCCAAACTGGCCTGCCTTGCCGCCGATGGCAAGCTGGCGCCGGGCGCGGTATGGGTGCAGGAAAGCGTGATCGGCAGCCGCTTCGAGGCGCATTACCAACCGGGTGAAGCCGGCATGATCATCCCCAGCATTCAGGGCCGCGCCTTCATCACCGGCGAGGCGGTCCTGATCGCCCAGCCGGGCGATCCATTCGCGCATGGCATTCGCACCGGCTGAGCATCTGACTTGACGGGGCACCGCCGAAGCGGGCACTTCTCAAACAACGTTTCAGCCGGGCCCGTCATGCTCTCCACCTATACGCTCCTGATCTCATGTGCCGATCGGCCTGGAATCGTCGCTGCCGTTTCCACCCATCTTTTCGAGCGTGGCTTCAACATTCTCGACGCGCAGCAGTTTGACGATCCGGAGACGGAGCAGTTCTTCATGCGGGTGCTCTTTGCCGATGTCGAACCATCCGACCACCCCGCCCCCGGCGCGGGCTGGGATGAGATTGCCACCCGGTACGGAATGCGCTGGACTTTGCAGCGGAGGGGCGATCGGACCAAAGTGATGCTGCTGGTCTCAAAATTCGATCATTGCCTTGCCGATCTGCTCTATCGCTGGCGCAGCGGCGAACTTGCGATGGATATCACCGCCATCGTCGCCAACCACGGGCGGGAGACCTATGCCGGGCTCGATTTCGGCGACATCCCCTTCCACCATCTGCCGGTGACGCGCGAGACCAAGATGGAGCAGGAAGCGGCGCTGTGGGCACTGATCCGGGAAACGGATACCAGCCTTGTCGTATTGGCGCGTTACATGCAGGTCCTGTCGGACGGGCTCTCGGCGAAGTTGAAAGGCCGCTGCATCAACATCCACCATTCGTTTCTACCGGGCTTCAAGGGTGCCAGGCCCTATCATCAGGCCCACGCGCGCGGCGTGAAGCTGATCGGCGCCACTGCGCATTATGTCACCTCGGACCTCGATGAAGGCCCGATCATCGAGCAGGATGTGGAATCGATTTCGCATCGCGACACACCCGATGATCTCGTGCGTAAGGGACGTGACATCGAGCGGCGCGTCCTCGCCCGCGCCGTGCGTAACCATATCGAGGGGCGCGTGCTGCTGAACGGACGCAAGACCGTTGTTTTCAAAGACTGAGGGTCTTGTAACTTCGCGTGCAGCCCGAAGCACGGAAAACAACCTCCACCCCGCCGCGTGTCCGCAAACACCGGAACGCCGCGATCAAAGATATCCTCCGTTGTCGCGGGGCGGGGAGCACTTTCGGTGCGGTCGGTTTTGACCGCTGATGCATTAGCGCACTTGCCTGAAAATCGATCAGTTGTATGACATCTGGGAAGCTCCTATAAAGCCCTATCGGAGGACCGCCATGAGCCTGAAGCCGACCACCCGTGACAAGCTGAAAACCGTGAGCGTGGCCACGCTCTGCACAGCCCTTTACAAGCGCGGACTGCGCAACCAGACCATCCAGGGCGTGCGACCGCTCAATCCGTCGCTGCCGACCATGGTGGGCGAGGCCTTCACGCTGCGCTACATGCCGGCGCGTGAGGATCGCAACCCGATCACCGTCTTCCAGAACCGCGAGCATCCCCAGCGCAAGGCCGTGGAAACCTGCCCGCCGGGCGCCATCCTGGTGATGGACAGCCGCAAAGACCCGCGTGCAGCCAGCGCCGGCGGCATTCTGGTCTCGCGCCTGCGCGTGCGCGGCGTTGCCGGCGTCGTCACCGATGGCGGCTTCCGCGACAGCCACGAGATTGCCGGAATGGCCATTCCGGCCTACCATGTGCAGCCATCCGCACCGACCAACCTGACCCTGCACGAAGCCATCGACATCAACGTGCCGATCGGCTGCGGCGATGTCGCGGTATTCCCAGGTGATGTGCTCGTTGGAGATGCCGAGGCGGTAATCGTCATTCCGGCGGAGATTGCTGACGACGTGGCCGATGAAGCCGTGCAAATGACGGCCTACGAGGACTTCGTGATGGAGAAGGTCAACAAGGATGGCCGGTCCATTCTCGGCCTTTATCCGGCCACCGATCCGCAGAGCAAAATCGATTTCGAGGCGTGGCGGAAGGCAAACAACCGCTGAGTTGATTGCCTTCGATCCAAGGACAGACAGGACCCAGACATGAGTATTTTCCAGAACATCATCGGCGGCGAGCGCGTGAACGGCGCGGGCGTGACGCGCAACATCAACCCGTCGAACACCAATGATGTCATCGGGGAATATGCGCAGGGATCGCGAGCCGATGCGGACAAGGCAATTGCCGCGGCCAAGGCAGCCTTTCCGGCCTGGTCACGCTCAGGCATCCAGCAGCGGCACGATTGCCTGAAGGCTGTCGGCGACGAGATCCTTGCCCGCAAGGACGAACTCGGTCGCCTGCTGTCGCGCGAGGAGGGCAAGACGCTGGCCGAGGGCATCGGCGAGGCTGCGCGTGCCGGCCAGATCTTCCAGTTCTTCGCGGGCGAGGCGCTGCGCCTTGCCGGCGAGAAGCTGCCCTCGACGCGTCCGGGGCTCGATGTCGAACTGACGCGCGAGGCGGTCGGTGTCATCGGCCTGATCACGCCCTGGAACTTTCCCATCGCCATTCCGGCCTGGAAAATCGCTCCCGCGCTCTGCTATGGCAACACGGTGGTGTTCAAGCCGGCGGATCTGGTGCCGGGGTCGGCCTGGGCGCTCGCCGATATCATCGCGCGCGCCGGGTTCCCGGCAGGCGTGTTCAACCTCGTGATGGGTCGTGGTTCGGTTGTGGGAGCGGCCTTCATCGAATCGAAGGACGTGGCCGCCATCTCGTTCACCGGCTCGGTCGGGACCGGGCGGAACATTGCCGCGCAATGCGTCACAGCGCAGCCGATGAAGAAGATTCAGCTTGAAATGGGCGGCAAGAACCCGCTGGTCGTTCTGGATGATGCGGACCTGAAAACGGCCGTGGAATGCGCCGTCAATGGCGCGTTCTTCTCCACCGGCCAGCGCTGCACCGCGTCATCCCGCATCATTGTGACCGCAGGGATTCATGATGCCTTCGTTGCGGCGGTCACCGACCGGCTCAAGGGCCTTGTCGTCGATGACGCCTTGAAGGCGGGCACGCATATCGGTCCGGTCGTCGATCAGAGCCAGCTCGATCAGGATATGGATTACCTCGCCGTCGGCGCCAAAGAGGGCGCGACGCTCGCGTATGGCGGCGAGCGGTTGAAGCGCGAAACGCCGGGCTTCTATCTTGCGCCGGCGCTGTTCACGAATGCCACGAACCAGATGCGCATCTCGCGCGAAGAGATCTTCGGCCCCGTCGCCTCGGTGATCCGGGCGAAGGACTACGACGAGGCGCTGGCTCTTTCGAACGATACGGACTTCGGCCTTTCTGCCGGCATCTGCACGACGAGCCTCAAATATGCCTCGCATTTCAAGCGCAATTCGGAAGCCGGCATGGTGATGGTCAATGTGCCGACAGCGGGCGTTGACTATCATGTGCCGTTCGGTGGCCGGAAGGGCTCCAGCTATGGGCCGCGCGAACAGGGCAGCTATGCCAAGGAGTTCTACACCACGGTCAAGACGGCTTATACGCTGCCGTAAGGCGTGAATCCGAAGCCTGCATGAAGCCGTTGTCGGGCGATCCGGCGACGGCTTTTTTGTGCGCTGTCCACAGACAGGCCCGGCGAACGGCTCGTCCGCATTCCCGCGTTGACAGGCCCGCGCCGCCGATGCCACTCCTTGCATTCTCGGGGGAGGAAGAGGCCGTCATCGGTCTCACCACAGAGCATTACAACGAGCCATCGCAATGACCATTCTCGCCGGCCTCCATCATCTCACGCATTACCGTTATGACCGGCCGGTAACCCTGGGCCCCCAGATCATCCGCCTCCGACCGGCGCCGCACAGCCGAACGCGTGTGCTCTCGCATTCGATCAAGGTTTCGCCGGGGCCGCATTTCGTCAACCACCAGCAGGATGTCTACGGCAACTGGCTGGCCCGCTATGTCTTTCCCGAACCGGTGAACGAGTTCCGCATCGAGGTCGATCTTGTCGCGGACATGACCGTCTACAACCCTTTCGATTTCTTCATCGAGGAGGAGGCCGTCAAGTTCCCGTTCCACTACGCACCGGACATCCGCGACGATCTCGCCGTTTACCGCGCGACGGAACCCGCCGGGCCGCTGCTTCAGGCCTTCATGGCCGATATTCCGCGTGCGGCGGATTCCACGGTCGACTTCATCGTTGCGCTGAATGCCCGCATCGCGGGCGCCGTCGCCTATACGATCCGTATGGAACCGGGGGTGCAGACGCCCGAAGAGACACTGAAGCTCGGTTCCGGCTCCTGCCGGGATTCAAGCTGGCTGCTGGTGCAGGTGCTGCGCCAGCTCGGCTTTGCCGCGCGCTTTGTCTCGGGCTACCTCATCCAGTTGAAGCCGGATCTCAAGGCTCTCGACGGGCCACAGGGCACGGATGTCGATTTCACCGACCTCCATGCCTGGGTCGAGGTGTATCTGCCCGGTGCCGGCTGGGTCGGCCTTGATCCGACCTCGGGCCTTCTGGCTGGCGAAAGTCACATTCCGCTGGCCGCAACGCCGCACTACCGGAACGCCGCGCCAATTGCCGGCATGGCGAGTTTCGCCGAGGTCGACTTCCATTTCAACATGTCTGTGACGCGCTTTGCCGAGCGTCCGCGCATCACCAAACCGTTTTCCGAGGATGCCTGGTCCGCGCTCGACCGGCTGGGTGAGACAGTCGATGCCGCGCTTGCCGACAACGACGTCCGCCTGACCATGGGCGGTGAGCCGACCTTCATCTCCATCGACGATTTCCAGTCGCCCGAATGGAATACCGATGCGGTGGGGCCCACCAAGCGCGGCCTGGCGGACGCGCTGATCCGGCGCCTGCGCGACCGCTTCGCTCCGGCGGGCTTCCTGCATTATGGACAGGGCAAGTGGTATCCCGGCGAGAGCCTGCCGCGCTGGACCTTCTCGCTTTACTGGCGGCGCGATGGGCAGCCCATCTGGCAGGATGCCGCGCGCATTGCCGGCGAGGAGCCGCGCAAGGACGCAACGGTGGCGAACGCGCAGAGCCTTGCGACCGGCATCGCCACAGGGTTGGGGCTCGGCAGTGATTTTGTGCAGGCTGCCTTTGAGGACCCGGCGGAGTGGCTGCAACAGGAAGCAAAACTGCCGGACAATGTGACGCCGACCGCCTCTGAACTCAAGGATCCCGAAGAGCGGGCGCGCTTTGCGCGGGTGTTCGACCGGGGGCTCGGCAATCCGGTCGCCTTCGTGCTGCCCGTGCAGCGAGCGCAGGCCGCAGACCGGCGCTGGCGCTCGGAGCACTGGCAGACCCGTCGCGGCCATCTGGTGCTGGCGCCCGGCGACAGCCCCGCCGGGTTCCGCCTGCCGCTGAAATCGCTGCCGCATGTTCCAGCGGCGAACTATCCCTATGTCCATCCGGCGGATCCGACCGGAATCACCGGACCATTACCAGCGCCGGCGCCGATCACACCCGCCGCAGACCAGAGTTTCATTGCCGTAGCTGATGCCGATGGCCCCGGCGCGCAGGACCGGACCGAACAGGTGCTGGCCGCTGACGGGATGAGTGTGCGCACAGCCATTTCCATCGAGGTGCGCGACGGGCGGCTCTGCGTGTTCATGCCGCCGGTCGAGCGTGTCGAGGATTATCTTGATCTCCTCCGGGTGGTCGAACAGGCGGTCGCTGACCGGGGTCTTGCCGTCCATATCGAGGGCTATCCGCCGCCGAACGATCCGCGCCTCAATGTCATCCGCGTCGCGCCCGATCCGGGGGTGATCGAGGTCAACATTCATCCCGCCTCAAGCTGGAAGGATTGCGTGGCCACCACCGAGGCGATCTACGAAGAGGCGCGACAGTGCCGCCTCGGCGCCGACAAGTTCATGATCGACGGGCGCCATTGCGGCACGGGCGGCGGCAACCATGTCGTTGTTGGTGGTGCGACGCCGCTCGACAGCCCCTTCCTGCGCCGTCCGGACCTTCTGAAAAGCCTGATCCTTTGCTGGAACCGGCACCCGAGTCTCTCGTACTTGTTCTCAGGGCTCTTCATCGGCCCGACCAGTCAGGCGCCACGCATTGATGAGGCGCGACACGACAGCCTTTACGAGCTTGAAATTGCGCTCCGGCAAATTCCGGCCCCCGGTGCGGGCAGCGCGCCGCCCCCGTGGCTGGTCGACCGCCTTCTTCGCAACCTGCTGGTGGATGTCACGGGCAACACCCATCGCGCCGAGATCTGCATCGACAAGCTCTACTCTCCGGATGGGCCGACCGGACGGCTTGGGCTCGTCGAATTCCGCGGCTTTGAAATGCCGCCGGATCCCCGGATGAATCTCGCGCAGCAGGTGTTGATCCGTGCCCTGATCGCCCGGTTCTGGAGGGCGCCACTCGAAGGTGCCCTCACGCGCTGGGGCACGCATCTGCATGATCGCTTCATGCTGCCGGATGTGCTCTGGGCTGATTTTCTCGATGTGCTGGCGGATCTGGAAAGCCACGGTTTTCCGCTGTTGCCGGAATGGTATCAGGCGCAGTTCGAGTTTCGCTTTCCGGTCTGCGGCGAAGTCACTTATGAGGGCGCGACCCTTGAAGTTCGGCAGGCGCTGGAGCCGTGGCATGTCCTGGGCGAAACCGGCGCTATCGGCGGCACGGTCCGCTTTGTTGATTCCTCGGTCGAACGGCTCCAGGTGCGGCTGACAGCTGCCGATCCGGAGCGCTACCGCATCGCCTGCAACAAGAGGCTGGTGCCGATGACGCGGATGGGGCAGGCTGGCAAAAGCATCGGCGGCGTGCGTTTCAAGGCCTGGCAGCCGCCAAGCGGCCTCCATCCGGTGTTGGCGGTCGATGCACCGCTGACCTTCGATATCTTCGACAGCTACACGGGGCGGGCGCTGGGCGGCTGCGTCTACCATGTCGCGCATCCGGGCGGACGGAACTATGAGACCTTTCCGGTCAATTCCAACGAGGCGCAGGCACGGCGCCTTGCCCGCTTCGAGCCGAACGGGCATACCGTGGGCGCCTACACGCCGGCCGCGACGCGCCCACATCCGGATTTCCCGATGACGCTTGACCTTCGGATGCCTGTCGGCGGGGTGCCATGACGGCGACCATGGAGACCCAGACGGATTTGCCGCTGATTGCCCATTATCGAACCACCGGCGCCCCCGACGAGATGATCGACGGGAGTGGCGCGGTGCGTCCGCAATGGCGAGCGCTGCTGACTTATCTCGATGCCCTGCCTTCAGCCGCGCGCGCAGCCTGCTTTGCCCGGGGAGAGCAGTATCTCCGCGATGCAGGGGTGTTCTATCGCCACTACGGCAAAGGCGATCTGGGGAAACGTGACTGGCCATTGAGCCATATCCCGGTCATTCTGGGTGAAAGCGATTGGGAAGCCCTGGCCGCCGGGCTGATCCAGCGGGCGGATCTGCTGGAAGCCGTCATGGCGGATGTCTATGGCGACAACAATCTCGTCAAGAGCGGCGATCTGCCGGCAGAGTTCCTTGCCTCGAACCAGCATTGGCTGCGCCCGCTGGTGGGCGTGCGCCCGCCCTCAGGGCATTTTCTCCATTTCATCGCCATGGATCTGGGGCGCGGCCCCGACGGGCGCTGGTGGGTGCTTGGCGACCGGACAGAAGCCCCCTCGGGTGCGGGCTTTGCGCTGGAAACACGGGTTGCGACCTCGCGCATCTTCTCCGACATCTACCGGCAAGCCAATGTGCATCGGCTGGCCGGCTTTTTCAGCGCCTTCAAGGAAGCGCTGACCGGATTGACAGCCCCCGGCACAGACCGGCCCGGCCTTCTGACCCCCGGACGCTTCAACGACACCTATTACGAACAGGCCTATATCGCCCGGTATCTGGGCCTGCCGCTCCTTGAAGGCGAGGATCTCGAAGTTGACGGCATCGCGTTGATGGTGCGGACCATCGCCGGCCCCCGCCCCGTCAGCGTCCTCTGGCGGCGCCTTGACAGCGACTGGTGCGACCCGCTCGAACTCAACGAGCATTCGCATCTCGGCACCCCCGGCCTTGTCGAGGCGATCCGGGCCGGACGGGTCAGCATGGTCAATGCCCTCGGGGCCGGCATTCTGGAAACTCAGGGCTTTCTTGCCTTCCTGCCGCGCCTTTGCGAACGCCTCACCGGGCAACGCCTGTCCGTTCCGAACGTGGCGACCTGGTGGTGCGGACAGGAGGCAGAATATCGCTATGTCCGGGACAATGCCGACAGTCTCATCATTTCCCGCGTGACGGCCAACCGCCTGCCGCTTGAGCAGGAAGGACAGGCACTGGACATGCCGCCTGTGCAGGATCCCGCCTTTCTGCCGTGGCTTGAACGCGAGCGGCATCAGCTGGTCGGGCAGGAAGTGGTCACGCTATCAACGACGCCTGTCTGGCATGATGGCGCGCTGGTCGCCCGCCCGATGGTGCTCCGCGTCTTTCTCGCGCGCACGGACGCGGGCTGGCAGGTCATGCCCGGCGGCTTTGCCCGCGTCAGTCAGAGCCGGGAACCGGGTGGCATCGCCATGCGCAACGGCGCCTCGGTGGCGGATGTCTGGGTTGTCGCAAACCACACCGTGCCCGAACCCAGCCTGTTGAAGCGGGAGGGGACGGCGTTCATCCGCGCCAATTCAGGATTGCTGCCGGCGCGCGCGGCCGACAATCTCTTCTGGCTCGGGCGCTATGTTGAGCGCAGCGAGGGTGCTTTACGTCTTCTGCGCGCCTATCATGGGCGTCTGGCCGAAGTCGGTCCCGGCAAAAGTCCATTGCTGACCCGCCTTGAGGCAATTTTTGCGGGCTACGGCATCAAGCTTGGGGCTGTTCTGCCGAACGCCGTCAGTAATACCGTCGCATCCGCAGTGTTCAGCGCCAGCAAAATTCGCGACCGTTTCTCGCTGGATGGATGGTCGGCGCTGGTCGACCTCCAGTCCTCGATGGCGCAACTGGCGGAGACGATGAAGCCCGGCGATGATGCAGCGCGCGGTATCAGTGTGCTTATCCGCAAGCTCACGGGATTTTCGGGGCTTGTGAATGACAACATGTACCGGGCATCCGGATGGCACTTCCTCAGATTGGGGCAGGCGGTCGAACGCGCCATCGCCATGGCCGATCTTCTCGCCGCGCTGACCGGGCCTGCTGCACCGGACGGGGCGCTCGATGTTCTGGTGGAGGTGGGTGACAGTGCGATCACACATCGCCGACGCTACGTCGCGATTTCGCGGGCGAGCGTGTGCGACCTTTTGCTGCTCGATGCCCTCAACCCGCGTTCGGTGCTGTTTGAACTCGATCGGATGAACGAGCACGCGCGCGCGCTTTCGGCGATCGGCCGAGCGGAACCCTCGGCACGGCTTGCCCGGCTTCTGGATGACCTGCGGCAGGACATCGCCGCCCAAAATGCAAACGCGATCACGCCCGCATGGCTGTCGAACCTCGGCAGGCGCATTGCATCGCTGTCCGCCCTGGTCAGCGAAGCCTATATCGGCTAGCCGGCTCCATGCGTTACGAGATCATCCTCAAGATCGATTACAGCTACGCCCACACGGTTTCGGGCGGTCGGCACCTGCTGCGGGTTGTCCCGCGCTCAATGCCAGGGATGCAGGATGTTCGCTCCTTACGGCTTCAGCTTGCTCCCGTGCCGACATCGCAACTGGAGCGGCGGGACTTTTTCGGCAACCTCTGTCAGGCCATCGAATATCAGACGGCGCATGAGACGTTCGGCGTTCATCTCATTGCCGATGTGGAGCGGACCTGTCATCCGTGCGGCGCGGATCGCGCGACGCCGTATCATGCCCTCGGACAGGATCTCGCCGCGATGCAGGATCTTGGGCCGGATTCACCGCTGCATTTTCTCGCCGCCTCCCCGCGTATCCGCGACCTAGGACCGTTCCGGGATTTCGCACTGGCGTTGCTGCGGCCCGGCATGACGACCGGAGATGTGATGCTCGCCGTTTCGGAGGCCATTCGCGCCCGGATGGTCTTTGACGACGAGGCGACCGATGTCGACACCACGCCGCACGATGCTTTCACCAAGGGCCGGGGTGTCTGCCAGGATTATGCGCATATCATGATTGCCTGCCTACGGGTTCTCGGCATTCCTGCGGCCTATGTCAGCGGCTTCCTGCGCACCATTCCGCCGCCGGGAAGGGAGCGGCTGCCAGGATCGGATGCCATGCATGCCTGGGTCCGCATCTGGTGTGGCTGCAATGCCGGATGGCAGGAGTATGATCCCACGAACGCACTCGCTGTCGGCAATGACCATGTTCTGGTCGGATATGGCCGGGATTACGCGGATGTCGCGCCCATCCGGGGCGTGTCGCGGACGGCCGGCAGCCAGCAGGGCAAGCATACGGTCGATGTCATTCCGCGCACATAGCGCAGATTCGGCTTTACAAGCGGACGCCCGGGCGCAATTTTTGCATTGCAACATCGATAGTGGAAACCGAGGAGCGCAAGGGAAGTATGAAGGGCAGGACGGAGCGCGTGGTCAACAAGGAGCAGCCGCTCATCGACGACATCCGGCTGCTTGGCCAGATCCTTGGCGACATCGTGCGCGAGCAGGAAGGCGAGGATGCGTTTGAACTGATCGAGGCCATCCGCAAACTCTCGGTCGCCATCAGCCTTGAACAGTCGCAGCCGGCCGCCGAGACCCTCGATATGCTGCTCCGCTCCCTGCCATCCGACCGGGCAGTGAGTGTTTGTCGCGCCTTCACCTATTTCTCGCATCTCGCCAATATTGCCGAGGATCGCCACCACATCCGCCGGCGCGAGGCCCATGACATCGCCGGCGACCGCCCCCAGGACGGCAGCCTTGAGCGCTGTTTTTCCCGGCTGTCGGAAAAGGGCATCATGCCGGAAGCGGCCGTGACGATGCTGGCGGATGCCTGGCTCTCGCCGGTTCTTACCGCGCATCCCACCGAGGTTCAGCGCAAGAGTATCCTCGATTCCGAACGTTCGATCGCCGAACTCCTCGCAAGGCGCGGCAGCCTCAGGACGGAAAGGGATCGCGCACAGAATCTCAAGAGCCTCAAGGCCCGCGTGTCGCAGCTCTGGCAGACACGTCTGCTGCGGCTTTCCAAGCTCAGTGTCGAGGATGAGATCGACAATGCGCTCAGCGCTTACATCGCCGAACAGCAACGCAACCAGGAGCTGGCCGCGGGTGTCGCGGCCAGCAAGGATGCGTACCAGCTCGCCACCCTGCGCTACCGCCACGGGCTCACCAACTTCCTGGTGGCGCTCGACGCCGAGCGCACGTTGTTGCAGGCCGAGCGCGCCTACAGCGACAGCAACACGCTGATCGCAACGCAGCTGGTGGCGTTGTACAAGGCACTGGGCGGCTGGAACGAATGAGCGGTGCCCGCACAAAAACAAAGAGCCGCGCGAGCTCTCGCCCGTGCGGCCCTCTCGCCTGCCTAAGCGAGTTCTACTTCAACAGCGCCTGGATCTGCGTCACGGCAGCGTTGAGCTTCATGTCGTAGAGCCGCTGACCGAGCTCGACGCTCGAACGCCGGGCGTCGCCGCTGATGCCGTTGTTGACCAGCTTGACGTTCGGATCGCGCTTCTGGCCCGGCGGCAACACGGGATCGCCCACGGCGGTCGCGATCAGCTCCTTGCGCACCAGCGTGCCGTCCTTGTCGAGCATCAGCATGAGCGAGGTATCCGGAATCCCGCCGTGCGTGCTCAGCGGGTATCCCTCCGCGACGATCTGCTTCACGAACTCGTTGTTCACCCCGTAGGCCCGATCGGCATAGACCACCTTCACGCCCTCGGCCGCGTGCTTGTCATTGACCTTCTTGGCCACCGCCGCATAGACGCCGTCCGGCCCCTGACCGCCGCCGCTGTCGCCCATCAGCACCACGTTCTTGAAACCGTTGGCCACGGCGCCTTCGGCGATCTGCTCCAGCACCAGGCCGAGGACGTCCGCCGGCATGTGGATGCTGCCCGGGATGTCCTTCGACATGCCCGTCGGGGTGTACGGCATCATCGGGAACACGATGGCGTTGCCCAGTTTGCGGGCGATGTCGAGCGCCAGCGGCTTGCCCATGAACTGGTGGCCGCCGATCACGTTCTGTGGGCCGCGCTGTTCGGTGCCGCCGGTGTAGACGATCGCGGTGGTCT
>JAIUNP010000070.1 GCA_020161975.1 Pseudomonadota bacterium
TCAAACAGATGGAGATTTCAAATGGCGACGATCGGCACCTTCTCTCTGGCTAAGGACGGCTTCCTCCAGGGCGCAATCAAGACCCTCACCCTCGACACTCAGGCGACCTTCGAACCGGTTGAAAGCGAGGCCAAGAACGCTCCTTCCTTCCGCCTCTACGCCGGCGACATCGAACTGGGTGCCGCCTGGTCCAAGACCTCGCAGAAGTCCGGCAACGACTACCATCAGGTCCGTATTGACGATCCGAGCCTGCCCAAGCCGATCTTCGCCAACCTGGTCGTCAACCGCGACGGCGGCTTCGACCTCCTCTGGAACCGTCCCCGCAAGACCAACAACCGCACCCGGCACTGAGCCGGGGAAGGGCAGGACCGCTCGCCGAAAGGCGGGCGGTTCTTGCGTTGAGTTGGCACCTGCCAACACTGCTGGAAAGGTAGAGGTTAACGCGCGTTAACCCTTTATTTGTTGCACGAATCGACGTTTCTGGCATTTCTAACGGCGATGGGCTGTCCAAGTGATTTGCAGCCGTAACTAAGTCGTCTGCCCGTATTAACATGATGGAAGCGCGTCACGCATGAATCTCCACCCGGATGACATCATTGCTAGCGATGGCCAGAGCCTCTCTGGACAATTGCGATCATTGCGCGATTCTCTCTTCCCGCCGACGTCACAGAAGGAATTGAGGCGGTTTTCTTCAGGTGAAGCGGCGCGATTGATCGGCGTGACAGATGGATATCTACGGCAGCTTTCCATCGCTGGCGAGGGGCCTCAGCCCGATATCGGGGTCGCTGGTCGACGCTCTTATTCGCTGTCGCAGATCAACGAGTTGCGCCATGTTCTCGACGCATCAAAGCCCGGCAAAGGGTATGTCCGTCATCGCCGAACTGGTGAAAAGCTGCAGGTCCTCGCCGTAACCAATTTCAAGGGTGGTTCGGGAAAGACCACCACAGCGGCACACCTAGCGCAGTTTCTCGCATTGCAGGGATATCGCGTCCTCGGAATTGATCTAGATCCTCAGGCGTCCTTTACTGCTCTGCATGGATTCCAGCCCGAATTCGACGTCGGAGCCAATGAGACACTGTATGGGGCCATTCGTTACGATGGTCACCAACGCCCTCTTCGAGAGATCATTCGCAAGACATACTTCGACGGACTTGACCTGATCCCCGGCAATCTAGAGTTGATGGAGTTCGAGCACGATACTCCGCGCGCGCTGGGCGAAAAGCGAACGGGTCCACTGTTTTTTGCTCGCGTCGCCCAAGCTCTGGCAACGGTGCAAGATGACTATGATGTCGTCGTTATCGATTGCCCTCCACAGCTTGGATTTTTGACATTGGGCGCGTTATGCGCCGCTACCGGTTTGATCATTACAGCTCATCCGCAGATGCTGGATGTGATGTCCATGTGCCAGTTTCTCTTGATGACGGCCGATCTTCTTGCGGTTGTTCGCAAGGCCGGGGGAAAATTGGAATATGATTTTATCCGGTATCTGGTGACTCGCTACGAGCCATCTGACGCGCCGCAGACGAAGATGGTCGCGTTCATGCGTTCGATGTTTCAAGACCGCGTTCTCACCCATCCAATGCTGAAGTCTACGGCAGTTTCCGATGCGGGGCTCAGCAAGCAGACACTCTATGAAGTTGGGCGTGAATTTTTCACGCGCTCTACATACGACCGCGCTGTCGAATCTCTCGATGCCGTGAATAGCGAGATTGAGGCGCTTATCTCTCAAGCTTGGGGACGTTCATGAGCTCGCAAAAAGATCTTCGGAGAGCGATGCTGGGCGCTGGGTTGGCACGTGCCAACTCCATGCCTACAGTGCCCGCTGAAACGCCACCACCGTCGAAATCTGAACGTGTAGTGGCCGGTGCGATTGGCGCTGTTTCGCGTTCGCTCGACCAGTTCCAGAATGAGTTGCAGACAGCGCAGGACCTAGTTGCATCCGGCGCTGCTGTCATTGACCTTGATCCAGCTGATGTTGATGCGTCAGATCTGAAGGATCGGCTTGAGATCGACTCCGCAGATCACAGGGCTTTGGCAAATGCCATTCGTGAAAATGGCCAACAAGTCCCCATTCTGGTTCGCCCTCACCCCCAGATGCCTGGGCGTTATCAAGTAGCCTATGGGCATCGACGGCTTGCAGCTTGTCGTGAGATCGGCTTCAGGGTTCGCGCCGTTGTGCGCAAACTGACCGACCGAGAATTGTTCGTTGCTCAAGGACAAGAAAATAGCGCACGCAGGGATTTGTCTTTTATCGAGCGAGCACTTTTTGCTCACCGACTTGAAGAGCGTGGTATCGATCGGGAAGCAATTATGTCTGCTCTCGATGTCGACAAGACTGAGGTTTCTAAGCTTATTTCCGTCGCAAAGGCTGTCCCCTCCGATCTCGTAGAGGCCATTGGTCCGGCTCCGAAGGCTGGGCGTCCGCGATGGTTGGCGCTCGCCGAACGTAGCAGTAGTGCTCGGGCTGCGAAAATCACCACTACCTTGACTTCATCCGATGGCTTTCGAAGCCGCTCAACCGATGAGCGGTTCAAGTTGGTGTTTGATGCACTTGCTCCGAACACAAAGCAAAAGCCGGAAAGTCAAAAATGGGTGGCGGAAGATGGCGTTCAAGTTGCGCGCATTGAGCGGGATAAAACTGCTTGCATCCTCTCAATCAATGAAAAATCCGCCCCCAGATTTGGTCAGTTTTTGATTGATCAGCTGCCTGCCCTGTATGCGGCTTTTAAGAACGAGAGTGAGCGGCACTGATGGCAACAGGCTTAGGTGATCACGATCACTCGTAGAATTTGAGTTTCAACCCCGAGGAGCAACCCGCAAAAGAAAAAGGCCCCCAACGTTTCCGCCGGAAGCCCTTCTCCAATGTCGCAGTTTGAGAATCCCACTTCCGCGAATCGCTGTCAAGAGTCCCTTTGGGGCAAACGTCATTTTGGCGGCCGGAATTCTTTTGCCTGATTGAAGGTGAAAGAGATGAGCCATGGATTGGCAACGACGCCCTTTGGGCGCCGGACGATGTCCCTTGCCCTTGTGGCAGCGCAGGTGAATGCCCGGAATACAGCGCCCGAGAAGACCGTCCACAAGTGGAAGGTGGTCCAGGCACTGACCGAGGCCAAGGACAAGCTTGGCATCCCGGATCGGGCGATCGCGGTGCTTAACGCGCTGCTGTCGTTCCATCAGGAAACGACGATGACGGCCGGCGATGCGCTGGTTGTGTTCCCGTCCAATGCCAAGCTGATCGCAAGGGCGCATGGCGTGGCGCCGACGACGCTCCGGCGGCACTTGGCGATCCTCGTGGACGCCGGCATCGTCATCCGTCGCGACAGCCCCAACGGCAAGCGCTATGCGCGCCGGGGGGAGGGGGGCGAGATCGCTGAAGCCTACGGCTTCGATCTGAAGCCGCTGGTTGCCCGCGCCGAGGAATTCGAGCAACTCGCGGCCGAGGTCGTTGCCGAGCGCAAGGCGCTGCGGCTCGCCAGAGAGCGCGTAACGCTGGCGCGCAGGGATATCACCAAGCTGATTGCCATGGGGCTGGAAGAGGGGGTTCCGGGCGACTGGGCCAGCCTTCACATGGCCTATCTCGAGGTCATCGGCCGCCTGAAACGCTCGGCACAGCCGGAAACGCTTGCCTCGATCAGCCTCGAGCTTGAGGACATGGCCGCGGAAATCGCCAAGCATCTGGAACTTTTCGTCAATTCCCTAAAAACAGACGGCAATGAGTCCCAAAGTGGACATCACAAACAGAATTCAAATACTGATCCTCATGAATCTGAACCTGCTTTCCAGAAAAACAGGGGCGAAACCGTCGAGACATCGCCGGAGGGGCAGGGGAATGTCGATCCGGCCCCTGTCATCGATGATGAACAGGGCCGCGATCTTGGCAAAGACCCCGGCACTCCGCTCGGCATGGTGCTGCAGGCCTGTCCCGATATCGTCGAATATGCGGGAAGCGGGGCAGGGGAGCCGAGGGGTATCGCCAATTGGGCGACGTTCCTGAAAACCGCATCCCTCGTCCGTGCCATGCTCGGGATTTCACCTGATGCGTGGCGGGATGCGACCGAGACCATGGGCGTCGTGGATGCCTCAATCGTTATCGCCGCCATCCTGCAAAAGGGCGATGAAATCCGCTTCCCTGGAGGGTATTTGCGCAGTTTGACGGAGAAAAAACGTGAGGGTCAGTTCTCCGTCGGGCCGATCCTGATGGCGCTGATCAACACCCAGCTGAAAGCGCGCAAGCAGCGGGGGCAGGGATGAGCCTCGAAAATATTTTCCGATCCATCCAAGCCTCTGACTCCAAACCGTTCTTCGGCGCGATTCAGGGCCTGGTGTGGCGTGGCAGGGCAGGGGGCCTCTTGACGGAGCTTTGCAAATGTTCCGTTTATGTTCTCATTCCGGGGAGAGAACATTGGACCAGTGCGCGCACCAGCAGCAGGCAGACGCCATTGACGAGGAGATTGATGCGCTGATCGCCGAATTCGGCTCGGCGCGTGCGGCAATCCGTGCCCTGCTGCATGATCTGACGGTTCTCGCCAATGACATGAACGCCTCGACCTCCCGCGGATACACACGCAGCAAGGTCGTGGAGATCCGGACGTTCCGTAAGGACAAGGCGTGATGCCATGCGCCGTCCCGAGATGATCGAAAAGCTCTACCTCGACTTCGACGGCTTTTTTGCTTCGGTTGAGCAGCAGGTCAGGCCATCGCTCCGCAATCGTCCCGTCGGTGTGGTCCCGTTCGAGGGAACGGAACACACCTGCATCATCGCCTGTTCCCGTGAGGCCAAGATCGCCGGCGTCAAATCCATCATGTCGGTCAGGGAAGCGCGCGAGGTCTGCCCGGATATCGCGCTGGTGCCGCAATCTCCCGATCTCTACCGCCGGGCGCATAACGCCCTCATTGCCGAGATCATGGCGGTGATCCCGATTGCTGCGATCAAATCGATCGACGAGCTGACCTGCGATGTCGAAACCGTGGATCGGTTGGCCCCCGAGAGCCTCGGCCAGCGCATCAAGGCGCGTCTTCGGCAGCATATTGGCCCTTACATCACCTGTTCCATCGGGTTTGCTGCGAACCGGCAACTCGCGAAGATGGCGTGCAAATCCGGCAAATGGCACGGCAGCGCCTATGGCGATGGTCTCGCGATCTGGACGCCGGCCGATATGCCAGGACCACTCCATTCCCTGACACTTGGCGATATTCCCGGAATCGGTTATCGCCTTGAGAAGCGGCTGCATGCGGCGAAAATATTTACGGTCGCAGAACTGCTCGCCACAGCCCCGAAGCAGATGCGCAGCCTCTGGGGCAACGTCACCGGGGAGCGTCTCTGGTATGCCCTCCATGGTTATGATGTGCAGACCCTGCCGCAGGGCAGGGGGATGTATGGTCACGGAAGGGTTCTGCCGCCCGGCCATCGCTCGCTCCAGCTTGCTCAGGACGCCTCTCGTTTGCTCATCGTTAAGGCAGCGCGACGCCTGAGGAGGGAAGGATGGTATGCCGGCCGCCTCTGGCTCTGGCTCGGTCTCCGCGAAAAGTCCTGGCAGAATGCGATCACGCTGCCCGCGGTGCGCGACGACCAAGCCATTCTCGAAGCGCTGATGGCGCTCTGGAAGGGTGCTCATACCGATCTTCCGCGTCGCACCGAGGTAATACGCGTCCATGTCACGCTCCTCGACCTCACCAAGGCCGACGAGCGTCAGCTCGACATCCTCCTCGATGATGACCGCACGCGCCGGCGCTGGGAGCAGGCGACGGATGCGATCGACGCCCTCAACCTGAAATACGGCGCGACGCTCGTCAGCGTCGGTCCCTGGACGCCGCCGCCCGGTGGCTATGCCGGGGGCAAGATCAGCTACACGCGCATCCCCTCGGCGGAGGATTTCTGGTGAACTGGAAGACCGATCTCAAACTCTCCGACCTCGATCTTTACACCCGGCTCGAGATCACCTGCCGCTCCTGCGGGCATTCGCGCTACGAGACCCGCGATAGCCTCAGCACCAATCCGAAGCTCGCCCAGCTCTATCTTGACCAGATCGAGGGCCACCTGCGCTGCTCAAAGCGCACCTGCCGCGGGGCCGTCCGCGTCGCGCTCATCCACAGCAGCCGTATGGAGGGGTTTGTCGGCGGGATGGCGTGATACCGGGTTGAACTACCGCATGGCGCTTCAAAAATCGGCTGATTCCGGGTATTTCGAAGAAATGGATCGAGACCTTGCCCTTGCCGAGATTGGCCGCTGCGAGAGTGCTTTACGCGCACGGGGCGTTGCGGCCGCGTATCTCTTCGGCTCGACGGTACGAGGAGAGGCGTAGCCCGATAGCGATCTCGACGTATTCATCGAGATCGAGCCAAACCGCAAATTTTCCCTGATCGATCTGGCCGGGGTCCAAAATCTGTTGACGACGGAATTGGGTGTTACAATCGATCTGACAACCCGGTCGGGCTTGCATCCCAAACTCCGCGTTGAAATCGAGTGCGAAGCGGTTCGGGCGTTCTGATATCTCATCCGACTGCCGATAAGGGGACGTTGCCAACACTCCATTTCGGAGTCCATTGCTTTTCATTGCAAAAAAGGTATAATTTGGGTATGAAGTGGTCAGTCGAATTTCTGGATCAGGCGGTTCTCGACGTCCTTGGAGACCTGCCTTCCGATATTCAGGCCAGCTTCGCCCGGATTGTTGGCCTCATCGAGGGGTATGGGCTCGAGCGTGTGCGTGAGCCTTATGTGAAACACCTGGAGGGACCGGTCTGGGAAATGCGCATGAAAGGCCGGGATGGCATCGCCCGCGCCGCCTACGTCACGGCGACCGGCAAACGTGTGGTGGTTGTCCATGTCTTTGCGAAGAAGACGCAGAAGACACCGCGCCGAGAGATCGAAATTGCCCTGCGACGGGCGAAGGAGGTGACATGAGCCGCAAGTTCATTCCCGCGCGTGAAGCGATTGCCGGATGGCAGAAGAATCCGGAGTTCGTTGCCGCCTATGATGCGCTTGAAGAAGAATTTGCCCTGGCAGAGGCGCTGATCAAGGCTCGTGCCGAGGCAGATCTGACCCAGGAACAGGTCGCCGAGCGTATGGGCACTACCCAGGCGGTTATTGCGCGACTCGAGAGCGGCCGCAGCATGCCCTCGACAAGGACCCTGAAACGCTTTGCCGAAGCGACTGGCACCCGGCTGACCATTGCATTCGATAAATCGCCTGCAAGAGCCGCGAGAATGCCCCGATGAGTTCAAAACTGACACTATCCGAAGACAAGTCCGTCGTCGCCAGCCTCTATTCGTTCGAGACGGCAAACGGATGCGCGTAAGAAGCGCGTGGTAACATGATGCACGGACCAGGCGTTTGGGGCGATCACGACAAAAGCCATCGGGTGCTTCGAGCGCTTCACGAGCTGACGCCAGCTGCTTGTATCAAGCGAGGAAGGAACAGGCGCGCCGTGTGGATGGGTATGCCATTCCCCCAAGAAGGTAGCGGTCTGGCCTGACCCTGACCAATAGCGGTTGGCTTCAGCCGCGTGTTTCGGGTCCTGGCGCGTGAACGAATAAGGGCTGGACTGATCCGCAGGTCCCGGTGTCGTGAACAAAATAATTTCCAGATGGGGTCCGCGAATGTGACCGATCAGGATTCCGCCAACTTCTGGTTGGGCGTTGCAACTAACGGACATTTGCTCAAACCACGCAACGATCGGGTAGTGAATGAGCACCTTTGGTGATGGGGCACTAGTCTGCACAGACGGGGCAGCCTTTCAGCTTTTGGGCGTTCTGATCCTGAACCTCGAAGGTCGCCTCCTTGTCCACGCGGATAGTTCGAAAACGGGGGGTAGGGGTGACATTGGCCCATTCGAGGCACATCTGCGTTGCAAGCCCCGCCGCAATTGCGGATGCCCCCACGCCGTAAGCAAAATAAGCGCCATCGGCGCAGCTCGCGGGGGTTATGGATGCAGGATGCTCACGTCTGAGAATCCGAAATCGCGGAAGATTGTCGAGCGTCGACAAACACCGCGTGCATGCGTGGCCCGAGTCATCAACCAGAAGAGCCTGTGCGGCGACGCCATTTCCAACCAACCAGGAGTGAACAATGGGGGGAGCCTTGCGCTTCGCGCGCATCAACTCAGTCCGCCATCCATCGAGCTGGCCAGCCAGCCCCATGTCGCCCGTGGCGTCGACAAGAATATTGTACTCTAGGAATGTGTCTAGAGCATTGATAACATTGATATTGTGACCATCAATCGTATTATCTGGATACAATTGCCGCAAGAAGTCTCGGCACGCGGTGGCCTTCCATTGACCCACGGCCGACATTCCGAGGAGGTGCCGGCCGACATTGCCAATCGCCAAAGCCTGCTCATCGAAAATCACCAAGCGCCCGCCAAGGGCTCCCGCGCCTGATTGCGCGAGGAATTTGGCCAAATAGCCGCCGATGGTGCCTGCCCCAATGAGGGCGATCTGTTTTCCGGAAAGGTTAGGTTTGTCTCCCATGTTGCGTTGAAATACCCGCTTCTCGTCGGCTGCGACACCGCTAAGTCTCTCGATGGCCATGTCTGCTGCCCGCGTTTCCAGCAATTTCCGCAAGAACAGCGGTCGCTGAATTGTCTTCCGTAAAATAGGAGGCAGGATGATCTTGGCTCCGACCGTGCAATTCGCTCCCTGAATGAACAGAAGGAGATTGTCGCGGTCCTGAGAAGCGAGGGCGCCAATGGCTCGCCTTGAGAGGCCGGCTTCAATGCCCTCCATCCAATCAAAAAGTTCTTTTGCGTTCTCCGGCTGAAGCGTCGGACGACGAAAAGTCAAAGTTTGGCCAGTGACCACAACATGGGATGCTGTTCCGCCTCTGTTGGCCACCTTTGCTTCCTGTGCTGACAGGCCGAAACGTGTCAATCGATCTGCATGTTGCGCCAGAACAAGCACCGGCGGATTCCGGCCCGGCAGCGTGAAGAGGTGCACTGGCGAAGAGCGTTCCAAACGGGCGTCGATGCAAACGTCCAACTTTCCAAGCCAATGCTGCGGAAACTCCCGAGCGATCTCGTCGGAAAGATCAAGTCGATTGATCTTGTCGAGCGCCCGGGACATGACCTGCAAGAGCATGGCCACGGTCGGCTTCGGCTTGTCTGGCGTAAGAAGAAGGTCTGCCTCTTGCGCGAAGCAGACGTAGTCATCTGATTCAATGTGGGCAACGACGCCGGGGAGTTGGTTTCGGCGGTCTAGCAATTGCAGCTTAGGTAGCCGAGTTAGGTAGCCGTCCGCGAAAATCACACGCGCCCGAACGGCCTTGCCGCCAGCTTGAAGGGAGCCGTTGAATGCCAGGGCGGAACCTACCGAACGATCGCGCGTGAATCCCGATGCGACCATCACTTCATGGATTGCACGGGAATATTGGCGCATTAGCCCGATGTGGTTCGCGGGACCTGCGGAGCAGGGACGCGAACGGGCGCAAACTGCTTCACGGCGGCTTCAGCTGATTGAACAATGAGCGAGGCATCATCCGGCACGCGCGGGCCGAACAAAAACTCAAGCCGATCCAAGGACTTCTGTTCAGTTGGGCTCTCCCGCAACGCCGCTGCGACGCCACGTTCCAAAGCCTCGGCCGCCGCTACGTATTTTCTCCGATCCTCGTCGGTCCAATTGTCATTCAGAACAGCATCGATGACGGGATTTCTGATCCCGGCGGTGTCTCTGAAATATCCAGGCAGACGCCGGGCAACCTCTAGCAGGGCGGCGTCATCGCGCGACTGATTCACCGAGCCTTTGACGTCGTCATAGGCATCGACCACGCACTTCATCAGGGTGATGGATGTAAGGCGGCAGGGTTCTTTCCAGGTGAAATCCCGCCAAGCCTTCAAATACCGGCACACGCGGCGTAGCTGATAGCCATGTTCGTTGACGGCAGTGTTGAACCAATCCTCCAATTTCCGGGGGTCAGAGACGATCCAGCCCTCAACTCGGTGCGCCAGCATAATCTGATCGCCTGATAGGCGCTTATACAGCTCCTCGCTGTCGGCAAAATCCACGCTTTCACTGACCATCGTCGTTCCTCTGCGCGCGGCGGCTGTTTCGGCCAAGGCTGCGAACTGAGCATCAGGAATGGCGTACAGCGCGATGTCGAGGTGGCTATAGGAGTCCAGGACCACACGAACGCACGACGGCTTATCCGTCACAAGGGTCCAGCCCTTAGTTTTGCATAGCGGGGCCAGAATCGCCTCGACGACCCGGAAGTATCCTGAGCTCGCCAAGGCGGGCGTAGGGGCGTAGCTGTTTGCTGGCTTCGTCAGGAACGAAACCGGCAAGAACATGCCATCGTCAAAATCGACTTGCTGTTGGGGCCGATGGGCGGGATCATTCAGGGTATGATATGTCGCGCTGCCTTGCCCTCTGAACTTCGGCCTCAAGGTGGGGAGGGTCTGGTTCGCCTTTAAGAAGGCGTGTTCGAGAACGAGCTGCTTATCCGCGAACTCGCGATCGGCCCCCACTGAGTGGTCCGGATGGAATGTTAGTGCATTGATGGCCTCGACGCCAGCGCGGGCGGCGAAGCTGGTTGGGATTGCGCAGCCGCCCGCGCTGCCATTGCGGGCACGAAGACCTCCGGCGCTGGAGGCTTGTAACCGAGCGATCCATGCGGACGCACGGTGTTGTAATGGCGCCGCCAGCTCTCGATGACAATCTTCGCCTCGGCGAGCGAGTAGAAGATCTCCCCATCGAGCAATTCGTCGCGGAGCCGGGCGTTGAAACTCTCGATGAAGCCGTTCTCCCAGGGCGAGCCTGGCGTGATGTAGGCCGTTTTGGCCCCGACCGCCGTGATCCACTTCTGCACGGCTTTGGCGACGAACTCCGGGCCATTGTCGGAACGGATATGGCCGGGGACGCCCCGCAGGATGAACAGATCGGACAGGACGTCGATCACGTCGATCGATTTCAGCCGCCGGTCGAGCCGGATCGCCAGACATTCGTGGGTGAACTCGTCGATCACATTGAGCATCCGGTATTTCTTGCCCTCATGGGTGCGATCCTCGACAAAGTCATAGCTCCAGACGTGGTTGGGGTATTCCGCCCGCAGCCGGATGCACGAGCCATCGGCCAGCCAGAGCCGTCCTTTCTTCGGCTGCTTCTGAGGAACCCTGAAGCCCTCGCGGCGCCAGATGCGCTCGACCCGCTTGTCGTTGATGATCCAGCCGGCGGTCGAGCGCAGAAGCTCCGCGATTTTCCGGTAGCCATACCGACCATATCGCCGGACCAGCACGGTCATGTCGTCGATCAAGGCCTGTTCGTCATCCGGCCCCTTGGGGCGTCGGCGCTGCGTCGAGCGATGCTGCCCGAGCACGCGGCAAACCCGCCGCTCGGACAGCTTCAGTTCGGATCGAACATGATCAATGCAGGCCCGACGCCGCGCGGGGCTCAGAAGTTTCCCCTTGCCGCCTCCGCAAGGATCATCTTGTCGAGCGTGAGATCGGAGATGGCGCGCCGGAGCCGGGCATTTTCCGCCTCAAGGTCCTTCATTCGCTTGACCTGATCGCTCTTCAGCCCGCCGAACTCCTGCCGCCAGCGGTAATACGTGACCTCGGTCACACCAATATCGCGGACAGCATCCGCGACGGATTTGCCCTGCGAAACCAGGACATCGACTTGCCGCAGCTTCGCGACGATCTCTTCGGCCTTGTGACGCTTTCTCGGCATGGATCTGATCCTCCTCGTTGCCATAACACATACTTCAAGGTGGACCAGTTCAATGGGGGTGGATCACTCGGGCCGTCGGGGTCCGGCAAGACCACGACGCTGATGATGCTCGGCGGTTTCGAGCGCCCAACGCTCGGCCATATCCTGCTGGATGGCCGGCCTGTGGAGCGTCTGCCTCCCGAAAAGCGCAATATCGGCTTTGTCTTCCAGAATTACGCGCTATTTCCGCATATGACGGTGGCGGAAAACATCGCATTTCCTCTCCAGTGCCGCAGGATCACAGGCGCGGCGGCAGAAGCCAAGGTCAAGACGGCCCTCGAACGGGTGCAACTCGGCGCCTTCGGGAACCGCAAGCCGGTACAGCTCTCCGGCGGTCAGCAGCAGCGGGTCGCGCTGGCGCGGGCGCTGGTCTTCGAGCCCTCTCTGGTTCTGATGGATGAGCCGCTGGGTGCGCTGGACAAGCAACTGCGCGAGCATATGCAGGTCGAGATCAAGCACCTCCAGATGTCGCTCGGCATCACCATGGTCTATGTCACGCACGACCAGAGTGAAGCGCTGACGATGTCGGATCGCATTGCCGTGTTTCATGACGGGCGTATCCAGCAGCTCGACGGGCCGCGTGGCCTTTACAACTGCCCGGCAAATCGGTTCGTCGCAGGGTTTATTGGCGAGAACAATCTCGTTGAAGGCCTCATTGAAGGGTTTGATGGCGGCGATGCGCTCGTGCGTGCGCCCGATGGCACCGTGCTGCGTGCACCGGCGGTCGACGGCGCCAAGGCGGGCATGAACGTGATGGTGCTGATCCGTCCCGAGCATGTTGCTGTGCGCAACGCGGGCATCGAAGCGCGGCAGAATATTGCACGTGGCCGGATTCGTGAGATTTTCTTTCTCGGAGACCACCTCCGGCTGTCTGTCTCGGCACTCGGGCTTGATGAAATGCTGGTGCGTATTCCTGCCGCGCAAGGTGAGGGGCTCATTGCCAATTCCGAAGTCGAACTGGCCTTCGCGATCCGCGATGCCCGTATTCTGATGGCCTGACGCGATGGATACCACTCTCGAAAAGGTCAGGATCCTGATGGCCGTGCGCAAGGCGGCCCGGCCCGCGCGGCGTGCGGCATTTTCGCTCGCGCTTCCGCTGCTGGTCTTCCTGATCGTGACCTTTGTGGCCCCGATTGTACTGCTGCTCTTCACAGCCGTTAACAATCCGGAGCCTCAGGCCGTGATTCCGCAAACGCTGGCTGCGCTCGAGCGCTGGGATGGCAAGGCGATGCCGGAAGAGGCGGTCTATGCCACCCTCGCAAAGGAACTGGCGCAGGCGCAGCAGGACCGGACAGCGGCGCTCTTGGGCAAGCGCTTCAACTACGAAGTTCCCGGCATGCGCAGTCGGGTTGTCAGTGCTGCGCGAATGGCGCTCGCCGCCACCGCCGGGCCATATCGCGAGCGTTTCCTTGCGCTCGATGCAGAATGGGGGTCGCCCGCCCTATGGGCGGTGGTGAAGCGCAATTCCAGTACGCTGACGCCATATTACCTCCTCAACGCCATCGATCTCCAGCAGGAACCGGATGGTTCGCTCCAGCGGGTCGAAGCCGATCAGCGGGTGTTTCTCACAATTCTCGGGCGCACACTGTTCGTAGCCTTTACGGTCACGTTCCTGACGCTGATGCTTGGATATCCGGTCGCCTATCTCCTGACGGTCGCGCCCTCGGGCATCGCCCGGATCATGATGCTCTGTGTGCTTCTGCCGCTCTGGACCTCGCTCTTGGTCAGAACAACGGCATGGGTCGTGCTGCTCCAGACAGATGGCGTGATCAACGACGCCCTGCTTGCGCTCGGCTTGAGTGATCACCGGTTGCAATTGATTTTCAGCCGCTTCGGGACCGTGGTGGCAATGACGCATATCCAGTTACCCTTCACGATCCTGCCGATCTACTCGGTGATGAAATCGATCCCGCC
>JAIUNP010000071.1 GCA_020161975.1 Pseudomonadota bacterium
CGCCGGTGCAGCATGTCCTTCAGCACCGGGAAGAGATCATAGATTTCGCTGGAAACCTGCCGGTCGCGGCGCGGAATGGCGGCAAAGCCGGTTTCAAGGTTCTCCCGCACGGTGAGCAGCGGGAAAATCTCGCGCCCCTGCGGCACAATAGCGATACCGGCGCGGGCGCGCTGGTCGGGCCGCATCATGCCCAGTTTCTTCCCGCCAAGCTGGATGGCACCGCCGCTCGCCGGCTGCTGACCGGCAATGCAGCGCAGCAGCGAGGTCTTGCCCACGCCGTTACGACCCAGCACACAGGTGATCTGCCCCTGCTCCGCATCGAAGCTGACGCCGCGCAAGGCCTGAGCCGCGCCATAATGAAGGGTCAGACGGTCAACGTTCAGCATGCTTATCGTCCCAGATAGACTTCGATGACGCGTTCGTTGTTCGAGACGGCATCAAGCGTTCCTTCCGCCAGAACCGCCCCCTCATGCAGCACCGTCACCTTCACATCGAGCGCGCGGACGAAGCTCATGTCGTGCTCGACGACAACGACCGAACGGTCGCGGTTGATTTCGGTGAGGAGTTCGGCTGTGGTTTCGGTTTCGGCATCCGTCATGCCGGCCACGGGCTCATCCACCAGCAGCAGCTTGGGGTCCTGCGCCAGCAGCATGCCGATTTCCAGCCACTGCTTCTGGCCATGACTGAGGTCGCCGCCGAGTTTGTGGCGGAACTCCTGGAGTCGGACGCGTTCGAGGATGGCCTCAATCCGGTCGCGGGAAATGCGGTTGCGCGCACCAAACAGCGCCGAGAACGGATCGCGCGGGCCCTTGAGCGCCAAGCGGATGTTGTCCTCCAACGTGTGGCTCTCAAAGACCGTCGGCTTCTGAAACTTCCGGCCGATGCCGAGGTCCACGATATCGGTCTCGTCCAGTTTGGTCAGGTCGGTGTGCTTTTCAAAGACGACATCGCCGACATCCGGTCGCGTCTTGCCGGTGATCACGTCCATCATCGTTGTCTTGCCAGCGCCGTTGGGGCCGATGATGGCACGCATCTCGCCGGGTTCGAGGTAGAGCGAGAGGCCGCGCAGGGCCTTGTAGCCGTCGAAGGTCTTCTCCACGCCGTCGAGATAGAGGAGCGCGCCGGTGACATCGGCCTCTTTCGTCCCCTCGGCGCCTGCAATGATCTGGTTCATGCTGCTGCCCTCGTTGCATTGCCCTGCCCCTGCGGGGCGGGATCGGGTGAAGCCGTTGTCAGGTCGCCGGTATCTTCGTGTCTGGCGCTCTCCAGAGCCCGCCACTGCCAACCCTTGCCGATCCCCGACAAGGCGCCGAGGATGCCCTTCGGCAGGACGAGTGTGACCAGAATGAACAACCCGCCCAGCGCGAAGAGCCAGTAAGGCGCCAGCGCGCCGGTGGTGAACATGGACTTGAAGCCGTTGACGAGCACTGCGCCGAGCGCCGCGCCGGTCAGCGTGCCACGCCCGCCGACCGCGACCCAGATCACTGCCTCTATGGAATTGGTGGGCGCGAATTCCGAAGGGTTGATGATGCCGACCTGCGGCACATAAAGTGCGCCCGCCAGCCCCGCCAGCATGGCAGACAGCGTGAAGACGAGCAGTTTGTAATGCTCCACGCGATAGCCGATGAAGCGTGTCCGGCTTTCGGCATCGCGGATTGCGACCAACACCTTGCCGTAGGTGGAGGTGACGACATACCGCCCCAGCAGGAAGGCTGCGAGCAGCAGCAGGACAGAGAGCATGTAGAGCACAACGCGCGTGCCCTGGGCCTGGATGTTGAAGCCGAGAAGGTCCTTGAAGTCGGTCAGGCCGTTGTTGCCGCCAAAGCCCATGTCATTGCGGAAAAAGGCCAGCAGCAGCGCATAGGTCATCGCCTGGGTGATGATGGAGAGATAGACGCCTGTTACGCGCGAGCGAAAGGCGAGCCAGCCAAAGACGAAAGCGAGCAGCCCCGGCACAAGCACCGCCATCGCGATTGCGAAGGGGAACATGTCGAAGCCGTACCAGAACCAGGGCAGCTCCTTGTAGTTCAGGAACACCATGAAATCCGGCAGGACCGGATTTCCATAGACTCCGCGCGGGCCGATCTGGCGCATCAGATACATGCCCATCGCATAGCCGCCGAGGGCGAAAAAGGCCCCATGACCGAGCGAAAGAATACCGCAGTAGCCCCAGACGAGATCAAGCGAAAGCGCCAGCACGGCATAGCAGAGGTACTTGCCCGTCAGCGCCACGATATGGGTTGGCACATGGAAGGCCGAGCTCTCGGGCAGTGCGAAATTGGCCAGCGGCACCAGCACCAAAGCACCAAGCAGAACGGCAATGAAGATCCGGCCTGTGCGGTCGAGCTGGGCGAGAAGCGCTTGTATGATCATTGTTCCACCGCCCGGCCCTTGAGGGCGAACAGCCCGGACGGACGCTTCTGAATGAAGAGGATGAGGCAGACGAGAATGGCGATCTTGGCGAGGACCGCGCCGGCAACGGGCTCAAGGAACTTATTGCCGATGCCGAGTGCAAAGGCCGACACCAACGTGCCCCAGAGATTTCCGACACCGCCGAACACCACCACCATGAAGCTGTCGATGATGTAGCTCTGGCCAAGGTTGGGCGACACATTATCGATCTGGCTCAGTGCCACGCCCGCCACCCCGGCGATGCCGGAGCCTAGCGCAAAGGTGGCGCTGTCGACAAAGGCCGTGCGGATGCCCATCGAGGCGGCCATGCGCCGGTTCTGCGTGACCGCGCGCATCCGCAATCCAAGCGGCGTTGCCTTCAGAAGAAAGAGCAGGAAGGCAAAGACCGCCAGCGTGAAGACGATGATCCACATCCGGCCATAGGCGATGGAGAGGCCGAAGAGGTCGAAGTTGCCGGACATGAAGGCCGGAGCGGTCACCTCGCGGTTGGTGGGGCCGAAAAGCGTGCGGATCGACTGCTGGAGGATCAGGCTGACGCCGAAGGTTGCGAGCAAGGTTTCGAGCGGGCGGCCGTAGAGAAAACGGATGATGCCGCGCTCGATGACAACACCCACCGCCGCTGCCAGCAGAAAGGCAACGGGGATGGCGGCGGCAAGCGACCAATCGAACCAGCCGGGCGCATAGGCGCGGAACATTTCCTGTGTGAGGAAAGTCGCATAGGCCCCCAGCATCACCATCTCGCCATGGGCCATGTTGATGATGCCCATCACGCCAAAGGTGATGGACAGGCCAATGGCCGCCAGCAAAAGCACCGAGCCGAGGGACAGGCCATACCAGACATTCTGGACCACCGAGAGCAGCTTCTGGCGCTGGGCGATGGCCGCAACCGCGGCTTCGGCCGCCGACCGGACTGCGGGGTCGGCAAGGCTGGTTGCCGCCACATTCAGCTGGGCCAAGGCCTCCTGATCACCCCGTTCGCGCAGGGTGCGGATGGCGCCAAGCGCTTCAGCGGTGTTGGCCGGCCGCGCCAGCATGATCGCCGCCTCTGCCTCGACCAGCGCTTTCTTCACCGCCGGAACCGGTTCAGCGGAAATCGCCTTTTCGAGGCCCGGAAGCGCGTTGGTGTCCTTCGACTTGAACAGGGCTTCGGCTGCCTGAAGCCGGCGGGCAGGGTCCTTTGAAAACAGTGTCAGGCCACCGAGCGCGTTTTCCAGCGCACGGCGCAGCCGGTTGTTGAGGCGCACCACCTTGCCGTCTGCGGGGATGCCTGCGAGGCGGCTACCGGTTGCCGCATCTGTCGCCTGCCCATTTCCATCGAGGTAGAACACCGTATCGCCTGCCACAGAGAGGCGACCGGCCTGCAAGGCTTCCAGCGCGGGCAGTGCACCCTGGGCGCCACTTGCGGCCATGTCCTTGATGGCGATTTCCGTTTCGCCAAAACTGTCGGCGGAAAAGCGCTTCAGCGCATCCTCATAGGGGCCGGCGATTGCCAGGCCGCAGTTGAGGACTATCGCCGCAAGAGCCAGCAGACGAAAGATCGGGACGGATCGAAGCATGAGGGGGTCCGGAAGCCGAAACGACTGAGAAACTGGTGAGGGGCGTTGCGCGCCGGGCCCCTCATCCGGCAGCGGTGGCGAGAAAGGGTCCGCCACCCGCGCGTTGTTTCAAGCGAGATCAACCGCCGTGCATCAGCCGCATTTGCCGGTCTTGGTGTTGTAGTTGCCGCACTTCTTTTCGACCCAATCGCCAATCAGGTCCTTCGAGCCGTCGAGGTATTTCGACCAGGCATCGCCCGCGACCAGACCCTTCGCCTGCCAGACCACATCGAACTGCCCGTCGGGGCGGATTTCGCCGATCATTACCGGCTTGGTGATGTGGTGGTTCGGCAGCATTTTCGAGACACCGCCGGTCAGGTTCGGCGCTTCGATGCCCGGCAGCGTGTCGATCACCTTGTCGACATTGGTGGTGCCGGCCTTTTCCACTGCCTTCACCCACATGTTGAAGCCGATGACATGGGCCTCCATCGGGTCGTTTGTGACAGCCTTCGGGTTCTTCTTGAACGCCTGCCACTGCTTGATGAAGGCTTCGTTGGCCGGTGTCTTGACCGATTCGAAGTAGTTCCAGGCGGCGAGATGGCCGACGAGGTTCTTGGTGTCGACGCCGGCGAGTTCCTCCTCGCCGACCGAGAAGGCGACAACGGGAATGTCGGTCGCCTTCACGCCCTTGTTGGCAAGTTCCTTGTAGAAGGGCACGTTGGCATCGCCGTTGATGGTGGAAACCACGGCGGTCTTCTTGCCGGCGGTGCCGAACTTCACGATATCGGAGACGATGGTCTGCCAGTCGGAATGGCCGAACGGCGTGTAGTTGATCAGGATGTCTTCCTTCGCAACGCCCTTGGACAGGAGGTAGGCTTCGAGGATCTTGTTGGTCGTGCGCGGATAAACATAGTCAGTGCCGGCGAGCACCCAACGCTTCACGAGCCCGCCCTCCTCGCTCATCAGGTAATCGACGGCGGGAATGGCCTGCTGGTTCGGGGCAGCGCCGGTGTAGAACACGTTGCGCTCGCTCTCCTCGCCTTCGTATTGCACGGGGTAGAACAGGATCGAGTTCAGCTCCTTGAATACCGGCAGCACGGACTTGCGGCTGACCGAGGTCCAGCAGCCGAACACGGCGGAGACTTTCTGCTGCGTGATGAGTTCGCGCGCCTTTTCGGCGAACAGCGGCCAGTTGGAAGCCGGATCGACAACGACGGCTTCGAGCTTCTTGCCGAGCACACCGCCCTTCTTGTTCTGCTCCTCGATGAGCATGAGCATGACATCCTTCAGCGTCGTCTCGCTGATTGCCATAGTGCCCGAGAGCGAATGGAGGATGCCGACCTTGATGGTGTCGCCGCTTTGCGCAAAAGCGCCGCCGGCGGAAAGGGCGAGGCCGCCGGCAATCGTGGATGCCAGCAGGGCGCGACGGGAAAGCTTGAACATCGATAACCCCTGAAACGTTGATGGGCGCCGGAATGGCGATGCCACTCTTGTTTGCGAAGGCTGTGCCAAAGCGGACATACAGGTGCGCAACGGGGCGGCGCGCGGCGTGGAATATCGTCGCTAACTCTCTGTTATAAAAATTGTTTTCCTGATCAAACCACTGGTAAGCCGCGCTGCCCCTGCGCCAAGGCTCTGCTTGTCCGGAAGGCAGTTGCCGCTTCCAGTCGGCTCTCCCGTCGCCATCAGCACCGGCAACTTGCCTGCATTTTAGGCAGCCGCGCTTTCTTGCCGAAGGCCGGACACCTGGATTATCGATGGCACCAAGATGTTAATCCGACGCGAGGGCAGATGAGATGAACAAGGTGATGGACCCGGCCATGGCGCGGATTTTCGCCGCGATGCAGTTGGTGCCAAAGATCGACCTGCGCGCCCTGCCAACGGCCGAAGCGCGGCAGACGTTCATCGCTCAGCAGGTGCCCTGGGCCTGGTGCCCGCATCCGCTGAAGGAGATCCGCAACCTCACCATTCCCGGCCCCGCCGGCCCGATGCGCGGGCGGCTCTATCTGCCGGAGGGCGGTGATGCCCGCCCTGTCGTCGTCTTCGCCCATGGCGGCGGCTGGACGTTCGGCGACATCGACACGATCGAAACGCCCGATCCGCTGACCGTCGTGTTCAAGATGAAGAACCCGAACCCGGCGATGCTCGAACATTTCGCCAGCCCCTGGAACTGGGTCTACGCCGCCAAGGATTTGGCCGCGAATGCCAACGCCCCGCGTACCGCGATCAACGGCACGGGCCCGTTCCGCCTCGGCGAACACGTGCGCGGCAGCCACATCACGGGGACGCGCAACGACAAGTATTTCCGCCAGGGCCGCCCGTATCTCGACGGGTTCCGCGGCGTGTTCATGACCCAGCCCGCCGCGATGATGAACGCGTTGCAAGGCGGCCAGGTGATGGCGGAATTCCGCGGCATCTCGCCGGCCGAGCGCGATCGTCTGGTGCAGGTCATGGGCGATCGCATCCGGATCGAGGAATCGAGCTGGACGCTGAACCTGATGGTCGTGTTCAACACCGAGAAGAAGCCGTTCGACGACGTGCGCGTGCGCCGCGCGCTGCACCTCGCCATCGACCGGCGCGCGGGTGCGCAAGGTCTCGCGCGCACGGCGACGTTGCGCGATCCCGGCGGCCTGGTCCGTCCCGGCTCGCCCTTCGCGATGAAGGACGAGGATCTGCTGAAGGTCCCGGGCTTCGGGCGCGACATCGCCGCCGCGCGCGCGGAAGCGCGCAAGCTGCTGCGCGAAGCGGGCGTGCCGAACCTGACTTTCGTGCTGCATAACCGCAACTTGGCGCAGCCCTACACGCCGGCCGGCATCTTCCTGGTCGACCAGTGGCGCCAGATCGGCGTGAACGTCGAGCACCGCCAGTCGGAGACGTCGCCCTATCTCGCGGGCATGTCGAGCGGCAATTTCGACGTCGCGATCGACTTCTCGAACCTGTTCATGGACGAGCCGTCGCTCGCATTGGCGAAGTACCTCTCGTTCAACAAGGCGCCGGAAAACCGCAGCCGCGCGATCGACGCGGAGATGGACCGGCTTTACGCCGCCCAAAGCCGCGAGCGCGACTTCCAGAAGCGTTTCGATCTGATCCGTCAGTTCGAGAAGCGCGCCTTCGATCAGGCCTATCAGGTGCCGATGCTGTGGTGGCATCGCATCGTGCCGACCCACAAGGTCGTGATGGGCTGGCAGATGTCGCCCAGCCACAATCTCGGCCAGGATCTGGCCGATGTTTGGCTGAACACGTAAGGGACGTCCGATGTTCGGCTACCTCGTCAACCGCATCCTTCTGATGATCCCCACGCTTTTGGGCGTGGCGGTCCTCATCTTCTTCATGCTCCGGGTGGTGCCCGGCGACATCGTGGAAGTGAAGCTGCGCGGCGACGGGGGCATGGTCACGCAGGAGACGATCGACGCCGAGCGCGCGCGCCTCGGCCTCGATCGGCCTCTTGCGGTGCAATTCCGCGACTGGATGGTCGGTCTCGTCACGTTCGATTTGGGGACGTCGATGTGGACCGACCGCCCGGTGATGGAGGAGATCGGCTTACGCCTCGAACTCACCATGCAGGTCGCGATCATGGCGACGATCTTCGCCGTCCTGATCGCGATTCCGCTCGGCACCATATCCGCGTTGTTCAAGGACACGTGGATCGACTACGCGGTGCGTTTGATCACCATCGCCGGGCTTGCGGTGCCCAGTTTCTGGCTCGGCATGATCATCATTCTGGGCCTGCTTTATTGGTTCAATTGGCTGCCGCCGATCACCTACACGCCGATCTATGTCGATCCGCTGGCCAATATCAGCCAGTTGATTTGGCCGGCCCTCGCCGTCGGCTATCGCTATTCCGCCGTCGTCGCGCGCATGGTCCGTTCTTCGATCGTCGAGGTGATGAAGGAGGATTACATCCGCACCGCACGCGCCAAGGGCGTCTACGAAAAGCTGGTCGTCGCGCGCCATGCGATGCGCAACGCGCTGCTGCCCGCGATCACGGTCATCGGCCTCGAATTCGCGTTCCTGATCGGCGGTCTGGTGGTGACCGAGCAGGTCTTCAACCTCAACGGCATCGGCAAGCTGTTCGTGCAGGCGGTCAGCCGCAACGATTTCACGCTGATCCAGGCGATCGTGATGCTGATCGCGGTGGTGTTCATCGTGACCAATCTGGTCGTCGATCTGCTCTACGCGCTGTTCGATCCGCGCATCCGGTTGGGAGGGAAGTGACATGGCCGGTGCCGTCTCTCAACCCCCCATCGCTGGGCCAAACGTGACCTACGCCGCACCCAAGCGGCACTCGGCGCTGGCGATGTTCTGCCTCGCCCAGCCGCTGGGCGCCATTTCGGGCGTGGCCATCGCGATTATGTTGTTCGGCGGCGTGTTCGCCGATTTCGTGGCGCCCTACGATCCGCTGACCATCGATTTCGGCGCGATGCTCGCCCCGCCATCCTGGGAACATTGGATGGGCACGGACGCGTTCGGCCGTGACATTTTCAGCCGCGTGATCTTCGGGGCGCGCACCGCGCTGACGATCGGCTTTTTCGCGTCGCTGATGGGCTGCGTGTCGGGCGCCATGATCGGCGTGGCCTCGGCCTATTTCGGCGGGCGCATCGACATGATCGTGCAGCGCTTCATCGACGTGATGCTGTCCTTCCCGATCATCGTGCTCGCACTGGTCGTCGTGGCGATGCTGGGCCGCAATCAGATCGGCGGCATCGACATCAATCTCGTCTTCGCCATCGCCATCCCGATCCTGCCGAAGGTCGCGCGCGTCGTGCGCTCGGCCGCGTTGTCGATCCGCGAAATGCCCTATGTCGATGCGGCGCGCGCCGCCGGCTTCGGCCATATGCGCATCATCCTGCGCCATATGGTGCCCAACGTCGCCGCCCCGTTCCTGATCATGTTCACGGCGTTCATCGCCCAGGCGATTTTGCTGGAAGCGTCGCTGTCGTTCCTGGGGCTGGGCGTCACCGAACCCACGCCCGCCTGGGGCTTGATGCTGTCGGGCAACGCGTCGGATTTCTATCGCGAGGCGCCGTGGATGATCCTGTTCCCGGGCCTTGCCATTTCCGTCGCCGTTTTCGCCTTCAACCTGTTCGGCGACAGCTTGCGCGATTGGCTCGACCCCAAATTCAAGGTTTGACGTTTGGTGCGAATTCCCCTTAACTCTCGCACCATGACGATGTGGATCGCTATTTCCGCGCGACGACGTAGCACCCGGGTGCCGGGTGCGCTTGCGTTCGTGCGTGGATAAGGTCCAACCGTCCTTTTCCTTCCCTCGCGAATAAGCGTCCTCCGCAGCACCCGTTCCGGTGACCTGCAACGCATTGTTTTCGCGAGGAAAGTTTCATGTTCGACATCACCACCGAGCGGCCCGGCGACGGGACCCGGATCGAGCTTCTGCTGAACCGGGCTTTCGGGCCGGGGCGGAAGACGAAGAAAAGCTATCGCTATCGGCAAAGCGTGGATCCGCTCGCCGATCTGTCCTTCGTCGCGCGCGCGAAAGCCGACGGGGCGATTCTCGGCACGCTGCGCTTCTGGCCCGTCGCGATCGGCGCGCATGGCGCGTTGCTGCTCGGGCCGTTGGCGGTCGAACCCAAATTGAAGGGCCAGGGGATCGGGGCGGCATTGATGTTCCACGGCCTCGACGCCGCCGCCTGGGCGCGGCATAGCCGTGTCGTGCTGGTCGGCGATCTCGACTATTACGCGCGTTTCGGCTTCGCGCCCGCCGCCCCGATGGGCTTGGTCATGCCGGGCGAACAACCGCACCGGCTGCTCGCCTGCGAATTGGCGAAAGACGCGTTCCAAGGGGTGTCGGGCGAAATTCGCCGCCACCCCGGGAGGCTGGTTCGCGGGCGCGGCGGATTGATGGCCGCCTAGGTCTGGGTGATACTCCATCGACGTTTTATCGACGGAGTATCGCCTTATGGCCAAGCGCAAGGACAAACCCGCGCCCAAAATCGTGTCGTCCGCGCATCTCGCGGGCAACCGCGTGGCCGAATTGTCGGAGTTCGAATTCGCGCTGACGCCGATCTTCCACGCCTATGGGCGCTGGATCGTGCGCTGCGCCGCCGCGGCCGGGCAGGGGGACCTCTCGCCGCTCGACGTGCTGATCCTCCATCACGCCAATCATCGCGACCGCGCCAAAACGCTCGCCGATCTCGCCTTGGTGCTGAATGTCGAGGACGATCACGTCGTCAATTACGGCCTGAAGAAGCTCAAGCGCCTCGGCCTCGTCTCGGGCGTCAAGCAGGGCAAGGAAGTCCATTGGGGCGCCACGCAAAAGGGCCGCGCCTTGTGCGACCGCTATCGCGCGATCCGCGAAACCTGCCTGGTCGATGCCGTGGCGCGGATCGGCGAGCCGCATGACGCGATCGCCCAGGTCGCCGCGTTGATGCGGGCACTTTCGGGGCTTTACGATCAGGCGAGCCGCTCGGCCGCGACGCTCTAGCAACGTTGACAAATCGTCAACGTTTTATCATAAACCTCCCCAGAGGAAATCCATGACGGCGCAGTGGCAATTCTGGATCGATCGCGGCGGCACGTTCACCGATATCGTGGCCAAGCGCCCGGACGGTACGCTCGCCACGCATAAGCTGCTGTCGGAGAATCCGGAGCGCTACAAGGACGCCGCCCTTCAGGGCATTCGCGAACTTCTCGGCCTCGCCAAGGATACGCCGCTGACCGGTGCGCCGGTCGAAGCGGTGAAGATGGGCACGACGGTCGCCACGAATGCGCTGCTGGAGCGCAAGGGCGAGCGTGTGGCCGTCGCTATCACCAAGGGCTTCAAGGACCAGCTGCGCATCGCGTATCAGAACCGGCCCAAGCTGTTCGTGCGCCGGATCGTGCTGCCCGAATTGCTGTACGAAAGCGCCGTCGAAATCGACGAGCGGATCGACGCGCAAGGCAATGTGCTGCGCGTCCTCGACGAAGCCGCGGCCGAGCGCGATCTGCGCAAGATCTACGACCAAGGCATCCGGGCGCTGGCCGTCGTGCTACTGCACGGCTATCGCTACCCGGCGCACGAAAAGGCGTTGGGCGATATCGCGCGCAAGATCGGCTTCACGCAAATCTCGATTTCGCACGAAGTCTCGCCGCTGATGAAGATCGTCGGGCGCGGCGACACGACCGTCGTCGACGCCTATGTCTCGCCGATCCTGCGCCGTTACGTGGATCGCGTGGCGGGCGAATTGGGCGGCACGCGATTGATGTTTATGCAGTCGAATGGCGGCTTGGTCGACGCGCGCTATTTCCAGGGCAAGGATTCGATCCTGTCGGGGCCCGCCGGCGGCATCGTGGGTGCCGCGCGCACCGCCGCGATGGCCGGGTTCGACAAGATCATCGGCTTCGATATGGGTGGCACGTCGACCGACGTGACGCTCTATAACGGCGAATACGAACGCACGTTCGAAACCATCGTCGCGGGCGTGCGCATGCGCGCCCCGATGATGAAGATCCACACGGTGGCGGCGGGCGGCGGGTCGATCCTGTTTTTCGACGGCACGCGTTTCCGCTGCGGCCCCGAAAGTGCGGGCGCCAATCCGGGCCCGGCCTGCTATCGCCGGGGCGGACCCTTGGCGGTCACGGACGCCAATGTGATGGTCGGCAAGATCGTCCCCGATTTCTTCCCCGCCGTGTTCGGACCCAATGGCGATCAACGCCTCGACGCCGGCATCGTGCGCGAGAAATTTGCGGCCCTCGCATCGCAAGTCGAACAAGCGACGGGCGAGAAGCGTAGCCCCGAAGCCATCGCCGACGGGTTTCTGGAGATCGCGGTCGAGAATATGGCCAACGCGATCAAGCAGATTTCGATCCAGCGCGGCTACGACGTGTCAGGTTACGCGCTCAATTGCTTCGGCGGGGCGGGCGGGCAGCATGCCTGCAAGGTCGCCGACGCGCTGGGCATGACGACCGTATTCGTCCATCCGCTGGCCGGCGTGTTGTCGGCCTATGGCATGGGCCTCGCCGATCTGCGCGTGATGCGCGAGAAGGCAGTCGAAGCCAAGCTTGCCGACGCGATCCTACCCACGCTCGAAACCGAGTTGGCGGCGCTGGCCGAAGAAGGTCTCGCCGAGATGCGCCGCCAGGGCATCGACCCGGCCAAGATCGAAGTGCGGCGCAAGCTGCATCTCAAATACGAAGGCACGGATTCCGCGCTGGTCGTCGATTTCGGCGGCGTCGATGCGGCGAGTGCGGCCTTCGTCGAGCAGCATCGCCAGCGTTACGGCTTCTCGATGCCCGGCAAGGCGGTGATCGTCGAAGCGGTCGCGGTTGAAGTCGTCGGCCATACCGAAAGTGCCGACGATGTCGTGCGCGAAATCGGCACGGCCATGCCGCCCGCCCCGGCGGCGACGGTCAAGATGTACGCGGATGCGGCCACGCACGATACGCCGGTCTATCTGCGCGATGCGTTGAAGCCGGGCATGAAACTGCCGGGACCCGCGATCGTCTCCGACCGCAACGCGACGACGGTGATCGAACCCGGCTGGGCGGCGGAAGTCACCGCGCGCGATCATCTGGTGTTGCGCCGCGTGGTCGCGATCCAGCGCCAGCACGCGGTCGGCACCAAGGTCGATCCAGTGATGCTGGAAGTGTTCAACAATCTGTTCATGTCGATCGCCGAACAGATGGGTGTCGCACTCCAAAACACCGCCTATTCGGTCAACATCAAAGAACGTCTCGATTTCTCCTGCGCGCTGTTCGACCGGCAGGGGAACCTCATCGCCAATGCGCCGCATATGCCAGTGCATTTGGGTTCGATGGGCGAGAGTGTCGCCGCCGTCACGCGCGCGCGCGAAGGTACGATGCGCCCCGGCGACGTGTTCGTGCTGAACGCGCCCTATAACGGCGGTACGCATTTGCCCGACGTCACGGTCGTCATGCCGGTCTTCGACGAAGCGCAGAAAGACATCCTGTTCTTTGTCGCCAGCCGCGGTCACCAAGCCGATATCGGCGGCCTGACGCCCGGTTCGATGCCGCCCGGATCGACCACCGTCGACGAAGAAGGCGTGCTGATCGATAACTTTTTGCTCGTCGAGCAAGGCCGCTTCCGCGAAGCGGAAATGACCGCGTTGTTGAAATCGGGCAAATATCCCGCGCGCAACCCGGCGCAGAATATCGGCGACCTCAAAGCCCAAATCGCCGCATGCGAGAAGGGCGCGCAGGAATTGCGCAAGATGGTGCGCGAATTCGGCCTCGACGTCGTGCGCGCCTATATGGGCCATGTGCAGGACAATGCCGAGGAGCAGGTCCGCCGCGTGCTCGACGTGCTGAAGGACGGCGAATTCGCCTACCCGATGGACGACGGCGCGGTCATCAAGGTCAAGGTCTCGATCGACAAGGCGACGCGCAGCGGCATTCTCGATTTCACGGGCACGTCGGCGCAGCGGCCGAATAATTTCAACGCGCCCGCGTCGGTCTGCATGGCCGCTGTGCTCTATGTTTTTCGCACGCTGGTCGAAGGCGACATTCCGATGAATGCGGGCGTGATGAAGCCGTTGAAGGTCATCATTCCCGAAGGCTGCATGTTGCGCCCGCAATACCCCGCCGCCGTCGTGGCCGGGAACGTCGAAACCTCGCAAGCCGTGACCGACACGATCTATGGCGCACTTGGCGTC
>JAIUNP010000072.1 GCA_020161975.1 Pseudomonadota bacterium
CAATGGTCAAGCCGAAGGCCAGATCAACCGATTGAAGACCTTGAAGCGCGCGATGTATGGGCGAGCCGGCCCGAACTTGCTCAGGGCCCGAATGCTTCCTCTGCACCACACAAATTGAGGATGACCCCATTTAAGGGCCACGCGACACTTGGTCATCAGACTATCCACGGTGAACAGCGCGGTCGGGCGCTCGGTCTGGCTGAACAGCCGGATCGTGGCGTCGATCGAATGCTCGACCGTGGACTGCGACACCGCGATCAGCCGCGGATCGACCGCGATCCCGTGACCGGCCAATGCCGCGGCATAGCCCGCCAGACGATCCCGCGCGGTCACGATCCGCGAATCGTCATGGATCACCGCGACCCGCCGATGCCCGGCCGCGATCAGGTAGCTGACCGCCTCGCGCGCGCCGCCCTCGTTGTCCACCGTGACACTGTCACAGGGCAGCTCGCCCACCTCGCGGTCGATCAGCACCAAGGGCACGCCGTCGCGCACCAGCACCTCCAGATGCGGGCTGCCCCGGCCCGAGGCGGGCGCGACGATCACCCCCTGCACGTTCAGCGCGCGCAGGTTTTCCAGCAAGCCGCGCTACTGTGCGACGCTTTCCTCGCTGCTGGCGATCAGCAGGCTGTGCCGGCTCTGGCGCAGCTGCGCGTCGATGTCATGGGCGATCCGGGCAAAGAACGGGTTCTGGATATCGCCCGGAACGAAGCCCACGATCGGCAATTGCCCGCCGCGCAGGGCCTGGGCGACGCGGTTGCCGCGATAGCCCAGCCGGGCCGCGGTTTCGATCACCCGCTCGGCCGCCGCCTCGCCGACATAACCATATCCATTGAGCGCCCGCGCCGCCGTCGCGCGCGAGACATTCGCGGCGGCGGCAACATCCTTGATCGTCACGGACTTTCTGGGGGCCATCGCCGCTTCTTCCGGTGGTGCAAACGCTGCCGGGCAGCTGCCGGTCCAGCTAGCAGAGCCGGGGCGGAAATATCAAGCACAGAGCGGGCGGCGGACCCGGCATCACCGCCCGAGGGCGCCGCGCGGCCGGTTTGACCGGCACGGAACGCCCGAACGGACCAAGGCGCCCGGTGCCTGACACCGGACGCCCGAGACTTGCGCGATCCGCGCAGGTTTACTTCAGCACGACATCCTCGACCGTGATCCCCGACTGGAAGGTCAGGAAGCCCGGCAGGTTCTTGAAGCCCTCGACCGTGTCGCGGACCGCAAAGCTCTGGTCGCGCCACATCAGGAAGACGAAGGGCGAGGTTTCCAGCGCCCGTTGCACGAAGCGGTCATAGACCTCGGCGCGCTTCGCGGGGTCGAGCGTGGTCCGCCCCTCGTCAAGCAGCGCGTTGATCTCGGCATCGTTGAACCAGGCCGAGTTGTTGAGTCGCACCAAGGTCTCGCCGCCATAGAAGAAGTTCGACAGCCAGTCCGGGTCGGTGATATCGCCCGCGGTCCCCGCCACAAGGACGTCGTAATCCCCGGCGGTGTTCTTCGCCATCCGCCCCGCCCAGTCGGGCAGATCGAGGGTCAGCTTGATGCCGATCTTGGCTAGTTCCGCCTGCACCGCAATCGCGGTGTTCTGGTGGAAGCCATATTGCGCGGTGGACAGCAAACGCGCCTCGAAGCCATCGGGATACCCCGCCTCGGCCAGCAGGGCCTTGGCTTTGTCGGGGTCATGGCTGAAGTGGTTGGCGGCCGCCTCGGACCAGCCCATTGTGCCCTCCGGCACCGCGATCCCCCAAAGCGGTGTGCCGCGACCGTTGAAGGCGGTGTTGATGATCGCCGAACGTTCAATCGCATAGGAGACCGCCTGACGCACGCGGGGATCGGCGAAGGGGCCCTCCTTGGTGTTGAACTGCAGCATCATGAACGGCCCGCCGACGCTGTCGAGGGTGATCGCCGGGTCCTGCTCGAGGGCCGCCGCGTCCTTCCACGGCACATAGTCGATGATGTCCACATCACCCGACCTGATCGCATTCACCCGGGTATTCTCGTCGCCGTAGAAGACATAGTGGATCTCGTCCACCGCGGGTTTCCCGGGTTTGTAATAGCCGTCGAATTTCTCCACGACCACCTCGCGCCCGCGCTCCCAGGTGACGAAGCGGAACGGGCCCGCGCCGATCGGGGCGGCGTCGGGGGTCTCGGCATTGGCCGCGATCCAGCTGGCCGGCAGGATCGCCGATTCCGGCAGCGCCAGATAATGCGGGAAGGGCACGAAGGGTTTCTTGAGGGTGATCACCACGGTCCGCTCATCGGGCGTGGCGATGGTGTCGATCACCGACAGCTCTGCCTTGTAGGTCGCCGTGCTCGCCTCGGCGGTCAGATAGTCGAGCGTGGCCTTGACATCGGCGGCGGTGACCGGCGTGCCGTCGTGGAATTTCGCCTCGCGCAGACGAAAGGTATAGCTGAGCGCATCGGCCGAAACCTCGAAGCTCTCGGCCAGTTCGGGGGACAGCTCGCCCGTGGTGCCATAGTTCAGCAACCCGCGGTGGATCGCCAGACGGATGGTGCGCGCCGGCGCCCCGGCATTGACCTTGGTATCAAGGGTGCGCGGCTCGCCCGACAGGCCGAAATAGAGCGACCCCTCGGCCAGCGCCGCCGACCCGAGCAGGGCCGACAACGCCGCCGTCGCGCAAAGTGACAATAGGTTCATCATTTTCTTCTCCCTGTTGTGGATTTCAGACCTGACGCAGCCGCGGATCGAGATGATCGCGCAAGGCATCGCCGATGATGTTGATGGCCAGAACCGTCAGCGCGAGGCAGGCCGAGGGCCACAGCACATAAAGCGGGTTCTGCCCCAGATAGCCGCGCGCGGTGCCGATCATCTGGCCCCAGGACGGCTCGGGCGGGACGATCCCCAGCCCCAGAAAGCTCAGCCCGCTTTCCAGCAGGATCGCCGCCGCCAGCGTCAGCGTCGCCTGAACGACCAGCGGCGACAGGATATTGGGCAGGATCCCGGTCGCCACCACGCGCCGATAGGGGGCGCCCATGGAATGCTCGGCCTCGATGAATTCCTGCCGCACGACCTGCAGCGTGGCGGCCTGCGCGACGCGGGCGAAATGCGGGATATAAAGGATGCCGATCACGATGATCAGGCTGGAGACCCCGCTCTTCCAGAAGCCGACCGCCAGCAGCGCCAGCAGGATGGGCGGGAAGGACAGCATCACATCGACCCCGCGCATGATCGTCGTGCCCAGCCAGTTCGGGCCATAGGCTGCGAAGATGCCCAGCGTCGTGCCCCCCGCCGCGGCAATCGCGGTGGCGCCAAGGGCGACCAGCATCGTCGGGCGGATGCCGATCAGCAGGCGGCTGAGCAGGTCGCGCCCGAATTCGTCAGTGCCCAGCGGATGCGCGGCCGAGGGCCCCTGCAGCACCGCCAGCGGGTTGATCGCGAAGGCATCCTGCGGGGCCATCAGCGGCCCGAACAGCGCCACCAGCACGATCAGTGCCAGAACCCCCATCCACAGCCGGATGGCCGGACGGCTGCGCGCCAGATCGCGCAGGGTGTGGACGATCCCTCTCATCGGTCGCGTCATTGGCGCCTCCGGCGGATGCGGGGGTCAAGCAGGCTGTAGATCAGCTCGACCGCCAGGTTGATCAGGATGAAAGCCGCGGCGATGGTCAGGATGGCGCCCTGCACCATCGGATAGTCCCGGTCGCCCACCGCCTTGACCAGCATCGTCGCAAGGCCGGGCCAGTTGAACAGCGCCTCGACCAGCACCGTGCCGCCCAGCAGGTTGCCCAGCTGCAACCCGACGATGGTGACGATCGGGATCGCGGCAGAGCGCAGGACGTGCTGCCAGATGATCTGGGTCTCGCCCATGCCCTTGGCGCGCAGCGTACGCACGAAATCGCGCCCGAGGATCTCCAGCATGGAGGCCCGCGTCATTCGCGCGATCGAGGCGGCAAGCCCCAGCCCCAGCGTCACCGCAGGCAGCACCAGCTTGCGGAAATGCTCCAGCGCATTGCGCGACAGATCGGTATAGCCCGAGGCGGGCAGCCAGTTCAGCCCCTGTGCGAAGATCAGGATCAACAGCGCCCCGAGGATATAGACCGGCACCGAAATCCCGAGCGTCGTGGCCGAGGTCAGCAGGCTGTCGGCCAGCGTTCCGCGCCGCAGCGCCGCCGCGATCCCGACCGGCAGGCCGATCACCACCGCCACAAGGATCGCCGCCACCGCCAGTTCCAGCGTCCGCGGCAGGGTCTGGGCGATGTATTGCGCAACCGGATAGTCATTGGCCAGCGAGCGTCCAAAATCCCCGCGCAGCACGCCCCCCAGCCAGTCGAGGTATTGCACCGCGATCGGCCGGTCGAGCCCCAGCTTCTCGCGCAGCGCCGCCACCGCCTCGGGGGTCGGGTTGCTGTCCTGACCCAGCAGGATCATCACCGGATCGCCCGGCAACAGGAACAGCATCGCAAAGACCAGCGTCGCCACCGCCAGCAGCTGCAACAGCGCCGTTCCCAGCCGGCGCAAGACGACCGGCACGAGCGCAATCAAGGGGCTCATCGCGCTGTCTCCTCTGAGCGGGCGCTCTGGCCCGGGATGCGGGGCACGGCCGACAACAGCGCGCGCGTATAGGGATCGCGGGGCGCGGCGAAAATCGCCTCGGCCGGTCCGGTTTCGACGATGCGGCCCTTCTGCATGACGGCGATGCGGTCGCTGACATGCTCGACCACCGACAGGTCGTGGCTGATGAACAGATAGGCCAGATCATGCTCGGCCTGCAGATCGGCCAGCAGGTTCAGCACCTGTGCCTGCACCGACAGGTCGAGCGCCGAGACGGCCTCGTCACAGATCACCAGCCGCGGGTTCAGCGCCAGTGCCCGCGCGATCACGATGCGCTGCCGCTGTCCGCCCGAAAACTCGTGCGGATAGCGCGAGAGCGCGGCGCGGGGCAGGCCGACATGCTCGACCAGCCGCGCCACCCGGGCCTGACGGCTGGCGGCATCGCCCTCGCCGTGAATGATCAGCGGTGCCCCGACCAGCTCCTCGACCGTCTGGCGCGGGTTGAGCGAGCCATAGGGGTTCTGGAACACCATCGAAATCTCGCGCCGCAGCGGCACCATGGCCTTGGGCGACAGATGGGTGATGTCGCGGCCCGCAAACAGCATCTGCCCGCTGTCCGGCTCCGAAAGCCGCATGATCAGCCGCGACAGCGTGGTCTTGCCGCAGCCCGACTCGCCCACAAGGCCAAGCGTCTCGCGCGGCCAGATCGACAAGGAAACGCCATCGACCGCGCGCACCGTCCGCGCCCCGGGCACCAGCCCGCCGGGCACGCGATAGCTCTTGTCCAGATCGCGGATCTCAAGGAGCGGCGGCGCACTCGGATCGGGCGGGGTGCGCAGCGCGATCGCGCGCGTCGTCCCCGCCGCCGCCGCGGCCACGGTCGTCAAGCCCTGACCCGGCGCCTGCCGCCCCTGCGGCATCGCCCCGATCAGGCCGCGGGTGTAGGGTTGCTGCGGTCGGGCGAAGAGATCGGCGGTCCGGGCCTCTTCGACCATCCGCCCCTGATACATCACCGCCACCCGGTCGGCCGTCTGCGCGATCACCCCGAGGTCATGGGTGATCAGCAGGATCGCCGCGCCGACCTCGCGGTTAAGCTCGCGCAGCAGGTCCAGCACCTGCCGCTGCACGGTCACGTCCAGCGCCGTCGTCGGCTCGTCGGCAATGATGATCCGCGGGCGGCAGACGATGGCCATCGCGATCATCACCCGCTGGCATTGCCCGCCCGACAGCTCGTGCGGATAGGCCCGCATCGCGCGCGCCGGATCGGGCAGCCTGACCCGTTCGAACAGCTCGAGCGCCCGCGCCCGCGCCGCGCGCCGTCCGATCGGCTCGTGCAGCAAGATCGCCTCGATCACCTGATCGCCGCAGCGATAGAGCGGATCGAGCGAGGCGATCGGGTCCTGAAAGATCATCGAGATTTCCGCCCCGCGGCGGCGGCGCAGGGCCTCGGGCGGCAGGCCCAGAAGATCGGTGCCCTGATCAAGCACCCGCCCCGCCGTCACCACCGCATTGGGAGGCAGGAGGCCCATGACCGCAAGCGACATCAGCGTCTTGCCGCTGCCCGATTCCCCGACCAGCCCGAGGATCTCGCCCGGGGCGATCTCGAAGGACATGTCGGTGACCGCGGGCCGAAGCCCCTCGGCCGTGCGAAATGCGATGGACAGCCCCTCGATCTTCAGCACGGCGCAAACCCCTCGGGCAAAGGCGCACCATGGCCAAAGGCGCCTTCCAGACCGCAGATCTCGGCGGCGAAGGGCGCAGCCTCGGCCAGAGCCTCGGCCAGGGCCTGATCGCCGGGCGGCGCCGCACGTTGCCAACCCCGGGCCACAAGCCCCAGAAGCGTCGCCGTCAGGAAGGCATCCCCCGCCCCCAACGTATCGACCACCCGCGCCGGCGCCGGGGCCTGCGCAACGAGGCGCCCCCCGGCCGAGGCCAACGCCCCCTCGGCCCCCATGGTCGCCAGCACGACGCCGATCCCGGTGGCATGGGCGCGCGCGATCATGGCCTTGGCCAGATCCATCCCGCCCTCGCCCACCGACAGCGCCGCCAGATCGACATGGGGCCCGATGCGCTCCAGCAGGTCGCTGTCGCGCCAAGTCCAGGAACAATCGTAAGACACCAGCCGCGAGGCCGCCGAAATCGCCGCAAGCGACGGATCGAGATAGGAAAAGCAGCTCGTATGAACGATGTCGAAACGGCCCAGATAGGCGAGCACCGCCGCATCCGGCACAAAGGGGTCAAGCCGCGCGACTCCTCCCTTGTTCGAGCCGCAGAACGTCCGGTTGGCGCCGTCCAGACGGACCTGCGCGCGACCGTTCTCGCCCGCGACCCGGCGGCAATGCGCGGTGGCAATGCCAAGCCGCGCCAGCACCGCGCGCACGTGATCGCCCGCGGCATCGCTGCCGAAGGTGCCAAGATAGGCGGCCCGTGCCCCGCGCCGCGCGGCATAGACCGCCGCGTTCAGCGCATTGCCACCGGGATACATGAGCCCGCGATCCAGATAGCAATCGACGACATTGTCGCCAAACCCGAGCAGCGCGATACCAGTTTCGGCCATGCCAGCCATCCTTGCGTCCATGCGGTCACGTCACATCGAATGCGGGGGGGACCCGCCCCGGTCGCGCCGGGGCGGGCGGTTGCGGTCTCAGTAGTCGATCTTCCACATGTAGCGGCGCACCGAGAGCGGATGCTCGCGCAGCACCGACAGCGTGTGCGCAAACCAGTACCACGTCACCCCGATCACGAAGGGCGAGAGCAGCGCCGAAACCTGCGGATATTTACCGGCGTCGAAGCAGATCACCTTGTCGGTCACGCGGCGCGTGAAATCCAGGGCGCGCTGGTCGATGCGGCGGTTCTCGCCCGCATCCATCAGGAAGACATAGGCCTGATCGGGATCGGCAACCTCGAAGGGGCCGTGGCGGAACTCGCCGGTGTGGATATCGGACGCATCGATCCAGAGCATCTCGTTGAAGATGCAGATCGAATACTGATAGTTCAGCGCCGAGAGAATACCCGACGACATCACGTAATAGATCTCTTCGTCCTTGTAGCGCCGCGCCAGTTCCATCCCGCGCTCGCGCTCGGCATCCTTGATCTGGTGCAGCTGCGCGGGCATCGCCTTCAGCCCCTCGATCAGCTCGCGGCCCTGCGGCGCACCGATCCGCCGCAGGAAATGCGCCGCGAAAAGATAGGCCAGCATCGTCTTGGGCATGCCCGGCAGTTCTTTGCTGTAGGGCAGCAGATAGTCGCAGGTCTTGGCAAGGCTGCTGTCCTCGCCCGAGGTCAGCGCCACGGTGACCGCCCCGGCCGCCGCCGCCCACCGCGCCGCGGTCACGGTATCTTCGGTCTCGCCATTATGCGAGGTCAGCAGGACCACCGCTGAGCCATCGACGGGCTTGGGACGGCGGGTTTCGAATTCGGTCGAGTTGATCCGCTCGATCCGCAGGTCGCAGAACCGGTCGAGGATGTATTTCACCGGCTCGATATAGCTGTTCGAGCCGCCCGCGCCGACCAGATAGATCGACTTGATCTCGCGGCCGGTGAAGACCTTCTCGACGATCGCCTCGGCCAGCGGGTTGCCCGCCTCGAAGGTGCGCTCGAGCACGCCCTTGAGATAGTCGCCCTCCAGATAGTTCGGATTGGGCGCGGCCTTGATCTCGGCAAGGCTGGGGGTGTGGTTTTCCAGAGTCATCTGTCTTTCCCGTTCAATGGTTCAGGAGGCAGGGCCGAAGCCGCCACCGCCGGGGGTCTGGAGCGACAGAGCGTCACCCCGGTTGAGGACCACGTTGGTGATCGAAATGTCATGCTCGGTCTCGGGGCCGCCCGCCGGGCAGAGCTTGAGATGGGCGACCTCGCCCGCGCCGCCGCCGAAGACACCCTCGGCCGGGGTGCGCAGCCCCTCGCACGAGGCATTGGCGCGTATGCCGTCGGTCATCGCGACGACCTCGCGGATGATGCCCATGCCGCCCGGCTGCGCGCCCGCGCCGCCCGAACCGGATGCCAGCGCATAGCGGCGCACCATCAGCGGGTATTCGATCTCCAGCGCCTCGGTCGGCAGGTTCGAGGTATTGGTGATATGGACCTGAATCCCGTTCATCCCGGGATGCGCCTGCGATGCCCCCGCCCCGCCGCCCACGGTTTCGAGATAGACGAAATTGCCCGCGCGGGTCTTGTGCGGCCCGAAGAAGATCATCGTGGCGTTCATGTCCGCCGAAGAGGCGAAGACCTTTTGCGCGGGCAGCACCCCGGCGAAGGCCTGAAACACCGCCCGCACCACGCGCTGACAGCTGGTCGAGCGGATGCCCACCGCCGCCGGAAAGGCCGGGCGCACGAGCGTGCCTTCCTCGGCGATGATCCGCACCGGGCGGGTCATCCCGTCATTGGGCGGCAGGGTCGGATCGAGCAGCGCCTTGATGCAGTAATAGACCGTCGCGTCGAGTGCGGTGCGCGGGATGTTGACCGCGCCGCGCGCCTGCGGCGCCGTGCCGGTGAAATCGAAGGTCAGCGTCTCGCCCGCGACGGTCACGGCGACCGCGATGCGGCAGGGCTCGTGCCCGACGCCATCGCCATCGATCCAGGCCTCGCCCGAGAAGGTGCCATCGGGCAGCTCGGCAATGCGCTTGCGCAGCCGCGCCTCGGAATAGGCGATCAGATCGCCCACCGCGCGTTCGACCACCCCAAGGCCGAAGGTCTCGCACAGCACCTCGAGCTTGCGCCGCCCGATCTCGTTGGTGGCGATCTGCACCTTGAGATCCAGCACCCGCTCCAGCGGGTCGCGGCTGTTGGTGGCGACAAGCTGCACGATCTGATCGTCAAGCACGCCTTCGCGCACGATCTTCAGCGCCGGGATCCGCAGCCCCTCCTGAAAGATCGAGGTCTGCGAGGGATCGCAGGACCCCGGCACCCCGCCGCCGACGTCGGAATGGTGCCCGAGGTTGGCCGCGAAGAAGGCCAGCCGCCCCTCGATGAACACCGGGGTCAGGATCGAGATGTCGGGCGTGTGCGAGCCACCCGCCAGATAGGGGTCATTGCAGATGAAGGCATCGCCCGGGCGGATCTGGTCGGGCGCAAAGGTTTCCAGCACCGCCTGCACCCCGCCCTGCAAGGAGCCCAGATGCACCGGAATGTGGCTGGCCTGCACGATCAGGCGGCCCTGCCCGTCGAACAGCCCGACCGAGCAGTCCTTGCGCTCCTTGATGTTGGTCGAGAACGAGGACCGCACCAGCGACAGGCCCATCTCGTCGGTGATCGACATGAAGCGGTTGGAGTAGACCTCCATCTCGATCACGTCGAAATCGCGACCGGCGGCCGGGGCGGAGGCGGAAGCGGCTTGGGGAGTTGCAGACATCAGCGCGGCTCCGTGGTGAGAATGATGTTGCCATAGCCATCGACGCGGCCGACCTGACCGGGCAGCACGAAGGCCGTCGAGGTGGGTTCTTCGATGATCGCGGGGCCATGGAAGGCGACCCCGGCGGGCAGCAGGCTGCGGCGCCAGACCGGGATGTCCTGCCAGCCGCGCACCGGATCGAGATAGACGCGGCGGGTCTCGATCCGCGCGGCGTCAAGCGTGCCCTGCACCGGCGGGACCGGGGCCAGCGCCTGCCCGGCGCGACCGACCGCCTGCACGCGCAGGTTCACGATCTCGATCGGCTGGCCTTCGGGGGCGTGGCCATAGACCGTGCGATGCGCCTCGGCGAGGGCGTCGGCAAAGGCCTCGGGGGTGCTCAGCTGCCCCTCGACGCGGATCTCGTGGTTCTGGCCGGCATAGCGGGCCTCGGCGACATGCAGCAGCGCGCGCGCGGCTAGCGGGATCTGTTCCTGCTCCAGCCAGTCGGCGGCCTCCGCCTCGAGCCGCGCGATCGCCGCGCGGATCTGCGGCCAGCCGTCGGCGTCGATCCGCGCCAGCTGGGTCGAGACGAAATCGCGCGTCACATCCGACAGCAGCACACCGCGGGCGCACATCGTGCCGGGGCTTTCGGGGATGATCACCGTGGTGATCCCGGTTTCCTCCGCCACCAGCGAGGAATGCAGCGGCCCGGCCCCGCCGAAGGACATCAGCGCGAAGGATTTCAGGTCATGGCCCTTGTCCATCGACACCGCGCGGATCGCCCGCGCCATGTTCGCCACGGCTATGCGGATGATGCCCCAGGCGGTTTCCTCAAGCCCCCGTCCGATGGTCTCGGCCAGCGCGCCCACGACCCTGATCGCCGCCGCCTCGTCGACCGGCATGGAGCCGTCGAGCAGCGCCACCGGGTTGAGCCGGTGCAGCACGATATTGGCATCGGTGATCGTCGCCTCGACCCCGCCCCGGCCATAGGCCGCAGGCCCGGGGACAGCGGCGGCGCTTTGCGGACCGACCTTCAGCGCGCCCGCATCATCGAGCCAGGCGATCGAGCCGCCGCCCGCGCCGATCACGCTGACATCGACCATCGGGCAGCGGATCGCATAGCCCGCAACGTCGCGATCCGAGGAATAGGCCGGGCGCCCGCCGCTGATCAGCGCGACATCGGTCGAGGTGCCGCCCACGTCGAAGGTGATCACATCGGGAAAGCCTGCCGCCGTGCCGACGATGGCCGAGCCCACGACCCCCGCCGCCGGCCCCGACAGGCAGGTGCGCACCGGAAAGGCGCGGGCGGTGGTGGTGGACATCAGCCCGCCGTTCGAGTGGATTGTCCACGGATGGCTGCCCAGCCCGGCGCCGCGCGCGCGCTCCATGAACCGGTTGAGGTAACTGTCCATCCGCGGCATCAGGAAGGCATTCATCACCGTGGTCGAGAAGCGCTCGTATTCACGGAACTCGGGCAGCACGTCGCTGGACAGGCTGATGAAGACCCCCGGCAGCGCCTCGGCCATCAGGGTCGCGGCACGCCGCTCATGCGCGGGGTTGCGGTAGCTGTGCAGAAAGCCGATGGCGACCGCCTCGACGCCCGCCGCCTTGAAGGCCGCGGCGGCAGCAAGGACATCGGCCTCGTTCAGCGGCTCGATCTCTTCGCCCTGCGGGCCAAGACGGCCGCGCGCCTCAAGCCGCAGCGCCCGGCTCACCAGCGGATCGGGCTTGCGCGCCGTCATGTCGAACAGGTCGGGCCGGGTCTGGCGGCCGATATCCAGCACATCGGCAAAGCCCGCGGTGGTCAGCAGCCCGGTCTTGCCGCCGCGCCGCTCGATCACCATGTTCGTCGCGACCGTGGTGCCATGGCCGAAATGCACCACTTCGGCCGGCGCGAAGCCCCGCTCGGCAAGCCCGCCCAGACCGTTTCCGATCGCCTCGGAGGGGTCATGCGGTGTCGAGGACACCTTGAAATGGGTCATCTCGCCCGTTGTGTCGTCCAGCACCGTGAAATCCGTGAACGTGCCGCCCACATCGATTCCAACCCTGAGTTTTGCCATAGTCCTGGCCCTTTTCGTTCCGCTTGGCAGGACCATGCCGGGGGGTTGCGCATATGTAAAATTCAATTAAACGCGGTGAATATTCCAAAATGGCATGGGGTGAATCATGCGCAAACTGAAGCTTCGCCATATCGACACGCTGACCGCCTTCATGAAGACCGGCTCGGTGACAGAGGCCGCGCAGGTCATGCACACGACCCAACCGAACGCCTCCAAGTCCTTGAAACAGCTTGAGGATTTCGCAGGCATCCCGCTGTTTCAGCGGATCGCCGGACGGCTGCGCCCGACGCCCGAGGCAGAGATCCTCTATGAACATGCCCGCCGCCTGATCGACGAGCTGAACCGATTCGAGACGCTGTCCTCGGATCTGACGCAGATGAAAACGGGGACGGTAAACATCGGCACGCTTGCCGCCTTCTCGACCGCGGTCCTGCCCATGGCGATCGAGGCCTTCAGCCGCAGGTATCCCAATGTAGAGGTGCGGGTGGACCTGCTCGACGGCGACAAGATCCACAACTCGGTCAGCCGCAGCAATTATGATTTCGGGCTGGTCCACCACCCCGAGCACGAGCCCGACCTGATGGCGCAGCCGCTGGCCAGTTCGGAGATGGTCTGCCTGATGCCGCCCGATCACCCGATGGCCGAGTTCACCGTGGTCATGGCCGCCGATCTGCGCGGCAAGCCGCTGATCACCTATCCGCGCAGCCTGCCCTTTGGCGCGGCGATCTTCCAGACGCTGTCGGATGCGGGGGTGCGGCCCTCGGGGATGTTCGTGTCAAACCAGAGCCAGATGATCCGGCGGCTGGTGGAGCGCGGACTGGGCCTTGCGCTGGTGGATCGGTTCTCGGTGTGGGATGCCAACGAGACCGACCGGATCGCGGTGCGCACCTTCGAACCGACGATTCCGGTGTCGATCGGGATGATCCTGCCCAAGCGGCGCCCGTTGTCGATCGTCGCGCATCATTTCATCGCGACGCTGCGGCGCACACTTGAAACGCCGCCCGATCCCGCCCTGTCGCCGGTTGCGCCCGCCCGGCCGGATCCCGGCCAGCCCGCGCCCAGTCCGTCCGAGCGGGAGTGACGCGGCGGGGCGGCCAGAGCGGCCCCGCCACGCCCGCGGTCAGCGGATCGCCGAAACGACGACCTCGATCAGCACCTTCTCGCCCAGCTCGGCCACGCCGATCGTCGCGCGGGTCGGCAGATGCTCGGCCGGCAGCCAAGCGAGCCAAGCCTCGTTCATCCCCTCTTTCTGGCTGAAGTCGGTGATGTAAAGCATGGCCGTCACGAGCTTTTCCTTGCTGGAGCCGACCTCGGCCAGCAGCTTGTCGATCTTGGCGCAGATCTGGGCCGTCTGACCCTTCATGTCCTGCGACAGATCATCGGCGATCAGGCCGCCGAAATGCAGGATGCCCCCGGCCTCGACGATCCGGTGGTTGATCCGGGTGGGAATGTGACGGGTGATCATGGCTTCTCCTTTGGTTGTTGTCGCGTCGTCCTTAAATCGGCTCTGCCTCAATCTGTGTGGCGCACTATCCTGAGAACGGGAAGATTCAGGAGGGATAGTGATGATTTCAAGGAAGCACTGGTCGCCCGGGAGCGATGTTTCCGTTCAAAGCGTTGAGC
>JAIUNP010000073.1 GCA_020161975.1 Pseudomonadota bacterium
TGTCTCCAAAGGAGCAGACGCAGGAAAGAATTTTGTCGAGTACGTAGAATATCTGGCATCAAAAGGATACGTGCCGCCTGATGCGAAGGACTGGGTCGATCATATCCGGACCAAGGGTAATGAAGCGAACCATGAGATTGTTGTAATGTCGCAAGAAGAGGCGAAAGACCTTCTCTCGTTCGTAGAAATGTTACTCAAATTGGTTTTTGAATTTCCGGCAGCATCAAAAAAGTACGCGCCAGCCAAGCCATAAATTGGATTGGTGATTGTAGGGCGCAACGGACCAAAACACCCTTGGCTAAAAAACGCTTGGGTGGGTGGTAATTCCAGTGGCAAAGCCCGTGGAAATTACCACCCTTATTCTAGGAAACGCCGAATTTTCTTGCTGTTGTGTGAAGACTTAAAATCCGTAGAGGGGAAACCCTCGTGCCGGTTCGACCCCGGCCGCCCGCACCAATTTTTAACGCCGAATCTCGCCGGCGTGTCTTACGCAGCTTTCCCGCCGCGCGCCTGGATCGCCATCGCCGTCATGGCGACGCCGCCGAACAGCATGTTGATGCCGACCAGCAGTCCGATTGCCCACGCGGCGGTGCCGGGCAGACCCATCAGGATCATCGCGGCGAGCACGAGATCGACGATGCCGCTCACCAGCATCCACGGCCAGCCGCCGGAGAGTTCGGCGCGGTGCTGCAGCGCGTACATGATCGAGACGACGCCCTCGATGATGAAGAACGAGATCAGCACCAGCGTCAGCGATACCGCGCCGCTCACCGGCCAGCCGAGCAGCACGACGCCGGCGACGATGCCGAGCACCGCCGACAGCAGCGCCCACCAGAAGCCGGGCGCGGACCGCATCCAGAACGTCGTCACCAGCCCGGCGATGCCGCTGATCAGGAACAGCCAGCCGAGCACCAGTGTGACGGCAAGGGTGGCGAGCGGCGGCACGACGATGGCGATGATGCCGAGCAGGATACCCGGATAGGCGAGAATGAGATCACAGGCCCGCATCAGCAGCGTGTCGGTGATCTTACCCGCCATGCCGGACACAAGGCCGAGCAGAATGCCGATCGTCGCGCCCGCCGTCACGCTGGCAAAACCGACCAACAGCGAGACGCGCGTGCCGTATATGACGCGGCTGAGGATATCCCGGGACAGTTCGTCAGTGCCAAGCCAATGGCCCGGGGAGAAGGCCGGAGCAAGCTGGGCGCCCTTGAATTGTTCATTGGGATTGTAGGGCGCGATCAGCGGCGCCAGAACAGCGACCAGAATGACAAGGCCGATCAGCGTCAGCCCGGCCAACCCGGACGGCGAGGCCGCAACCTCACGAAGCAGCCGGAAGCGCTGGGTTGAGGCTCCCCGTTCGATCACCCTGTCTGAACTTTTTACAGCAGCCATCAGCCATTCTCCCGGGCAAGGCGAATGCGTGGATCGACAATCCCGTAAAGGAGATCGACAATCAGATTGAGGACGAGGAAAAACAGGACAAGGATGATCAGCACACCCTGCACGACCCCGTAGTCGCGGTTGATGATCGACTGGATGAGCAGCCTGCCGATGCCCGGCCAGGCAAAGACAGCCTCGATGACGACCGCGCCGCCAAGCATTCGTCCCAACAGGATGCCTGTCATGGTGATGATGGGGATCAATGAATTTCGAAGGACATGCCAGACGACGATCCGGGACCGTGGCAGGCCCTTCGCCCGGGCCGTCCTGACGTAATCCTGCCCCAGCGTGTCGATGACGGCGTTGCGCGTGAAACGCGTCAGCATGGCGGTGCCGTGAAGTGCGAGCGTCAGGCTCGGCATCACCAGGGCCGCGACAAATCCGAGTGGCGATTCAAACGCACTGATGAAACCGCCCGGCGGCAACAGACCGAGAGAAACCGAGAAGATCAGGATCATGATGATGCCGAACCAGAAATCCGGCGTCGCGATCGACAGGGCCGAGGCGAAGGATGTCATCCAGTCGGCAAGCCGGCCTTCCCGAAGTCCGGCATAAAGTCCGGCAGGAATGCCGATCGCGATGGCCACCAGCAGTCCGGTCACCGCGATCAGCAGGGAATAGGGCAGCCGGCTGAAGATCAGTTCGCCGATGTCCCTGTGATAGATGTAGGAGGTGCCGAACTCGCCGACGGCAATATGCCCGAGCCACGCCAGATATTGTGCCGGATATGACCGGTCGAGACCATAGGCGAGGCGGATCTGCTCGACGACTTCGGGCGTTGCATCCGCCCCGGCGATGACATCGGCGGGGTCGCCCGGCAGGGCACGGACGACGGCGAACACGATGATGCTCGAAATCAGCAGGACCGGAATCCACTGGAAGATTCGCCTGGCGAGATACGTTGTCATCGCTCACCTCCTCCGCCGATACCGGGTTACCGGACCGACGCTTTTTCGAAGATCGGCATACCGTCGAGGTTGAACGTCACGCCTTCGAGTTTTGGCGTCGAAGCCCACTGCACCGGCAGGGTCGCCACCGGGAGCACCCAGGCCTGATCCAGCAGGAAGGTGTTGATCCGTTTGAAGGCCGCGTCGGTATCAGCGCCCGGCTTGGCGCTCGTGACCAGAGCGACATCGTCCTGATACTGTTTTGAATCGATCCCCGAGACATTGCCCTTCGAGCGGAACGGCACCGCCGTCAGCAGGACAGCCGAAGGGCTGCGCCCGGCGCGAACATAAAAATGGGTCGTGAACTGGAAGTTGCTCTTGCGGAAGCGGGCCACGAACGCGGCTTCGGACATTTCCGAAATCGTCGCTGTCAAACCGATCTGCTTGAGCGAATCTTGCAGGATCTGCGCCATCGCCCCCAGTGCCGGCTCCGCCTGGCTGTAGGACAACAATTCAACCTGCGCGCCGGTTGCCCCCGCCTTTTCGATCAGGGCTTTTGCCGCAGCCAGATCATATTTGCAGCTGTTCTCCATGCCGGTCGCCTCGCGCTTGCTGCGCACGGGCCAGGGCAGGCATTTGGGGACGGAGTTTCCGCCGACGACATCATGAGCGATGCGCGCCCGGTCGATGGCAAGATTGACCGCCCGCCGGACGTCCGGATTGTCGAAGACCTTCGCCTTCGTGTTGATCCCGATATCGAGCACACGGCCTTCTGCCGCCGCAACGCCTGTCTTCAGACCCGTTCCGGACAATTGCTCAAGGGCTTCGCGCGACACGAGCGGAAGGAAATCGATGGTTCCGGCACGCAACTGTGCGACGGAAGACTGAAGATCGGGAATGATCTTGATTGTCACGCGGCTGATGGCCGGTTTTTGACGCCAGTAATTTTCGTTTCTGACGAAGGTAATCTGCTGGCCGGGTTCATAATCGGTCAGCTTGAATGGCCCCGTGCCCATCCCGCTCGTCTTGATCGTCTTCGGATGTTTTGAATCGACGATGAAAGCAAGATCGAGAAGATCGTAGATTGCATCAGAGGCGCTGACCAGCGTCATAACGACGGTCTGGTCGTCCGGCGTGTCAATCTTGCTGATCATCTGCGCCAGCGGCAGGATGTTGGCACCGACAGCCGGCGTCTTGGCATAGTCGAAGCTGAAGGCGACGTCCTTCGACGTCATCGGCCTGCCATCGTGAAACTTCACATTCGGCTGAAGTTTCAGTGTGAGGGTCTTGCCGTCCTCCGACCGCGTCCAGGATTGTGCGAGTTCCGGCTGTGGTTTGCCTTCAGCATCGAGGCGGATGAGCGAATTGTAGAGAAGATGCGTCGAAACATAGGTACCGGCTCGCAGTTCGGTCGGATCGAACGATGTCAGATCGGCGTTCTGGCCGATCGATAGCGTCGATTTGCCCTGGGCGAGCGCCGGCGACAGTGAGCAGAAGCCCGCCACCACGAGTGGCAGCGCGATTGCGGCGCTGCGAAGCAGCACCCTGCTAGTTGTCCTTGTCATAAGCATCCTCCATCACTTTGGATTGCGTGAGCAGATGCCGAGCGAGAACACTGCGACGGAAGGTAACTCCAAAACCGACACGTTTCTCGTTCAGCGCGATCCTTGCCGCCAGGGGACATCCGCCCCGGACAAGAGTTGTAAAGAGCGGCGTCTCTGCAAACTGGCATTCGAGCAGGCCGACCTGGTTCGCCGCAGCGCAGACTTCCGCGCTGGCCGCGTGCGAAACAGGGCCGCTCGGATTGTGCGGGGAAAACTCCACGCCGGCCTTTTCAAGCGCCTCGGCCACTCTCAGCATTTCGAGCGGGCCGCCGACGTACTTGATATCCGGCATGATCACGTCATAGCAGTCGTGATCGAGATAGGGCTGCAAGCTGCCAAGTCCGACAATATCCTCGCCGCCAGCCAGCAGCAGGCCGCGCCGGGCCGCGCTGTTGCGAAGCTTTGCAATGTCCGCCAGGGTGTCGGCGCGTTCGGGCAAGGGGCATTCGACCCAGTGGATGCCAAGGGCGGAACATGCGTCCATGAGCGATGCCGCGCCGTTCATATCGAACCGCCAGTGGCAATCGACCATCAGCCGCGCGTCAGACCCGATCAGCGCGCGGACGGCCTCGATCCGCCTGAGCCCCATGGCAAAATCCTGCGGCGACAGTGGCGCGCCGGCGGTTACCTCGTCGAATGGGGCGATCTTGAATGCGCGGAAACCCGCATCGAAGGCAAGCTGCGCGCTGTCCGCGAACCCCTCAGGGGTCCGCAGCGCCGTCCTGCGATTGATGTTGGCATATAGCCCGACTTCCTGCCGCCGCTCGCCCCCGAAGAACTGGGCCGCAGGCGTGGCGCTGACGCGCGCCAACCCGTCGCATAAGGCCTGATTGAAGGCCGACTTGGCTGCGGCGGCCACCAGATGGTCGTCCTCCGCAAGGCGGATCTCGCGCGCCCGGGTTCCGAGCGACCGGTCGGCGATCCCGCGTAATTGCCGTTCAACACCATCCATGCGGCCATCGAGCGTGGCCTCTCCCAACCCGACATGCCCGCTATCCAGCGTGACAGCCACAAACAGCCAGATGGAGCGGATCGAAGCGCGAACCCGGAATACCTCGACGGCCTCGATCAGAGGCGTGCTCATGACGACGCCGTCCCGCTCGCCCTGAACATCTTCAGAAGGTCGTACTTCGATTTGATCACATGGGCCTGCATGATCGCACCGGCAGCGGACCCGTCCTTCCGCTCGACGGCTTCAATCAGCTGCCGGTGATCGCTGATGACGCCCACAAACCGCTCTTCCCGGTAGCCGTATTGCTTCCACAGGCTGGCGATCAGATACCAGTGGCGGTCCGCCAGGGTCAGGGCTTCGTCGTTCCCGGCCGCGTCGTTCAGAATCTTGTGGAACCGGCGGTTGGCTTCCAGAATGGCCGGGTAGTCGCGCAGGCTGATGAATGCCTCGAGCTGCTCCTGTTCCAGCCTGAGCTTTGCGATATCGTCCTGGGATCTGCGCAACGCCCCCCGCATGGCCAGCATCGATTCAAGCGCGGCACGGATATCGAAGAGGTTCTCGACAAAGCGTTCGTCGATGTTGCGAACGCGCGCACCCCGGTTCTGCTCGATCACGACGAGACCCTCGCCGTGAAGCCGCCCGAGCGACTCGCGAACCGGCATCGGGCTGACACCATATCTTTTCGCAAGGTCCTCAATACGCAGGCGCGCCCCGGACACGAATGTCCCTGCAACGATGTCCTGACGAATCCGGTCGAGGACGAGTTTGGTGTCGGTTTGCGCGTTCTCTTGCATGATTTGATCATATCTGCTTAATTTTTCCGAACGTCAACACAAATAAGCGATTGATTTGATCAAAAATGAAAGTGACGCGATGAGACAGATGACACTGGAGCGGCTGACAGCCGATGCGTTCAGGCCTTTCGGCGCGGTGATCACGCATGACGGTATCGACAGACGCAGCATGGTCGCGATCGACGGTGATGCCGGCGCGCGACCCCTGCTCTGGCTGGCGAAGGTCCGTGACGTTGTGCAGTTTCCGCACATCTTCAAAGCGCTGGAACGACACCCGCACAGTTCGCAGACCTTCATTCCGCGCGGCGATTTCCCGCATGTGGTCGTTGTCGCGCTCGGAACCGGGACGAGGCCGGACATCGAGACCGTGCGATGCTTCCTTGCCACAGGAGACCAGGGTGTGACCTACGCGAGGCATTGCTGGCACCTCGGACTTACACCCCTGAATGCCGGCGCGGAATATGTCGTCTCGATGGTTGAAACCGATGCGCCTGATCAAACGGTTCTTGGCGAGCTTTCGGACGAGTGCGCTGTCTCATTTCCCACAATACGCGCGCAAAATGGGATGCCGGAACATTGACGGAGCCGTTTGCGGGATGGGGCGATATCCTAAGCCAAGCGGTGAACGCGCTTCCCGCAATCCCTGAGCTCGCCATCGAGACCCGCGCGGGGCGCATCTGAGCTCTTGTCAGGGCAAACGTGACCGCCCATTCGGCCACGTGCCCCTGTGGCGGCAAGATCTGCCACAGGCATGGGATCAGCGCTGCGACGTTTCACAACTGACGATCGAAGAACGGCGGGGCGGCGGCACCTGACGCCCGACGGCGCCGAATGGAGGAAAAATAAATTGACATATATGGATGGATATGGAAACGTTTCCATAGTTAAAAAAAGTTTAACACTCATAGCCGCATCGGGAGGGGCTGCATTGGCCGAGACCAATCAGAGAGAGGCTACGATCAGGGACGTCGCCCGCCTGGCGGGGTGCGGCATTGCCACGGTCAGCCGCGTGCTCAATGAAAGCGGACCGGTCAGCGACACCAGCCGGCGTCTCGTCGTCGATGCCGCTCGCGAGCTGGGTTTCGAGTTTTCAGATGTCGGACGGTCATTGCGCAACGCTGTGACCCGTACAATCGGCTGCGTCGTTCCCTCCATCAACAACCCGGTCTACGCGGCAGCGGTGCAAGGCATTCAGACCGTCGCGCGGGCGAACGGGCATCAGCTTCTGCTGTCTTGCACAGGCTATGACCTCGACGAGGAGTACGCAGCAGTAAAGACGCTGATCGGCAAACGCGTCGACGCACTCATTCTGACGATGAGCGACATCAAGGCCTCACGGGCTGTCGAACTGTTGCACAATCGTAAACTCAAGCACTGTTTGCTGTTCAATCACATGCCGGGCATCCCGCAGCGCAGCGCCGTCGACAATTGCAGCGCGGGCTTTCGGGTGGGATTGGCGTTTGCTGAAGCCGGCCATGACAGGGTCGGCTACATCGCGCTGCGGCTTGCCCAGTCAGATCGCGCGCAGCAACGGTTTGAGGGCTTGTCCGCATTCTGCCAGACGACAGGGCTTGAAGCGCCTGCGCTGCTTGAGATCGAGGAGCAGAGCCGCAATCTCGATCAGCGGCTGTCGGCGTTCCTGATCGCAAACCCGGCGGTTACTGGCCTGTTTGTCTCCAACGACCTGCTGGCGATCGCCATCATCGGGGCGCTGCGGCGGTTGGGATTATCGGTGCCGGGCGATCTGTCGATCGTCGGCTTCGACGGTATTGAATTCGGCCAGATGTTGCAGCCGACGCTCGCGACCATCGCCACCGATCCTCATGCCATGGGGCAGGCATCGGCTTATATGGTGCTGTCATCGATCCTGCGCAGGCCCGCAACCGATACTCTGGCAGCTTCTGCGGATTTTGAATTTAGGCCCGGAGGAAGTCTGGGGAGACCACCATCGAAGGATGCGCTGGCGAAGAAGTTGCAGCTTCTTCGCCAGCTTTCGCCCGCCCACGCGAGTTTCTGAAAATCACCAAGGGAGAGACGACGATGAGACATATAGCGACCGCAGCCGTCGTGGCAATCGCCATGGCAGGACCTGCCACGGCGAAGGATGCCGTGTGTTATAATTGCCCGCCGCAATGGGCCGATTGGGCGTCGATGCTCAAGGCGATCAGCCAGAAGCTCGACATTCAGATGCCACACGACAACAAGAACTCCGGGCAGGCGCTCAGCCAATTGCTGGCCGAGCGCGCAAGCCCGGTGGCGGATGTCGTCTATTACGGCGTCACCACCGGCATCACCGCCGCCAAGGAAAAGGTCGTCGCCGAATATCGACCGGCGGGGTTCGATCAGGTGCCCGACGGGCTCAAGGATCCCGGCGGTCGCTGGGTCGCCGTGCATTACGGCACCATCGGCCTTTTTGTGAACGTTGCCGCCTTGCGCGGAGCGCCCGTGCCCCAATGCTTCGCCGACCTCAAGAAGCCTGAATACAAGGGCATGGTGGGGTATCTCGATCCGTCTTCGGCATTCGTCGGTTATGCCGGCGCGGTCGCGGTCAACCTCGCGTTCAAGGGCAGCCTTTCGAACTTCGATCCCGCGATCTCCTACTTCAAGGACCTTGCGAAGAACAGTCCGATCGTCCCCAAGCAGACGTCGTATGCGCGTGTCGTTTCAGGCGAGATTCCGATTCTGTTCGATTACGACTTCAATGCCTACCGCGCAAAATATGAAGAGGGCGGCAAGTTCGAATTCGTTCTGCCCTGTGAGGGATCGCTCCGCGTTCCTTACGTGATGAGCCTTGTCGAGAAAGCGCCGCACCCGGAGCTTGGCAAGAAAGTGCTGGATTACGTCTTGTCCGACGAAGGGCAGGCGATCTGGGCCAAGGCCTATTTGCAGCCGGCGCGCCCCGTCAAACTGCCTGCGGAAATCGCTTCAAAATTTCTTCCCGCCAGCGACTACGCGCGAGCGAAATCGGTCGACTACGCTGAGATGGAAAAGGGTCAGGCCGGGTTCGGCGAACGCTACCTGAATGAAGTCAAGTAGCGAACCGGACAACGATGCGCGGAGCCGGCCCCTCGCCGCTCCGCGCAAGCCGCCACCTGAAGGAAATTCGTCATGCGTTCGAGCACCTTCGTCAGGCTTTGCCTGCTTCCGCTGTTCGTTTTCACCTCAGCCTTTCTGGCTCTGCCGCTCGCACGCCTGATCCTGAGTTCAGGAAGCGGTGAGGCCGGATGGGGCATCTATCAGCAGATTTTAACGACGCCACGGTACACGACAGCGCTCGTGCAGACCGTCCTGCTATCTTTGGCCGTGACGGCGGCAGCGCTGGCGATCTCGACCACCGCTGGCCTGTTCCTCGCTCGCAACAGGTTCAGGGGGCGAGGGTTCATTCTCTCGGTGCTGACGCTGCCGCTGGCCTTTCCCGGCGTGGTCATCGGCTTCCTGATTATTCTGCTCGGCGGCAGACAGGGGCTATTCGCCCAGCTGACGGACGGGAAGGTTGTCTTCGCCTACTCGATGCTCGGGCTTTTTCTCGGCTACATCTATTTCTCGATCCCGCGCGTCCTTCTCACGGTGATGGCAGCGACCGAGAAGCTCGATCCCAATCTGGAAGAGGCAGCGCGTTCGTTGGGCGCCAGTTCGGCACAGGTCGTCCGTGACGTGATCCTGCCGGGGCTTGCGCCCTCGCTGGTGGCAGCGGGTGCCATCGCTTTTGCGACGGCGATGGGGGCATTCGGCACGGCCTTCACCCTGGCCACCAACATCGATGTGCTGCCGATGGTGATCTACACCGAGTTCACGCTATCGGCGAATATCGCGATGGCTTCGGCGCTGTCGATCATCCTCGGTTTTGTCACCTGGCTGCTGCTTGTGTTCGCGCGCGGATTTTCAGGTTCCAGCGCAGCGGCGGGAGGTTGAATCATGGAGTATTCTCGCGCCAAAGCGCTTCAGCTCGGTGTCACCTTGCTCACATGCGCGTTTCTGCTGGTCCCGGCGCTGCAATCGGTTCTGGCAGGTGTCACGCGCAATTATTTCATCGGCATTTCCTCCGGCTTCACGCTCAGATGGATCGCGGAGGTCTGGGAGCTTTACGCCCACTCGATCATGCTTTCGATTGGCATCGCCTTCGCCTGCCTGGTCTCCACGCTCGTCATCGGTGTGCCTGCCGCCTACGGGCTTGCGCGAAATCCCGGCTGGTTCTCTCGGGTGCTGGAAGAATTCATCTCCCTGCCACTGGCGGTTCCCGGGCTGGCGCTCGCGTTGGCGCTGCTGCAACTCTACGGCTCCGTTAAAGGGTTCCGGACATCCTGGACCTTCGTGCTGGTCGGGCATGTGCTCTACACACTGCCGTTCATGGTCCGCTCGGTGCTTGCCGTCCTGTCGGTGATGGACCTCAAGACGCTGGAGGAAGGTGCCGCCTCGCTCGGCGCAACGTCGTGGCGGCGGTTCTGGGATATCGTCGTCCCCAATGCGATGCCGGGTATCCTCGCCGGAGCCCTGACGGTCGTCACCCTGTCGATTGGCGAGTTCAATCTCACCTGGATGCTGCACACCCCCTATCTCAAGACGCTGCCCGTGGGCCTTGCGGACAGCTATGCGTCGATGCGGCTTGAGATCGCCTCGGCCTACACCTTGATCTTCTTCATCATTATCGTTCCGCTGCTGATGGCCATGCAATGGGCTTCCCAGCGCGCGCAAAGGATCGCGGCATGACCCTTACGCTCACATCCGTTTCCAAGACCTACCCGGATGGGACGGTCGCTCTCAAGCCGACCGATTTTCATGTCGCACCCGGCGAGATTGTTTCGCTTCTGGGACCCTCGGGCTGCGGCAAGACCACGCTGCTGAGGATTGTCGCAGGACTGGAAACGCCCAATCCCGGCAGCCAGGTCAAGTTCGGCGACGACGATGTGACGGAATTGCCGGTCGAACGGCGCAAGGTCGGCATGGTGTTCCAATCCTATGCGCTGTTTCCCAACATGTCCGTGCGCGGCAATATCGCTTACGGCCTCAAGATGCAGAAGCTGCCCGCTGCCGAGATCGACCAGCGCGTCGCCGAGGTCGTCAGGCTGTGCAAGCTCGAACCTTACGTCGACCGGCGGATCACGGCCCTCTCGGGCGGGCAGCGCCAGCGTGTGGCGCTGGCGCGCGCCTTCGCGCCGCGTCCGCGCATCCTGCTGCTGGATGAGCCGCTCTCCGCACTCGACGCGGCCTTGCGCGATACGCTGCGCGATGAACTGGCCGGCCTGCTGCGCAAGTTCGGCATCACCGCGTTGTTCGTAACGCACGATCAGGATGAGGCCATGGCGATCGCGGACAAGGTTGCGGTCATGTCGCATGGCACCGTGGTGCAGGTCGGTCCCCCCGAAGAGCTTTACCGCAACCCGCGCACGCGCTTTGTCGCCGGCTTTGTCGGCCATGCCGTTCACCTTGAGGGGCAGGTTGCGGGCACCACGCTGCGCACGCAGGGCGGGATGCTGACCTTGCCGCGAGACGGTGAAAACTGCGAGGTGTTCGTCCGCGCCGAGGATGTCGCGATCACCCCGAACGGGGCGCTGAAGGCCCGCGTCGAATCCAGCGTGTTTCTGGGAACGCATTATCGCCTTGGCCTGAGCGGCATCACCGCCGGGATCTTGTATTCGAACCATGCCGGACTCGCAGCGCCTGCGCGCGGAACCGATGTCCGCATCTCGATCGACCCGTCCAAACTTCTCCTTATCGACCAGAGCGGCGCGACGCCATGACCCGGATCCTGCAACTGTCCGATCCGCACATCGTTCCCGATGGTCAGCTCGCCTATGGCATCGTCGACACCGCGGAGGCGCTGGCCACGGCGATCAGGACCATCAACCGCATCCTGCCACTGATCGGCCCTGTCGATCTGGCGGTGGTCACCGGCGACCTGACCGACTTCGGCACACCCGGCGAATATGCGCGCTTCAAGGCTCTGATGGCAGCGCTGCCGATCCCCTACCGGGTTATTCCGGGCAATCATGATCGCCGCGAGGCGATGCGCGCGGCCTTCGCGGACGAAGACTGGATGCCAAAGTCCGGCCCGATTTCGTGGTCGATCAACCTGGCCGATTTCTCGCTGATTGCGCTCGACACGCTCGTCGAGGGCCACCACCACGGCATTCTCGAAGGTGCATCCCTGACAATGCTGCGCAACGAACTGGCCCGGCGGCCGGGCAAGCCGGCGATCGTGGCCATCCATCATCCGCCGTTCAATACCGGGATAATCCCCATGGATATCAACAATCTGCACAATGGCGACGAATTGCAGGCCATCCTCGATGCTCATGAGGGCGAAACGCGCCTGGTCTGCGGCCATGTGCATCGCAATGTCACGCGACAGTTCGGAACGTCCATCGGCATGATCGCGCCCGGCGTTTCGCACGCAGTGACGCTCGACCAGCGTGTCGACAACCCCCATACACTCAGTCTCGAACCGGGAGGCTTCATGCTGCACGAATGGCGCAGCGGCATTGTCTCACATGCGGTCGCGGCGCATGTCCCGCCGGAGCGATATCCCTTTACGGGGGCTTTCTGACAGTGGGCGGCTCTTCGATGCGCTCCGCCCAAATGGATGATGTTGTCGACCTCCTGATCATCGGCGGGGGGATCAACGGGTGCGGTATCGCTCGTGATGCCGCCGGGCGAGGCTATTCGGTGTGCCTGGCTGAGATGAATGATCTCGCATCGGCCACGTCTTCGGCTTCCACCAAGTTATTCCACGGCGGCCTGCGTTATCTCGAATACTTCGAGTGGAGATTGGTTCGGGAGGCGCTGATCGAACGAGAGACGCTGCTTCGGGCGATGCCGCATATCAGCTGGCCGATGCGCTTCGTTCTTCCCCTGAACGAAGATATGCGCTTTGAACCTGCCACCCCGGCGTCCCGGATCGTGGCCGGGCTCTTTCCATGGCTTCGCGGTCGGCGGCCGGGCTGGATGATCCGCATCGGTCTCGGTCTCTATGATCGTTTGGGCTCCCGACAAATCCTGCCAGGGACATCGAGCGTTGATCTGACGACAGATCCGGTCGGAAAGCCGCTTAAACCGGGCATGCGCAAAGCCTTCGAGTATTCGGATTGTTGGGTAGACGATGCGCGTCTGGTGGCGCTCAATGCCCGCGACGCAGCGCAGCGCGGCGCAACAATCCTGACGCGCACGAAGGTGACGTCCGCTCAAGCTCGGGATGGTGTGTGGCGCGCGAAGGTGCAGACCGGGTCTGGCCCAGTGACGATCTCCGCGAGGATGCTCGTCAATGCCGCCGGCCCCTGGGCCGGCGAGGTTATACGCAACGTGACCGGGCTGGATACACGCGAGACTGTGCGCCTTGTGCGCGGATCACACATCGTCACGCGCCGTCTGTTCGACCACGACAAGTGCTATTTCTTTCAGGGCGACGACGGGCGGATCGTATTCGTCATTCCGTACGAGGCGGATTTTACCCTGATCGGCACGACCGATGTCGACCATAAATCCCCTGACACGCCCCCTCTCTGCACAAGCGAGGAACGCGACTATCTTTGCAGGTTTGTTTCGAAATATCTGTCGACGCCGGTCGAGCCCGCCGATGTTGTCTGGAGCTATTCTGGGGTCAGGCCGCTGTATGATGATGGCCAGGCCTCGGCAACCGCCGCCACGCGTGACTACAAGCTG
>JAIUNP010000074.1 GCA_020161975.1 Pseudomonadota bacterium
CGTCGGGGTGCTCGACCAGGCGGTAAAGCGCATCATCGAACTGCAGGCCGAAAATATCGCGCGGCCGATATTTCCATCACCAATGCCCCCTATTTCGACGGTGTCACGCACCTTAACAAGCTATCCATTTTCGCTCTGCTGATTTGCATGCACCTTCCATTTCTCGCCGGGGCTGCGACCATCTCGCCTGAAGCACTTAGCTTGAGCACGCGAGACTCGGCGCCTCGCGTGCTCGCGACTCACTCTGTGTTCAGTCATGGGTCGATGGCGGCCGCACCTCTAGAACTTCCAGTTGCCGTGTTTCGTCATCCCGCGTGACCCACGAGATCGTCGCTCCCGGACTGAGGCCAAGCAGGGCAACACCTACTGGGGTGAGGACAGAGATCCGCCCTTCTTCGATGTTGGCATTTTCCGGGTAGACCACAGACACTGTATGCTCGCGAGCCATGTCCAGATCACGGTAGGTCACCCCACTTCCAATCGTGACGACATCATCACGCATCTTGTCCGGAGCAACCAGCTTCGCACGCGCGATCTCGTCGATCAGGCGCTCGCCAACCTCAGGGGAGCGCCTCATCACAGAGGCAGCCAGCGCCTCGAGTCGGCCGACCAGAGTCTTGTCCAGATGGATTTTTGGCAGCCGCGTTGATGCAGAGTTGGAAACCTTTGTCATGTTCGTGTCTTTCTCGGTTGTTATGTTTGAGGGATCTCGAGAGCCCCAATGTTTTGCCTCTTTGAAGTGTCTCAGGCTTGGTTTCTCTCGACAGTGAGCAGATGCACGCGGCGGAAAGTCCCGTCGGCTTGAAGGAATGGCACCCGAGTGTCGACTTTCATGCCGATCAAGGTTGCACCCAACAGAGACCCGACGTGAATGCCGATGTCTTCCTCGGCAAACTCGTCGTAATGGAAAAGTCGTCCCGTCTGTCGCTCCTCGTCATCGATTGCATAGGTGACACGTGAGCCTCCGGTGGCGGCCTTGGGATCGATCTTGCCATCGTCCAAAACCGTCGCGTACAGCAATTTCATGCCGAGCAGTCCGGCCAGCATCTCGAATGCGCCGGTGCCGATCATGTCCGCACGCTGAATGTGATCAACCAAGGCACGACGATCTGCTTTCGTCAGCACACAGGTAGCGGCATGCTGGCAGAGGTTTGCATTCCCAAATGTGTCGCCCGTCAGGCGTCTTTCGCTGGTCATAGTCATGCTTGCTCCTCAGGCGGAAATGCCGCCGTGGTTTCAAATCAGTTCAGGTTGTTGTGAAAAAACCCGGTGCAGCGACTACGCGTGTACGCGCTCAAACCGCCCCGGGCAGGGGGCGGTTTTGCAGAAAAATCCGAAGGATGTCCAAAACGAAACTCATCTGGTTACCGTGGAAGTCATGGCCGGAGAAGTCAACTGGTGGCTTGTGTTTCGGATTTCGGCATGGATTTCGGTTCGTGGTTCGCGCCCCGCTCGGCAATCACCACTTCCCTAGCAGCAGAAACCGGATGGAGTTCTGCACAGGCGAATAAGCCGTGCCACACAGGCTCCCCGGTCTGCCTTTTCTGTTTCTCGGGACCAAAAAGGTTGGGGAAAATATCTTCGAAGTCCGCTTTGCAAAGCATCATTTGTCGCCTCCATTGGGTAAATTTGGGAGAAGCTGCGCTCTGTGTGGCGCGCAGCTCATCTTCAACCTATGCCTTATGCCGCCCTGCGCAGATCGGCGTGGGAAATGTCCTGCGACATGACTACTGGCTCGGCTGCAATCGGCGTCATCCGTAGTTCCGCACTGCTCAGACCATCGACGAAGTCTTCGATTTCCCCACGGCTGAGGCCGATATCCTGAAGGATCCGATCGTCGAGACTGTGAAGCGCAGCCTTCATCTTTCGCCTTTGCCAGCTGCGGATGGCCCTGTTCCACCATCGCAAGATGGAGGTTCTGAAGGGCGACTTGTCGATTGCAAAAATAGCGCTTCGGCCTGATTGGGGTTTGAGTTGGACAGACATTGCTTTCTCCATATGGGACGTCCACTGAGTTTCTCTCCACATGCGGAAACCGGCTGGTCGCACATGCGCCAACCCGGTTCTGATCGGTCGAGAGAGGCTGGTTTCATTAACCCCGAGGCGTCACCAAGCACGTATGCTCGAGCCGCCCGGGGCTACCGGCGGTTCAGTAGAATCCCTGCTGCGCGCAGGAACCTCATATGGAAGCTGAACATCGTCATGGGGTTCATATGGCCGCTGCGCTCCAGGATTTCAATCTCGCCACAGCCAGTCCGGTGGCCTGACCGGCGCAAACGCGCCGATCAGGCGGATTTCCTGAAACAAAGCCTTATGGGCAAAAACGGATAGCCGCCACATCGGTTGACTTGTCTGGGACGGCTACATACCGTTGATGCATGGTGTCGCAAGCAAACCACTATCGGTTTCCTCTGCTGAACCGCCCTTGTCCCCGGGCGGTCTAGGCGCTTGCGCGCCTGCTGAACCTCCCGGGGCCTCCTCGCATTCCCAGAAATCTTGCGGCCACGGGCCGCCCGAGGAGAAGTCATGACCAGCAGCTGCGCCCTCCAACCCGAAGTCCATCCGTTTGCCAGCACCGCCCGGGTACGGCCGCGGGGCAGAGCGATACTGCCAGCGGCGGACTATGATGTTCTGCTTGAACATCTCGAAATCTGTGAACGCGACAGGGGACCGAACTGGACCTTGCTTGCCTATGTCCTGCAGAACCGGATCGTAAACACCGAACCATCCCACCGGCCTGTGGACCGTGACATAGTGGTCAGTGGGAGCGAGGTCACATACTCGGTGAGTGGGGCATCGGTCGAAGCCGGCCTGCTCGTGCACCAGCCGAACCCTGGACCCCGGCAACGGGGAATCATCCCGGTCTCGTCACTTCTGGGTGCGACGCTTATCGGCATGCGTATTGGGCAGCGCGCGCCGCTTCTGTGCGAAGACGGCTCGGTAAAGTCGGTTGTGGTCGTTGATACGGTCACCCCCAATCCAACGACAGGACCAAACCTTTGCCCTCAGTTGCAGGAAAGAAGATCGTGATGGAATTTCTGGTGCTGATTGTTGCCGCTTTTGGTGCAGGGGTGCTGAACACGATTGCGGGTGGGGGAACCTTTCTCACCTTCCCGGCGCTGGTCTTCACTGGCATGCCGCCGGTCATGGCCAATGCTACGAGCACAGTGGCTGTCTTTCCGGGGTATCTGGGGGGCGCACTTGGCTTTCGGCAGGAGTTGGGCGGTTTTGACCGTCGTCGGCTGTTGCGACTAGCCGGGATCACCCTTGCGGGAGGGCTGATCGGCTCGGGCCTACTGCTGGTTTCGTCAAACGAGGCCTTTGCCGTGGTGGTCCCCTTCCTGCTGCTGGCTGCGACTCTGGCATTTCTGTTTGGGGACCTTGTTCGATCATGGGCCGCAGCAAGAGCACGGGATTTTACGGCAGAGGGCGCTTTGGGTTTGTTTGCGGTGGCGCTTTACGGCGGCTATTTCAACGGCGGCCTTGGCATCATTCTGCTGGCGCTGTTCTCGCTTTGGGGGATGGCGGACCTCGACCGCATGAACGCCCTGAAATCGGGGTTGAGCTTTCTGTTGTCGGCCATCTCGGTGGCGGTGTTCGCCGTGGCGGGTCTGGTAGCCTGGCCACAGGCTGCCGTCATGATGCTGGCTGCGACTGCTGGCGGCTATGCTGGTGCCCCCCTGGCGCGCGCCCTGCCGAAACCCGTTGTCCGTGCGGTGATTGCAACGGTGGGCTTCGGGATGAGCGCGATCTTCTTCTGGCGCTTGATAGCTGCGGGTTGACGGCGTGCGTCGCGCTTCGATGGCCCCTCGGCTCCATGCCGCAATGGTGGCGTCCTCCATGAGGGCGCCTGTCAGACATGTCGTGTCAATGAATTCCCTATTCAACATTTCGGCTGTCTTCCCCCTCCTGTGCGGGTTCAGTTCAAACAATGTCTGAGGGTTGTCCGATCGCTTGAGGCGCAGGGCAACCCCGGAAAGTGATGAACCCCTGATCGCCCCCGCCGCAGCGCGCGGGGTCCCTTTCTGTACAGGACCTGACATGACTTCGTGGACCATACTTGCCCGCGCCGGGACGGCGTCGGGAGACGATATTATTTTGCGCCAGCGCGGCGACGTCGTCGAAATTTGCTATAACGGCATCGAGCTGATGTCGAACCTGAACCATCAGTCGGAGGACCAGCTTGCGCTGCGCTCCATGCGCCGGATGAACTTTGAGGCGCGTCGCGTTCTGATTGGAGGCCTGGGTCTGGGCTTTACGTTGCGCGCGGTGCTTGACCTTGCCCCACCCGATGCCGAAGTGACTGTCTGCGAATTGATCCCGGAGATCGTCGAATGGAACCGGGGTCCACTAGCCCATCTGGCTGGCCATGCGCTGGACGATCCGCGGACAAAGGTTCTGATCGGCGATGTGCAGGCCCATCTGGCAGCGAGCGACACGGCCTATGATCTGATCCTGATGGATACGGACAATGGGCCCGAGTCCCTTGTCCGTGAGGCGAACACGGGACTCTATCAGGATTGCGGTCTCGGCGCGGTGGCTAGGTCCCTCGGTCCGAAGGGCGTGGTAGCGTTCTGGTCGGCCACCACGTCTGTACGGTTTGAGCGCAGGTTGTCGGCCCAGCCGTGGTTCTGGCTGCGCGACGACATTCCGCTGATTCCGGGCCGCGTCCATGCCATGCACCACATCTACAGCTGCAGTTTCAGTGCCGCGGCGCTTGGGCAGCGTCAGGCTGCCTGAGCGTCGCGACGCCGGCCCGCTTACGTGGATGCTCTGTCGAACAGTCGCGGAAACCAGTCCTCGCGCAGGCGTTGGCCTGGCACCATACCATGGCCGGGAAACGGCGGCGACGTGCGGCCGGGCCGTTCGACATAGCGGGCGTCGTCCCCGACCAGTCGCAGAGAGAACGCTCGCCGGCGCGTCTGGCTAGTGTTCCCGCGTGCGCCATGTAGGGTCATGTAGTTGAAGGCGACGGCATCGCCGGGTTCCATCGCGAACTCGCGAATGTCCATGCCCTCGGCATCCGGGTCGGGCACGGGCATATAGTTGTCTTCGTCCGGGTAGAAGTTGGTTTCGGACAGCCAGCGGGTGGGCAGGACAGCCTTGGGCCAGAGATGCGATCCAGCCACACAGCGCAGCGTCGCTTCGCGGACCGGGTCAAGTGGGGACCAGAAGCTGACCGTCTGTCGACCCTCCACAAAGTAGTAGGGGCCATCCTGGTGCCAGGGTGTCGGTTTGGACGTCCCAGGCTCTTTGACCAGTACATGGTCATGGAAAAGCTGCACCGTGTTCGAGCCCATGAGATCAGCGGCAACTTCGGAAGCTGGCGAGGTCCGGATCACGTCCTCGAACTCGGGAATGCGGCTCCAGTTGCAATAGTCGTCGAAGAAGCGACCGCCCTCGCCGGGCTTCAGGTTCTCGGCCGCGTATTCACCTGGCTCGGCCATGTTGCGTTCGATGCCCTTCTGCAGGGCGTCGACATGATCCTTGAACAGACCTTTCACAAGAATCACACCGTCGCGCTGGAAGGCGTCGATGTCAGCTTGACTGATGAGCGGGTGCGGCATTGGAAGACCTTTCGGGTTGAGTTCACAGAACTTCCGCGACTGCAAAGTTAGTTTCAAATAATAACTTTCTAATGTAGTCTTAGTTTTATGCTACATCTTACCCTGCGCCAACTTGAATACGTCGTGACCGTCGCCCGCGCAGGAAGCCTCTCTGGGGCCGCGACGACGCTGAATGTGTCGCAGCCCTCCCTGTCCGTGGCCCTCGGACAGGTCGAGGATACGCTGGGCGAAAAGCTCTTCATCCGTTCGAAGGGGGCACCGCTTCGCATGACGATGTTCGCCAACCGCTTCGTTGCCGAGGCCGAAACGCTTCTGGCGATGGCGCGACGTCTGGAGGATCCCGCGACAATACAGCGTGCGGTGAACGGCATGGTCGTCCTGGGATGTTTCGAGGACCTGGCTGCATATCACCTTGCGCCGATCCTACGTCTTCTGCGGAAGACCCTTCCGGGCGTAGAGATCATCTGGAAGATCGCGGATTTCGAGACACTTGCCCGCGAGATGCGTGAGGGTCGCATCAGTCTTTCGCTGACCTACGACCTGGGCCTGGATTCGGGCTTCAACCGCATTGCCCTGTCAGAAGTTGCGCCCCACGCCTTCGTCGCGCCTGACCACCCGCTTGCCGATCGTCCAACACTCATCCTGAAGGACATCGCCACAGAGCCGCTTATCCTTTTCGAGGAGATGCTTTCCAACCGCCACACGTTGCAGCTTTTTCGAAATCAGGGTCTGTCGCCCACGGTGGCGCATCGCGTCAGATCGCTGGAGATCATGCGAAGCTTGGCCGCCTACAGAGAAGGCGTCGGTATCAGCTATCAGTGTCCTCCCACCGATCGGTCGTATGATGGGGCGATGGTACACGCTATCCCGATCACCGACAGAAGCGCGCGCGAGTCGATAATTCTTGCCCGTGCGATCGACGCGCCCACATCATCTGTCGTCAAGGCAGCGACGGCAGCCATCGCCGCGATGTTAACGGACCGTCAATCGTCCAGCGGCAGCGCCCTTTAGCCGTCGCGCAGGATTGCGATGATCTCGTCGTATCTCCGCGCCTGAGCGTGTTGAAGCGGAGTTACCCCGTCACGGTCGGCGATGGCCCGGTCGGCACCGGCCTTGACCAGGGCGCGTACCGTCTCGACGTGGTTGGGCCCGCCGTCGCCCAGGATGACCGCTTCGATCAGGGCGGTCCAGCCGAGGTTGTTCACATGATCCAGCGGTGCACCGCCTGTAATGATACGGCGGACCACCTCATGATGCCCGAGATGCGCGGCGGCGATCAACGCCGTGCCATCATAAACGCTGGTGATCAGGTCGGGACGATTCCCAAGGTGCAGGGCCAGCGATACCAGTTCTGGATCGTTGGCGACTGCGGCAATGGTCAAGACATCTGTCACGTAGCCCTTAATTCTGAGATGACAAATTCAATGAAATCAACGGAGCATCGTTGCCCTTAGGCTTGACAGCTCATTTTTCTTTGCCTCCTGGATAAGGACTTGCACACAATGAACGCGCGAAAAACAAACCTCACATTTATTGATCTCGATCAACGCACGTTGATCATCATGTGTTAGCCTCACACAACAAAGTGGAGACGCGGCATGGCACTTCCGCCGAAATCAGACCTACCGGGTGCTTCCCCGGCCCAGGCCGGTGAAAACCTTGGGATTGAGGCCTTTCACGCGGTTGATCGCATCCGCGAGGCGCTTTCAGCCCAACTGAGCGGCGGCATCTCGCCGGGCTCGTTGATGCTGGCCTGGTCGGACTGGATCTTTCATCTGGCCCAGGCACCTGGCAAACGGATGGAACTCGGCGTCAAGGCGGGGCGCAAATGGCAGCGTCTGTTGGCGCATCTCATGTCTTCCGCGATGGACCCAGAGGCCGTCCCGGTCATCACGCCTTTGCCCGGGGACCGCCGTTTCGCAGATGAAGCCTGGGCAAAACCGCCATTCAGCTGGATGTCGCAGGCATTTCTGCTGCAACAGCAATGGCTGCATAACGTCACCCATGAGGTACCCGGCGTCACGAAACACCACGAGGATGTGGTGTCCTTTGCCGCGAAGCAGATGCTCGACGTGTTTTCCCCCTCGAACAACCCATTCACCAATCCCGAAGTATTGGCACGGACCTGGTCCACGGGCGGCATGAACCTGGTGAAGGGCTGGCAGAACTGGCTGCAGGACGCGACCCGCCAGATCAGTCAGGAACCGCCCGAAGGGGTCGAAGCTTTTACGCCGGGCCGCGATGTGGCGGTGACGCCGGGCAAGGTGATCTTCCGCAATCATCTGATCGAGCTGATCCAATACGCGCCCGTGACCGAAACCGTGCATCCTGAGCCGGTACTGATCATCCCGGCCTGGATCATGAAATATTACATCCTCGACCTGAGCCCCGAGAATTCCCTGATCCGCTGGCTGGTGGCCCAGGGCCATACGGTTTTTGCGATCTCTTGGCGCAATCCCGGCGCGGAAGACCGTGATCTGACGTTGGAAGATTACCGGCTACAAGGGACGATGGCAGCGCTGGATGAAATCAGCCGCCTGGTGCCCGACCAGAAGATCCATGCCACCGGCTACTGCCTGGGCGGCACGCTCTTGTCGATTGCGGCAGCCGCGATGGCCGGCGAGGGCGATGACCGCCTCGCCTCGCTGACGCTGCTCGCCGCTCAGGTGGATTTCACCGAGCCTGGGGAACTTGCGCTGTTCATCGATCCGAGCCAGCTACATTTCCTTGAAAGCATGATGTGGAACCGGGGTTATCTTTCCGCCGATCAGATGGCCGGGGCGTTTCAACTGTTGCGGTCGAATGACCTCATCTGGTCGCGGATGGTGCATGATTACCTGATGGGCGAGCGGACGGCGATGAATGATCTCATGGCCTGGAACGCCGACAGCACCCGCATGCCTTACCGCATGCATGCCGAGTATCTGCGTAAGCTTTATCTCGAGAACGAGCTTTCCTCAGGCCGTTTCGCTGCGGGGGGCAAGACGGTGCTGCTGCAGAATATCCGCGTACCGGCTTTTGCGGTCGGAACCGAACGCGATCACGTCGCACCGTGGAAATCGGTCTATAAGATCCACCAGTTTACTGATTGCGATGTGACCTTCGCGCTGACATCGGGCGGACATAATGCCGGCATCGTCTCGCCACCCGGCCATCCGCGCCGCCGTTACCGGCTGGCCACCCGAACCCATGGGGATGCACTTTTGCCGCCGGAAACCTGGGCTGACGCCAACTCCACAACGGAGGGCTCCTGGTGGACACCGTGGCAGGCCTGGCTGGCCGCGCATTCCTCTGCACCCGCCGCGCCGCCCGCCATGGGAAAGGCGCTGGAAGATGCACCCGGCACTTACGTCTTTCAAAGGTGATATGATGAACGCCCCTGCCCAGAGCCTCACCAACCACCTGTTTCATCAGATGAAAATCGGCGACCACGCCAGTCTCAGCCGTCACGTCGGCCCCGAGGATATCGAGCTGTTCGCCGCCGTTTCCGGCGATGCGAACCCAGCCCATCTGGATGCCAACTTCGCCGCGCATGGGCCTTTTGGCCATGTGGTGATCCATGGCATGTGGACAGCGGCACTGATCTCGGCGGTGCTGGGCACCCGCCTGCCCGGGCCGGGAACTATCTATCTAGACCAGCAGGTTCGCTTTCAAAAGCCGGTCTCTCCCGGCGACACCGTGACTGCCGAGGTTGAAGTGATCGAGTTGATCGAAGGCAAGAACCGTGTCCGCCTTGCGACCACCGCCCGCAATCAACTGGGCGAGGTGGTGCTTTCGGGCGAGGCGCTGGTGCTGGCACCGCTTGAGCAACTGACCTGGGTACCAGGAAACCTCCCCGAGGCGGTGATCTTGCCGAAAGGGCGCTGGCAGGGCTTTGTCGAAGAGGCCCGCGCGCTGCCGCCGGTCAGGGCGGCGGTGGTGCATCCCTGTTCGAAATCCGCGATCCTGGGGGCGGTTGAGGTCCGCGACGAGGGTTTGCTTGATCCGATCCTGATTGGCCCCGCCGCAAAGATCCGTGCAGCGGCGGCCGAGGCCGGAGTCTCGCTCGATGGCTTCCAGATCGAGGAGACCGAACACAGCCATGCGGCGGCGGCGCGGGCGGTGGAACTCGCGGCCTGCGGTGAGGTTCAGGTGCTGGTGAAAGGCAGCCTGCATTCGGATGAGCTCCTGGCAGCGGTGGTATCGAAAACCGGGGGTTTACGCACCGGGCGCCGCATCAGCCATGTCTATGCGATGGATGTGCCCGCCTATGGCAAGCCGGTGATCGTGACCGATGCCGCGATCAACATCGCGCCGACCTTGGAGCACAAGCGCGACATCTGCCAGAATGCGGTCGATCTGATGCGGCTACTCGGGCGCAAGCAGCCGAAGGTCGCGGTGCTGGCGGCGGTCGAGACGGTGAACCCGATGATGCCCGCAACGCTGGATGCCGCCGCGCTGACGGTGATGGCGGCGCGTGGCCAGATCACCGGCGCACTGGTCGATGGGCCGCTGGCCTTTGACAATGCGATCAGCCCCGAGGCGGCAGCGACCAAGGGCATCATCTCGCAAGTGGCGGGAGAGGCCGATATCCTGCTGGTGCCGGATCTTGAGGCCGGGAATATGCTCGCCAAGCAGCTGATCTATTTCGCAGGTGCCACGGCGGCGGGACTGGTGCTGGGCGCGCGGGTGCCGATCGTGCTGACCAGTCGCGCCGATCCCTTGTCGGCCCGCATCGCCTCGGCCGCGCTGGCAAAGCTGGTTGCGATCCGCAAGGCGGAGGTGAAGGCGTGACGCGCGATCTGATCCTGACCTTCAATGCCGGCTCTTCGACCATCAAGCTCGGCTTTTATGCACTGGAGATTGCCGGGCCCCGCCCGCTTGCCTCGGGCGTGATCGACTTCCGTGATGAGCCTTTTGCGATCCGCCTGAAACGGGAGGATGAGGCCCTGTCTGGCACGATCACCGCTGATCCCGGCGATCTGACGGCGGTTCTGAACCAGGCTTTTGCCTGGCTGGCCGGGCAGTTTGATCTGTCGCGACTCGCGGTGATCGGCCACCGCGTGGTGCATGGCGGCGATGTATTCACAGGCCCGGCGCGGATCACCGATCAGGTGATTGCGCAGATCGACACTCTGGCGCGGCTCGCGCCACTGCATCAACCGCAAAGCCTTGCGCTGATCCGGGCAATGCGGGCGCTCTACCCGGACGTGCCGCAGACCGCCTCTTTCGACACCGCATTTCATGCGAGCAACCCGCCCCTGATGCGCCGTTTTGCTATCCCGCGCGCACTTTATGATCAGGGGATCAAGCGCTACGGTTTTCACGGGCTTTCCTACCGCTACATCGCCGGTCAACTGGGCGATCTGGTCCCCGATGCAAAGGTGGTCGCAGCGCATTTGGGCAGCGGCGCGAGCCTCTGCGCCATTCATGGCGGCATCAGTATCGACAGCTCAATGGGGTTTTCAACGCTGGATGGCATCCCTATGGCGACGCGATCCGGTGCGCTGGATCCGGGCGTGATCCTGCACCTGATGGGCGAAATGGGCCAAAGCCTGAAACAGGTCGAGACCATGCTCTACCGTGAAAGCGGCCTTCTCGGCGTGTCGGGGTTCGAGGCTGACAGCCGCGAGCTGATGGCCAGCCCGCGCCCGGAGGCGGCGGAGGCGATCGACCTCTTTTGCCTGCGTATCGCGGGCGAGGTCGCACGGCTGGCGACCAGCATGGGCGGGATCGACGCGCTGATCTTCACCGCAGGGATCGGCGAGCACCAGCACGGCATCCGCGCCCGTGTCGCCGCGCGGCTGGCCTGGCTTGGGACAGAGCTTGACCCGAAGGCCAATGAAGCGGGGCGGCGCTGCATAAGCACCGCCAGCAGCCGGGTGAAACTCCTCATCATTCCGACCGATGAGGAAATCATCATCGCACGCGAGGCCATCAGCGAAGGAACGGCGATATGATTGATCTGAACGGCAAACGCGGTCTCGTAGTCGGTGTGGCGAATGAGGCCAGCATCGCCGCCGGTTGCGCCAGAGCCTTTCGTGCTGCAGGGGCGGAGCTGGCGCTGACCTGTCTCAATGAAAAGGCCCGGCCCTGGGTCGCGCCCGTGGCGCAGGAGGTGGGTGCGCCGCTGCTGCTTTCCTGTGATGTGCGCGAACCGGGTCAGCTGGAAGCCGTGTTTGACCGCATCACCACTGAATGGGGGCGGCTTGATTTCCTGCTTCATGCCATCGCCTTTGCCCCACGTGAAGATCTGCATACCAGCGTTGTCAACGCCTCGGCCGAAGGTTTCGCGACCGCAATGGATGTCTCCTGCCATTCCTTCCTGCGTATGGCGCGGCTGGCACGGCCTTTGATGCAGGCGGGTGGTTCGTTGATCACCGTCAGCTTTTACGGCGCAGATCGGGTGGTGGAGAATTACAACCTCATGGGTCCGGTGAAGGCCGCACTGGAGGCTTCGGTCCGCTATGCAGCGGCCGATCTAGCGGGCGAAGGGATCCGGGCCTTTTCGCTGTCGACCGGTCCGGTCAAGACCCGCGCCGCCTCGGGGATCGAGCGGTTCGATGTGCTGATGGATGAGGTTCGCGCACGCACGCCTTCCGGCAAACTGGTGAGTATCGAAGAGATCGGCGCGCTGGCGGCGTTTCTGGCCACCGAGGCCGCGAGTCCGATGAGCGGATCGGTGATCTATGCCGATAACGGATTTCACACCACGGCCTGAGGGTCGCAGACAGGATGAAGAAGATGAGCAGAGTTGCATTGGTCACGGGTGGAACGCGCGGTATTGGAGCCGCGATCTCGATTGCGCTGAAAGCGGCTGGCTAGAAAACGCCCGGAACCTGTTCAGATAAACCGAGACACCTCTTCCCAAGCGCATCACTGCGGTCGGTCATGTTCACTTGTGCCCCACCTGCAGGGGGATATCTATAGGATCCGTACCTCGACGCAGGCGGTGTCCTGTTCTCGACAATGTTCGCCGGATCGTAGAGAGATGGGTGCAGCTTATACCCGATGTACGGTTTACACTGCAGATCATGGGTAAGCGTCCGGTCTGACCGCTATCTGTTCCAGCGCCAAGGCAGCAGGTCATCGACCTTTGTGATCTTGTAGTCAGGGATATGGGCCAGGGTGTCGGCGATCCAGCCGTGGGGATCGATGGCGTTGAGCTTGGCCGTTTCGATCAGGGTGTAGGCGATGGCGGCGGCCTTGCCGCCCGCCTCCGAGCCGACGAAGAGGTAGTTCTTGCGGCCGAGTGCGATGGCGCGCATGCCGCGTTCGGCGGCGTTGTTGTCGAGTTCCAGGATGCCGTGGTCGAGATAGGGGCGCAGGCGTTCCATGCGGGTCAGGGCATAGCGAATGGCGGCCGCGAGCGGGGATTTGCCCGAGATCGTGGTGAGTTGCATAGCCAGCCAGACCTCCAGGTCGTCGAAGACCGGGGCGGCATGTGCCTTGCGAAGCGCGACGCGGACGTCCGGTGGCGACCCTCGGGCCTCTTTCTCGACGGCGTAGAGTTGCGCGATCCGACCGATGGCCTCTTCTGCGATCGGGGAACCTTGCGATCGGTGTATGTCGACGAACTTGCGCCGGACATGGGCGATGCAGGCGACCTCGCGGATGGTGCCGGAACGGTAGAGGTCCTCGAAGCCAGCATAGCCATCGGCATGCATCCAGCCGCGATATCGGGCGAGGTGATCCTTCGGGTGCT
>JAIUNP010000075.1 GCA_020161975.1 Pseudomonadota bacterium
GAACCGACGGTCGAGGACACGATCTCGATCCTGCGCGGCCTCAAGGAGAAATACGAGCTGCACCACGGCGTGCGCATCACCGACGGCGCGATCGTGTCGGCGGCGACGCTCTCGAACCGCTATATCACCGACCGGTTCCTGCCCGACAAGGCGATCGATCTTGTGGACGAGGCATCGGCCCGCCTCAGGATGCAGGTCGATTCCAAGCCCGAAGCGCTCGATTCCATCGACCGTGAGATCATCCGGCTCAGGATCGAGCAGGAGGCATTGAAGAAGGAGACCGACAAGGCTTCCAAGGATCGGCTGGAACGGCTGACCAGGGAACTGGCCGGACTGGAGGAGGAATCCTCGGCCCTGACCACGGCCTGGCAGGCGGAGAAGAACAAGCTCGGCAAGGCTGCGGATATCAAGAAGCAGCTCGATGGTGCCCGGAACGATCTTGCCAATGCCCAGCGCAAGGGCGAGTACCAGCGTGCTGGCGAGCTGGCTTATGGCATCATCCCGGGGCTCGAAAAGCAGCTCAAGGATGTCGAGGAGGCCGCAGGCTCGGGCGGTATGCTCGAAGAGGCGGTAACAACCGATCACATCGCGGCGGTTGTCTCGCGGTGGACCGGCGTGCCTGTCGACAAGATGCTGGAAGGTGAGCGCGACAAGCTGCTGCGCATGGAAAACGAACTCGCCCGGCGCGTTGTCGGGCAGGTCGAGGCCATCGGCGCTGTCTCGACGGCCGTGCGCCGCGCCCGGGCAGGGTTGCAGGATCCGAACCGGCCGATCGGCTCGTTCATGTTCCTCGGCCCTACCGGCGTCGGCAAGACGGAACTGACCAAGGCGCTGGCGTTGTTCCTGTTCGATGACGAGACCGCCATGGTTCGGCTCGACATGTCCGAATATATGGAAAAGCACTCGGTTGCCCGGTTGATCGGTGCGCCTCCCGGCTATGTCGGCTATGAGGAAGGTGGCGCGCTGACCGAAGCGGTGCGGCGCAGGCCCTATCAGGTTGTGCTGTTCGACGAGGTGGAAAAGGCCCACCCGGACGTGTTCAACGTGCTCCTTCAGGTGCTCGACGACGGGCGGCTGACGGATGGACAGGGTCGGACAGTCGACTTCCGCAACACGCTGATCATCATGACCTCGAACCTCGGTTCGGAGTTCCTCGTCAACCAGCCCGAAGGGCAGGATACGGACGCGGTGCGTGATGAGGTGATGACGGTGGTCCGGGCCCATTTCCGGCCCGAGTTCCTCAACCGGATCGACGAAATCATCCTGTTCCATCGCCTGAAGCGGGAGAACATGGGGGCGATCGTCGATATCCAGATGGCCCGGCTGGCGCGTCTGCTGGAAGAGCGCAAGATCGCCGTGACGCTCGACGATGCGGCGCGCGGCTGGCTGGCCGAAGCCGGGTATGACCCGGCCTATGGCGCCCGCCCGCTCAAGCGCGTCATCCAGAAGAACGTGCAGGATCCGCTGGCCGAGCAGATCCTCGCGGGTGCTGTCAAGGACGGGGATTCTGTTCCCGTCACCGTGGGGGCTGGCGGGCTGATGGTGGGCGACAAACCCGCCACCGGCCTCCGGCGCCCGCTGGATGCGACGCTGAACTGATCCCCTGCAATTCTGATCAGGCGCCCGGGGTTTTCCCTGGGCGCTTTTTCATGTCCGGATGGGGCGTGATGCGATGAAACTGAGCACGGTCAGGCCGAGAACTGCCGAGCCGATGGCGACCATCGCCAGAACGGGAGGCAGGGTGTATTTCAGCGGCATGACTTTGGCATTGAACAGGATCAGGCCGGACAGCATCGAAATGAAAAGGATCATGGCGTTGCCCAGAACGCCGAAGCCGCTTTCTCGGGACGCCCAGTCGGCGAGCACGCCGAAGGCAAGGCAGAAGGTTGCCATGGCGATGGCGATGATGACGGTGCTGTGCGCAGCCATTTGATCGATGCCGGATGATTTCAGGAATGCTGCAATCATGACCCTCTCCCTGGGGCGTAGATTGGTGTCAGTCCGCCCCGAAATCCCCTGATGCAACCGCCGGGCCACGCATTCAGCGGGTGATATGCCTCGTGACGGGACAGCTCGTGTGGACATGTTTCGCCTTGGCACGCCCTGTTGTCTCGATTACGCAGGTCCTTCCCACCCTAACCAGGCGCTATCGTGCTCGATCGTTTCATCCCCGCGCTGTTCGTGCTCATCTGGTCCACGGGTTGGATCGTCGGCAAATATGTCGTGGTGGTGAAAGCCGATCCGGTCACCTTTCTGGCGCTGCGCTATTTTACGGCGGGGCTGCTGATCGCAGCTTTCGCCGGAATCGTGGGGGCCAAATGGCCGCAGACCCGCGCTGAATGGGGTCATGCGCTGGTCGCCGGCATCCTGTTGCATGCGGTCTATCTTGGCGGTGTCTGGTGGGCCATCGGCGCCGGTTTGCCAGCCGGCATTTCAGCCCTGATCGCAGCGGTGCAGCCGTTGCTGACCGGGCTGCTGGCCTGGCCGCTCTTGCGGGAACGAATCAGCCGGGTGAATGCGCTCGGCATCCTGATCGGCTTTCTCGGTGTGCTGGCGGTACTGGCGCCGCGCGTCGCCGGGCTCAGTCCGGCGGAGCTTCCTGCCTTTGCCGTTCCGGTGGCGGTCAATCTTGTTGGCATGCTGGGGGTGACGCTCGGCACCTTTTACCAGAAACGCCATGGGGCGACGGGCGACCTGCGCAGCGTCACGGCCATTCAGTATCTCGGGGCCTTTGTCGTGACGCTGCCGGTCGCCTGGCTGATCGAACCGATGGTTATCCCCTGGACGATCGAATCGCTTTACGCGCTGCTCTGGAGCGTCCTGGTGCTGTCGATCGGCGCGATTTCGCTGATGTTGCTGATGATCCGGCGCGGAGCGGTCTCGAAAGTCGCTTCCCTCATCTATCTCGTGCCGCCGACTGCCGCCGTTCAGGCCTGGCTGATGTTTGGCGAAACGCTGACCCCCGCCCAGATCGGCGGCATGGCTCTGACGGCGCTCGGGGTCTATCTCGCAACGCGGAAGTAGGGCTGCCGGCTCTTGCCTCAATCCACCTCGACGACGCCGACGAACGGCAATTCGCGGTAGGAATGGGCCACATCCATGCCATAGCCGACCAGAAACAGGTCTGGTGATTCAAAGCCGATAAAATCGGCATCGAACTGCACGGCCCGATGGCCCGGTTTCTCGATCAGAACCGCCGTCATGACCCGGGTTGCGCCACGGGCCATCAGCAGATCCTTGGCAAACGCGAGGGTGCGGCCCGATTCGAGAATATCGTCGATGATCAGCACATCGCGCCCGCGCACATCGCCCTCGATGTCCTTGGTGATTGACACCTGGCCGGTGGAAACCGTGCCTTCCCGGTAACTCGAAAGCTGCATGAACTCGACCTGGGGCGCGAGGCCGACGCGGTGCATGGCGCGCAGGAGATCGGCGGCAAAAATGAAGCTGCCGCGCAGGACCGCCACGACGATCAGCCGGTCGGGTTTGGCATCAGCAATCTCCTGCGCGAGTTCGGCATTGCGCGCGGCAATCACTGTTTCGTCAAACAGGACCCGGATACGGCGGTTCTCGGTCATGGCAGGCTCCTTCGCCCCCCTTAGAGCATGAGGACGTGCGAACGCCAATGGTCCGGCTGTGGCTATTTCGCCATGGCGAGGAGATCGCCCTTGCCGGCAAAGCGCACCAGCACGTTGGCGCCTTCCGGCGGCGGTGAAGCCAGACGACGGCGGAAAGTCTGCGTTTCGCCGGCCTTGAGGTCCTTTGAATCGGCCTGCGCCGTCCAGTGATAGATCTCGATGCCCCGTGAATCGCGAATCGAGAACAGCAGACGGGGAATTAAGCGGGTATCGCCTGCGACATTGGCAATTTCGCCCTGCACGACGAGCAGGTCCGTGCCGCCCTCGCTGAAGACGCCGCTGCGCACATTGCGCAAGGCGAGCCCGGAGAGGTTCACCGGCAGGCCGAGCGCGGCATAGATGCGACCGGTTTCCGGTGCGCGGGCGACCACGGACTTGCGGAAACCGACAAGCCCGCCGCCAGCAAGCAGCAGCAGGATTGCCGCGACATAGGGCCAACGTGCCCTGGTGGGCGCGGCTTTCTCGCCAATCCGCTCATGCCAGGGCCGGCGGCGCGGCGCTGGAGGCGGCGGTATGGCAGGAGCCTCGACAGCAGGGGCAGGCGCAGGGTCTGTTACGGCCTCTGCATCCGTGGCAGCGGTCGGTTCAGCGAGCCAGAGTGTCTGGCAGGCGGCGCAACGCACCTTGCGGCCGCCTGGACCAATGGATGCGTCGGGCAGATCATAGGCTGTCGCGCAGGAGGGGCAGCAAATGCGGATCATCGGGGCTCGGAAGGGACCGGGACGACGCTTTGGCAAACGCAACGCAGGAGGCGACATCCGAAACTGTTGACCATGCTATTGCTGGACCCTCATCGTTAAGGGCAGGTAAAGAGCGATACGATTCGTAGCGAGGAGAGCAGGTGGTCCGGTTCGAGAATGTCGGTTTGCGCTATGGTATGGGCCCCGAAATCCTTCGGGACCTGACGTTCGACATTCCGCCGCATTCACTCCAGTTTCTGACCGGGCCCTCAGGCGCCGGCAAGACGACCCTGCTCAAGCTGATCCTCCAGACGCTCAGGCCCACGCGAGGGCTGGTGACGCTGTTCGGACATGATACGGCCTTGCTCGACAAGGATGCGGTCACGCGTCTGCGCCGGCGCATCGGCGTCGTCTTTCAGGATTTCCGCCTGCTCGACCATCTGACCACCTACGAGAACGTCGCCCTGCCGCTCCGGGTGCAGGGCAAGGAGGAGCGGAGCTATCAGCCCGAGGTGATCGAACTTCTCAAATGGGTGGGGCTGGGCGACCGGATGCATGTGCCTCCCGCCATTCTGTCGGGTGGCGAGAAGCAGCGTGCGGCCATCGCGCGGGCCACGATTTCAAGGCCGGAACTGCTGCTGGCCGACGAGCCAACGGGTAATGTCGATCCTTCGCTTGCCCGGCGGCTGCTGCGCCTTTTTGTCGAGATGAATCGCTCGGGCACGTCAATCGTGCTGGCGACCCATGATCTTGCGCTGATGGATCAGGTTGATGCCCGGCGCATGGTGCTGGCGGAGGGGCGACTGCATGTCTACGACTGAGGCTGTCCGTCCGCCGGCATCCGCGAGCGTTCCGTCGCTGAAGCGCCGCTCCTGGTTCAAGGGCGGGCGGGGCACGGCGCTTCTGCCCGAATCATCGCTGGCGGGCCGGGCGCTCGTCATTGTCATCGTGATCATGGCGTTCCTCGCCTCGATGACCGCAGGCACCGTTCAACTGATTGCAGAAGCATCGGCCGGCTGGACGAGCTCGGTCGCACGGGAACTGACAATCCAGGTCCGGCCCCGGCAGGGGCGCGATGTCGAAAGCGATGTGCGTCGCGTGGCTGATATTGCCCGCAGGACACAGGGCATCGCCGATGTCCGGGTGTTCAGCCGGGCGGAAGGCGAAAAACTGCTCGAACCCTGGCTCGGGGCTGGGCTGTCGCTCGGCGAGCTGCCGGTGCCGCGTCTGATCGTGCTCAAGACCGGCTCGGGTGAAATGCCGGATATCGCCCGCCTCAAGGCTGATCTCGGCGCCGTGCCGACGGCCAGTCTCGACGATCACCGCCTTTGGCTTGGTCGCCTTGCCACGATGGCCAATGCGCTCGTCTTTATCGGTCTTGTCGTGCTTGCGCTGGTGCTGACCGCAATGGGGCTGGCCATCGCCTTTGCCACGCGCGGGGTGATGGCGGGCAACCGCGAGATTATCGACGTGCTGCATCTGGTGGGCGCGGAGGATCGCTATATTGCGCGTGAATTCCAGCGGCATTTCCTGCGTCTCGGTCTGAAAGGCGGTGCGATTGGCGGCGGCCTTGCCATCCTCGCCTTCCTGATCGCCGGGTATCTTTCGCGACGCTGGATCGCCACGCCCAGCGGGGATCAGATCGAGGCGCTCTTCGGCGCCTTTGCGCTTGGGCCCGCCGGCTATCTCGCCATCCTTGTTATTGCCGGAATTGTCGCCATGATCACGGCTGTTGTTTCGCGCACGACCGTGTTCCGTAACCTGCGCGGGCAGGAGTAGCCCGCCATACAAGAGCCAGTCACATCACTTTCTTCCGGATGACACAGCCCGACCGGCCCGATCCCGGGCATTTCCTGGTTCAACCCACGTCGCGAGTGGAGGCTCGGCGGCTGGTGCGCCGTGTTGTGCTGGCGGTGTTTGGGCTTGCCGGGCTGGGGCTAGCGTTGCTCGGGGGGGGATTTGCCGTCTTCGTCGAATCCCTTTCGCGGCAGGATACGGAATTCGGCCGCCCGGTTGACGGGATTGCAGCGCTGACGGGCGGTGCCGAACGGATCGGCGATGCGCTGATGGTTCTTGAAGAAGGGCGCGCCAAGCGCTTGCTGATCTCGGGTGTCGGGGCGCCGGTGACGGAAAAGGCCCTGATCCGGCAGGCCGGCCATGCGGATCTGTTCCTCTGCTGCGTCGATCTTGGGCGCGAGGCGCTCAATACGGTCGGCAATGCGGTGGAGACGGCGGCCTGGGTGCGGCGGAACAATTACAAGTCGCTTCTGCTGGTTACCTCGAATTATCACATGCCGCGGGCCATGGTGGAGTTGCGCAGGCATCTCAAGGATGTTCATATCATCCCCCATCCGGTGATCACGGATGCCGTGTCGGTCACCAACTGGTGGCGCGATCCGGCGCTGTTCCGGCTGCTGTTCACCGAGTACCTCAAGTATCTCGCGTCCGAAGTGCGCAGCCGCGTGATCCCGGACAATCCGAAAACGCGCGCTCCGGCTTGACGGGGGCGTGCGAAAGGGCTTTGCCCCTTGCCGATGCGCCCTCCTGTTCGATGGCAGCATCAACGGGCAGCCTGTTGTCGAGCGAACCCTGAAAGTGCCGCCATGCTTCTTGCGCGCAACGTCCTTTTCGCCATCGCCTTTTATGGCAACTGTGCGTTCTGGTTCCTGTTTGCCTTCCTTGGCTATTTGCTGCCAAGGCGGTATTTCCTGTGGTTCAGCCGGGGCTGGGCGCGTACGTCGCTGTGGCTGTTCACCACCCTGATCGGCGCGAAGATCGAAATTCGCGGCCTTGAGAACATTCCGGCAGGTGGCGCCCTCGTCGCTTCCAAGCACCAGTCATCCTTCGAGACCATTGCACTGCTGCCGCTGCTCAGCCAGCCGACCTATATTTACAAGCGCGAACTCAACTATGTGCCCCTGTTCGGCTGGCATCTCATCCGCATGGGGCAGATTCCGGTTGATCGGGGCGGGGGTGCCGAAGCCATGGCGCAGCTCGTCGTGCGGGTGCGGGGAGCATTGGCCGCCGGGCGCCAGATCATCATTTTTCCCGAGGGAACGCGCCGGGCCATCGATGATCCGCCTGACTACAAGCTTGGCGTCGCACAGCTCTATCGGACGCTTGGTGTGCCTTGCGTGCCCATCGCGCTCAATGCGGGCGTGGCCTGGCCGCGTCGGCGTTTCCTCAAGACGCCCCACCGGATCATTCTCGAATTTCTGGAACCGATCCCCAGCGGCATGCCGGCCAAGACCTTCTTCCGGCTGTTGCAGGAGCGGATCGAGACCGAGACGGCGCGGCTTGTCGATGAGACCCTGGCCGAACGGGGTCAGAGCCGCTCTGCCACCCAGTCGAGCAGCGAATCGTGAATACCAAGGTCGCGCAGGGCCTGGGCGGTGTTGCGCACATATTCGGGGTTCGGCCCTGATTTGCCGAGGCCCTGACGCACGAAGTGCAACACGTCATTCCGCTCCAGCCGCGCTGCATACTGATTGTGGCTCCGGTCCACCACATAGCACAGCGCGAGCACGATGCGGCCATCCTCCAGACGGACGGGGCGGACGCATTCCTTGTAGACCATGGTGATCTGCTCGCGTTCGCGCAGGTAGGCGAGGGTTTCGGCGGCCCGGTGCTCCTCTACCCGGAAGGCGATGCCGCGGCAGGCGCCGCCGTGATCGAGCCCGAGCACGAGGCCGGGCTTTTCCGGCGTTCCGCGATGGCTGTAGGAATAGACGCAGAGGGCGCGGTGCGAGCCCTTCAGCAGCGCGGGTACGCGCTCCACAAACTCGAAGCCAGGCCGCCAGATCAGCGAGCCATAGCCAAAGACCCAGAAATCGCCATGAAGTTCGGACATGCCGGTTCTTCGCGCAGTTTGCGCTTGGCGGCAAGACCCGGTACGACAGCCTCATGCAAAGTGATATGCCCGTCCCCCGTTCCCGCAAGGGCTTGTACATTCCGGTGATCCTGTTCGGCCTCGTCTGTGCAGCATGGACCGGCTTCTGGTTCTACGCCCGGTCGCAAACCGTGAGCATCATGGATGCGTGGATGGCGCGCGAAGCGCGGCTCGGTCGGGTCTGGACCTGTCCGGATCGGGATGTGGGCGGCTTTCCCTTCCGGATCGATGTCTCCTGTGTGAAGCCGACGTTCACATCCAGCGAGCCGGCACGGGCCGGAACGGGGAGCCTCGCCGGCCTGGGCGTGACCGCGCGGGCGGTCGATCCCAGGCAGGTCATCGCCGCGTTCGCATCGCCGCTGACGTGGCAGTCCGCCGCCGGTGATTCGGTGGAACTGGGCTTTACGACCGGGCGGGCGGCCTATCGCGGCACACCGGCCGCCATGGATCTGGTTTCGTTCGAACTGGTCGATCCGCGCCTGACCGTGACCGATGCCGGAGGCGGCAAGCAGGTCGTGGCTGCGACCGCAACGGAGTTCCATCTCAGGCGCGCGCCGGGCGACGATCCTGCGACCGATGTCGCGATCATGGCGAGTGGTATCAAGTCCGAGCTGTTCGATGCGCTCTCGGGCGATGCCAGCCCCGGCGTCATCGATATTCGTACGCAGTTCACCAAATACGCGCCGGCGCCGATCCGGGACTGGCGCGAGACGCTGGAGGCCTGGCGCCGGGCGGACGGCGAAGTGAAGATCGAGAAGCTGGCGCTGACCAAGGGGCCGCTGGCGCTCAATGCGACCGGCGTGTTGCGGCTCGATGAATTGCGCCGCCCGGAAGGTGACATCACCGGTTCGGCGGCGGGCATCAACACGGTGCTTCGCGCCTTTGGCATTGATATGGGCGGTGGAGCGGGCGGGCTGCTCGGGGCCATTCTGGGCGGGGGAAATCGGCCCAATGCCGCGCCGAAAGCCCTGCCTTTCGCGCTCCGCTTCGATCAGGGGCGGATGTATATCGGCCCGGTGCCGGGACCGCGGCTCCGGCCGCTCTACGGGCCCTGAAGACGGCGGGAAGCTGATCGGTCCTAATCTTCCTTGTGGCTGATGGGGCGCCCGAAATCGGGGGCCGCTGTATCCTGCCCCGAGGCGATGATCGACTGACGGATCGCGCGGGTGCGGGTGAAAAGATCGAACAGGCCATCGCCATCCGCCCAGCGGATCATGCGGGCCAGCGCGGCGAGATCTTCCTGGAACCGCGCCACCATTTCGAGCACCGCCTCCTTGTTGTTCAGGAAGACGTCTCGCCACATCGTCGGGTTCGAGGCGGCAAGGCGGGTCGAATCGCGAAAACCGCCGGCGGAAAACTTGATCACTTCGGATTCGACGACCATTTCGAGATCGTAAGCGGTGCCGACGAGATTATAGGCAATCAGATGCGGCACATGGCTGGTGATCGCCAGCACGAGATCATGATGCTGCGGCGACATGATCTCGACATTCGCGCCCATCCGCTCCCAGACCGTGCGAACCTGTTCGATCGCGGCGCTGTCCTGGCCCTCCGGCGGGGTCAAAATCGTCCAGCGGTTCTCGAACAGCGTGCCAAAGCCGGCGTCTGGGCCGGAAAACTCGGTGCCGGCGACCGGGTGGGCGGGGACGAAATGCACGCCCTTGGGCAGATGCGGGGCGACATCGCGAACCACGGCGCCCTTGACCGAGCCGACATCCGACACAATCGCACCGGGCTTGAGCGCCGGGCCGATGCTGGCAGCGACCGCAGCATTTGCGCCGACCGGCACGCACAGGATCACGAGATCGGCGCCGCGGGCGGCCTCGGGCAGGCTGTCCAAAACCTCGTCCGCTATGCCAAGGGCCCGCACGCGGTCACGGACTGCTGAATCGGCATCGGCGGCAATGATGGTGCGGGCGATGCCTTTCTGCCGGGCAGCGCGGGCGATGGACGAGCCGATCAGGCCAAGACCGATGAGACAGAGACGGTCGACAGGCGGGGTCATTGGATCACTGGCCGAGGAAATCGCTCAAAGCGGCGACGACGAGGCGATTGGCCTCTTCGGAACCGACCGTGAGGCGGAGATGATCGGGAAGGTTGTAGGCGCCCACCGCCCGCAGGATGAGTCCACGGGATGTCAGGAATGCATCCGCGTCCTTCGCGGTTTTGCCCGCCGCCTTCGGGAACCCGATCAGCAGGAAGTTGCCGACGCTGGGCGTCACCTTGAGGCCGAGCGCTTCGATCTGGCTGGTCAGCCAGGTCAGCCAGCGCTCGTTGTGGTCAAAGGCGGCTTCGACATGGCCGGCGTCCTCGATGGCGGCGATGCCTGCCGCAATGGCCGGCGCCGAGAGGTTGAACGGGCCACGGATGCGGTTCAGCGCGTCCGCGACATGCAGCGGCATGTAGCCCCAGCCGATCCTGAGGCCGGCGAGGCCGTGGATCTTCGAAAAGGTGCGGGCCATCACCACATTTTCGGCGCTGGAGACGAGCTCAACACCGGCAGCATAATCGTTTCGGCGGACATATTCGGCATAGGCGGCATCGAGCACCAGCAGGATGTCGGAACGGAGGCCGGCATGCAGACGACGCACCTCCTCGAAGGGCAGATAGGTGCCTGTGGGATTGTTCGGATTGGCGAGGAAGACGATCCGGGTCTTCGGGGTGATCGCGCCAAGGATGGCATCGACATCGGCGGTGAGGTTCTTCTCCTTCACCACAACCGGCTTGCCGCCCGCCGCGGTGATGGCGATGCGGTAGACGAGAAAGCCGTGTTCGGTGAAGACGCCCTCATCGCCCGGGCCGATATAGGCATGCGTCAGCAGGTTGAGGATCTCATCCGAGCCAGCGCCACAGACGATGCGGGCGGGATCGAGCCCGTACCGCCGCGCGATGGCCTCGCGCAGGCCGGTCGAGCTGCCGTCGGGGTAGAGTTCGAGCTTTTCGGCGACGGCCCGGTAGGCAGCAATCGCCTTTGGGCTTGCGCCAAGTGGTGTCTCGTTTGACGACAGCTTGTGGAGTTTGACGCCTGCGGGAGCGGCGCTTTTGCCGGGCACATATGCTTCGATGTCGAGAACACCGGCGCGCGGAACGGGGCGGACGGGAAGCTGAGCCATGGCGGATCCTCGAACTGGCAAAGGTGTGGCATGTCTTATGGGACGGGCGGGGGCGAAAGCAACCCCGCGTCAGACAACATAGGCAGCGGCATGGCTGCCAACCTCGTCGTAACGGATGTGGCAGCCAAGGCGACGCATGGCCGTGACGATCTCATCTGCCGACACCACGCCGGGGTGTGTGACGAGCAGGGAGAGGCCGCTTTCGATGCCGGCGCTCGCTTCCAGGCGGGCGCCCAGGCTTTCCAGTGCCGCCGGGATGCCGACATTCCAGCGTTCCAGCCAGAGGCTCGCGACGATCTCGTCGCGGACGGCGGCTTTCTTCAATGGGCGGGCGATTACGAAGACCGGCAGACCCGAAGGGTGGTTCTCGCGCTCGACGAAGGGTAGGCGGGCGATGATCTTGGGCCGGTTCTCACCATTGAGGCGTCGCCACCAGGCGCCGGTCTCCATGCTCTGGTTGCGGGGGAAAACGCCAAGATCGCTTGGTCGTTCGGCCACGGCCTCGATGACATCGGCGGCGCTGGTCGCGGGCAGGAACGGCACGGTGAAGCCGAAATGGAAGCGCACACTGTCGCGGATCGGCGCATCGCCGCCCGAGACATCACCATGCACGGCATAGGGAACCTGTGTGAAGGTTGAGGTGGCGATGATAACGCGCCAGATATTCTCCGTGCCGTCGAATGGGTAGCTGCCGCGGTGACGCTTGGCGAGCATCCGCATGATCTCGGCCTCGCGGCCCGGACGGAATGCGGAGCCGGCGGTGCCTGCCTTGCGCTTGACCTGCTCAACGCGGTCTGTGACCTCCGATCGGGCGATCAGCAGTTCCTGCATCGCAGCGTCGATACGGTCGAGTTCGATGCGCAACTCGGCGAGACCGGCTTCAGGGGGCTTCGACATCGGGGTTCCGGAAGTCAGGATGACAGGATGACAGGATTGTCTTTCGATTAATGCGGTTCTGGGATCAGCGCAATCCGGGCCTGCCGTGGAGGGACTGGCGTTGCCGCCAATTGTTCGCTACAACGAACGAAACGGCCTGAAATCAGAAATTGTTCGGTATTCGGAAATTCGTGACGGCATCATGAGTACGGCGGGAAGATGCATGGCAGATGCCGCGCTGCGGCAGGCGGACAATCCGGACAGCCCGGTGATCCGCTTTGGCATGGACAAGCCGCTCCTGCTGGATGGCGGACAGTATTTCGCGCCCCTGCAAATCGCCTACCAGACCTATGGCACGCTGAATGCCGATCATTCCAACGCCATTCTCATCTGCCATGCGCTGACGGGTGACCAGCACGTCGCCAATATCCATCCAGTCACGGGCAAGGGGGGCTGGTGGGATGTGATGATCGGCCCTGGCCGGCCAATGGATACCAACCGCTTCTTCTTCATCTGCGCCAATGTGCTCGGGGCCTGCATGGGCACGTCGGGGCCGGCGCAGACGAACCCCGAGACGGGCAAACCTTACGGACTCGATTTTCCGGTCGTCACCATCGGCGACATGGTGAAGGCGCAGGCGATGCTGGTCGAGCATCTGGGCGTTGCGAAACTTCTCTCCGTCATCGGCGGCTCGATGGGCGGGATGCAGGTGCTGGAGTGGGCCGCCAGCCACCCCGAACGCGTTTTCTCGGCCGTTCCGATCGCCACTGCGGCGGGCCATTCTCCGCAGAACATCGCCTTCCACGAGGTTGGCCGC
>JAIUNP010000076.1 GCA_020161975.1 Pseudomonadota bacterium
GGGCGACCACGAAGAGCGCGTCGCCATATTGCTCGAGCTTGGGCCGCTGATGCGCGTTAGTAGCGTCCTCGACCGCGAGCGGGTGCAGGTTGAACTGCTGCTGCACGCAGCGCAGCAGCGCGGGCTCCGGCTCGAACAGGCCGATCCAGACGACATGGTCGTCCTTGCGCGCCCATTCGCCGGCTTCCGTCACCGGGATATCGGCGACGCGCACCCCATGGACATAGACGCCTGAGGCGATGACGCCGTCCGGAGGTGGATGGTCCTGCTCGGGCAGCGCTTCCCGCGCGGCGGAGGGGCTGAGCCGAACTTCCGAGACTGACATGCGACCACCTCGCCGATCGCTGGATCATCGACGTGCAGGCTAGAACTGTTCGATCTCCGTGGAAATCACTTTTCCGGCAAACGAGAGCGTTGCCGCGAGGCGATTGGGGCCTGATGAGAACACCGTTCTCGGCGTCGTCGGCTTCATCCTCGCGATGTGCTCCAAAAGAGAATATTTTTATCGCAACTTGCGTGAATTACAAAAATATCTGCTTTTGCGGAGGTCGATCCCGAGAGTGTATAGGAACATTCATCTACGGCCGTGGGCCGAGCCAGAAGAGATCCTGTCATGACCACCGCAATTCCCCGGACCGGCACAGCCGGAGCCGGTTCAAAACCGTTCTATGCCAGCTTCGGCTTCCAGGTCCTGGCGGCGATGGTAATCGGCCTCGTGCTCGGCTGGGTCGCACGCAATATGGGCCCGGTCGCGCCCGGCCAGCCGAACTGGCTGACCGTCACGCTCGCGACCACCGGCTCGATCTTCGTGCAATTGTTGCAGGCGCTGGTGCCGCCCCTGATCTTCACCGCGATCGTCGCCTCGATCAGCAATCTCCGCCAGCTCTCGAATGCCGCCGCGCTGGTCTGGCAGACGCTGCTCTGGTTCGCGATTACCGCCTTCATCGCCGTGCTCATCGGCATCGCGCTCGGCCTCCTGATCCAGCCCGGCATCAATGCCGGCGTGGCCGCCGCCAGCGCCAAGGCGCCGGGCTCCGTCGGTTCCTGGCTCGACTTCCTGAAGGGCCTCGTGCCCGCCAACATGTTCGGCCTGCAGGCGACGACGCGGGTCGAGGGCGGCGGCGCGACCACGCGCCTCGGCTTCAACGTGCTGCAATTGCTGGTGATCTCGATCGTCGTCGGCGTCGCGGCGCTGAAGGTCGGCGAACGCGCCAACAGCTTCCTCGCGCTGAACGAGTCCTTCCTCGCGATCGTGCGCAAGATCCTGTGGTGGGTGATCCGTTTGACGCCGATCGGCACCATCGGCCTGCTCGGCAATGCTGTCGCGCAATACGGCTGGCAGACGCTGGAACAGCTCTCCTGGTACGCCTTCGCCGTCTATCTCGGCCTCGCGATCGTGCTGCTCGTCGTCTATCCCGCGCTGCTCGTCCTGCACGGCCTGTCGCCGGCGCGCTTCTTCGCGGGCGCCTGGCCGGCGATCCAGCTCGCCTTCGTTTCGCGTTCCTCGATCGGCACCTTGCCGGTGACCGAGGCCGTGACCGAGAAGAGCCTCGGCGTGCCCCGCGAATACGCTGCCTTCGCCGTACCGCTCGGCGCGACCACGAAGATGGACGGCTGCGCCGCGATCTACCCGGCGATCTCCGCGATCTTCGTCGCGCAGTTCTACGGTGTGCCGCTCGGCATCCAGGAATATGTCCTGATCGCCTTCGTCTCGGTCATCGGCTCGGCCGCGACCGCCGGCCTCACCGGCGCAACGGTGATGCTGACGCTGACGCTCTCGACGCTCGGTCTGCCGCTCGCCGGTGTCGGCCTGCTGCTCGCCATCGACCCGATCCTCGACATGGGCCGCACGGCGGTGAACGTTGCCGGTCAGGCGCTGGTGCCCACTCTCGTCGCCAAGCGGCAGGGCATGCTCGATCAGGCGCAATACGACCGCGCCGGCGATATCGAGGCGATCGACGCGACGCCGCGCGCGGCGTGATCACGAATGGCCTGAGGCGGTTGCCGCCTCAGGCCATCACCTTGCTGACGGCTTGCTTGAGCGCCGAACCGTCCCGCTCCAGCCAGCCGGGAACCGGCAGGTTCTTCGAGCGCAGGAATTCCGGGTTGAACAGCTTCGACTGGTAGCGCGTGCCGTAGTCGCAGAGCACCGTCACGATGGTGTGGCCCGGCCCCATCTGCTTGGCCAGCCGGATCGCGCCGGCGACATTGATGCCCGACGAGCCGCCGAGGCACAGGCCCTCCTGCTCCAGCAGATCGAAGACGATCTGCACCGCTTCCGCATCCGGGATCTGGAAGGCGACATCGACCGGCGCATCCACCAGATTGGCGGTGATGCGACCCTGGCCGATACCCTCGGTGATCGAGGAGCCCTCGGCCTTGAGCACGCCCGCCGTGTAGTAGGAATAGAGCGCCGCCCCCATCGGATCGGCCAGCCCGATCGTCACCTTGGGGTTGCGCGCCTTCAGGGCCATGCCGACGCCGGCCAGCGTCCCGCCCGAGCCGACCGCGCAGATGAAGCCGTCGATCTGGCCCGCCGTCTGGTCCCAGATTTCCGGGCCGGTCGTGTCGAGATGGCCCTGCCGGTTGGCGACATTGTCGAACTGGTTGGCCCAGACCGCGCCGTTGGGCTCGGTCTTCGCCAGCTCCTCGGCGAGGCGACCGGACACCTTCACATAGTTGTTCGGGTTGGCGTAGGGCGCGGCCGGCACCTCGACCAGCGTCGCGCCCGCCAGCCGCAGCATGTCCTTCTTTTCCTGCGACTGCGTCTCCGGGATGACGATGACCGAGCGATAGCCCAGCGCATTGCCGACGAGCGCGATGCCGATGCCGGTATTGCCGGCCGTGCCCTCGACGATGACGCCGCCCGGCTTCAACTGCCCCTTCGCCTCGGCGTCGCGGATGATGGCGAGCGCGGCCCGGTCCTTCACCGACTGGCCGGGATTCATGAACTCGGCCTTGCCGAGGATCGTGCACCCCGTCGCTTCGGATGCAGCCTTCAGGCGGATCAGCGGCGTGTGGCCGATGGCCTCGATGAGGCCCTTGCGGATGGTCATGGATTGTCTCGTCAGGTCCCGGAAGAAATGGCATAGGCGGTGGTGGATTTGATCCGCTCCATCGCAAAGCGTGAGGTCACGTTCTTGAGAGCGATCGTGTTGATCAGCCGCTTGTAGAACTGGTCGTAGGCGGCCATATCGGCCACGACGACATGCGCGAGGTAGTCGACATCGCCGGCCATCCGGTAAAGGCCCATCACCTCCGGCATGGACGACACCGTCTGGGCGAAACGCTCCAGCCAGGGGCCGGAATGATCCCCTGTCTCGATGGAAACAAAGACGGTGAGGCCAAGGCCGATCTTGTCAGGATCGACCAGCGCGACGCGCCGCGTGATGACGCCGCTCGCTTCCAGCTTCTGGATGCGCTTCCAGCACGGCGTTTGCGACAGGCCGACCCGCTCGGAAAGTTCGGCCAGTGAAACATTCGCATCCTGTTGCAAAAGGACGAGCAACTTGCGATCTATGGCGTCCATGGCATCCAGCTCGAAAAATCATTTCAATTACCTGACGATTTAGGAAAATTAACTCCCGGATAGCCAGAACACGCTAGAAGATAGCAAAATTTTCTACAATAGCAAGACACGATCAGGGGTGCGATCCGGTTGCGATGCCTGATCTGGAAAACTTCAGGGCGGAGATGTTCGGAATAAGAGATATTTGTTCGTCTTGTCGAACGATCGGGAATGGTTTATGGGACCTTCCAACGCCAGCGCCCAGAGGTTTCCATGTCCGACGCCCGCCTCCCCAACAAGCTTCACGCTGAAACGCGCCTTGTTCATGACGGCATCCTGAGGTCTCAGTTCGGGGAAACCTCGGAGGCGATGTTTCTGACCCAGGGTCATGTTTACGACAGCGCCGAGCAATGCGAGAACCGCTTTCTTGGCAAGAACGATGGCTTCATCTACGCCCGTTTTTCCAACCCGACCGTGCAGATGTTCGAGCAGCGGATGGCCGCGCTGGAAGGGGCTGAGGCGGCCCGTGCCACCGCCAGTGGCATGGCGGCGGTCACGGCAGCGGTGATGGGGCTTGTTCGGGCTGGCGATCATGTTGTCGCTGCGCGCGCGCTGTTCGGCTCCTGCCGCTATGTCGTCGAGGAGCATCTGCCGCGTTATGGTGTCGAATCGACTCTGGTGGATGGACTGGATCTCGCCGCATGGAAGGCGGCGATCCGGCCCAATACGAAGGTGTTCTTTCTCGAAAGCCCGTCCAACCCCACGCTGGATGTGATCGACATCCGCGCCGTCGCGGCGCTGGCCAAATCCGTCGGCGCCGCGCTGGTCGTCGACAATGTGTTCGCCACCCCACTCTGGCAGAAACCGCTCGAACTCGGGGCCGATTGCGTCGTCTATTCGGCCACCAAGCATATCGACGGACAGGGGCGTTGCCTCGGCGGTGCCATTCTCGCCTCGGCGGAGTTCATTGAAAAGAACGTGCATACGCTGCTGCGCCAGACCGGTCCGGCCATGTCGCCGTTCAATGCCTGGGTCCTGCTGAAAGCACTTGAAACCCTGCCGTTGCGCGTTCGCCGCCAGACGGAAACAGCAAGCGCGATTGCCGATTGGCTGGCGACGCAGGCGCGTGTCCGCAATCTGCGCTTCCCGGGTCGAAAGGATCATCCGCAGGCCGAACTGATCGCCCGGCAGATGCTGGGCCCGTCCTCGCTGATTGCTTTCGAGGTCGGAACCTCGAAGGCCGATGCCTTCCGCTTCCTCAATGCGCTGCGCATCATCCGGATTTCCAACAATCTCGGCGATGCCAAGAGCCTTGCCGTGCACCCCGCTACGACAACGCACCAGCGTTTCACGCCTGAGCAGCGGGCGGATATGGGCGTGGGCGAAGCGCTGGTCCGCCTTTCGGTTGGCCTCGAACATCCCGATGATCTGATTGCCGACATTGCCCAGGCGCTGAAGGCTTGAAGCGGAACAGTCATTGGTCCACAGTCAGATTGTCCCGCCATTGGGCTGGACGTCTTGCCGGATAGATGACCGATGACCGAGAATGCGCAGAAGGCCGGGCCGCGTGTGGCCCTGTTTGTCACCTGTCTTGTTGACGCGATGCGGCCAAATATCGGCTTTGCCGCCGTCAAGCTGCTGGAGGATGCGGGATGCACGGTCGAGGTGCCGGTGCAGACCTGTTGCGGTCAGCCCGCATTCAATTCCGGCGACCGTCGCGATGCGACAGCGCTGGCCGCGCAGATGATCGAGGCCTTCGCGCCTTATGATTATGTCGTGGCGCCCTCCGGCTCCTGCGCAGGCATGATCGCCAGACATTATCCTGAGCTCTTCGCCGGTGATCCCAATCTTGGCCCCAAGGCAAGCATGGTCGCGGCAAAGACACACGAACTCGTCTCTTTTCTCACCGACATTCTGGGCGTCACCGCTGTCAGCGCCCGTTACGAGGGCAATGTCACCTACCACGACAGTTGTTCGGGCCTGCGCGAGATGGGGGTGAAGCGCCAGCCGCGCGCCCTGCTCGCCACGGTGGACGGGCTTTCGCTGACGGAAATGAACGAGAACGAGACCTGCTGCGGCTTTGGCGGCACCTTTGCCGTCAAATACGGCGAGTTGTCCGATTCGATCGTCACCAAGAAGGTCGAGAATGTCGAAAGATCCGGCGCAACGACGCTGCTTGCGGGCGATCTTGGCTGTCTCATGAACATGGCCGGTAAGCTTCAGCGCCGGGGCGCCAATGTCCATGTGCGGCACGTGGCCGAGGTGCTGGCCGGCATGGCTGATGGCCCGGCGATCGGCGAGCCGGCGTCGGCACCGGAGAAGCCATGAGTGCGGCAGCAGACGGCGGTGGGTCGCGCGGCTTCCGCCGCATCGCCATCTTCGGGGTGCTCGCCCTGGTTTTACTGACAGGACTGCTCTGGGCGCGCTACGGCAGCATCGTTTTCATCGAGATGCTCGCAACCGCCTGGGCCATGTGTTTCTGAAAACAGATTGGGCGCGCTGGCCGGACTGTCAGCGCTGCCGCCTTTTGCGTGATCGCGCGGTGCCGTGTTGGGTCTTGTTCCAGCGGAAGGGCGCGATGACGAGTTCGTGGAAAGCCCGATAGGCGGCAATGGACACGAGAAACTGATAGACCAGCATCAGCGGTAGCCATGGGAGAAGATGCCAGAGCCCGCGCCGCGCCATGCCGATCAGCGCCGGAAGGAGGGTGCAGATGAGCCCTGTCAGCCCGAGCAGGACCATGACCCCGTCGGCGATGCGGTTCGCAACAGGACCACTCAGCAGCGGTTCCGGCGCCAGGAGTCGGATCAGCACAAGCGCCTGAAAGAGAGGTGTTCCCAGCGCGCCGGCAATAACGCAGGCCGATTGTGCCACTGCGGCAAAAAAGCCCGCAGTGCCCAGGGCGCGCCAGGTCCGGATCGGCTGGCGCGAATGGGTGAGCACCGTCTGCATCCAGCCCTTCAGCCAGCGCGTCCGCTGATTGAGCCAGGCCCTGGTCGTGTGCGGAGCCTCCTCGTCGGTCGTCGAGTTGAGGTCGCGCACGGCGAGCCCGTGCAGGGCGAGGCGGAAGCCGAGATCAGCATCCTCGGTGACATTCCATGCATCCCACAGGCCAACTGCGCGCAAGGCATCGGCGCGAAAATGGTTGGAGGTTCCGCCAAGCGGCACGGGCAGGCCCAACTTTGCCGTACCGGCCTTTACGACATCGAACAGCGCTGCATATTCGATGGCGAACATCCGCGTCAGCCAGCTGTCCTCGATATTGTCGATGGCAAGGCGAGCCTGAAGGCAGGCGACATTGGGTCCTGCGGCGTCGAAGGCCGCGACAGCGGCCCTGAGTTGCAGCGGATCGGGGCGGTCTTCGGCATCATAGACCACCAGGAATGTGCCGTTCGCAAACGGCAGGGCCGCGTTGATGGCGCGCGGCTTGGTATGCGGCGTGCCAGCGGGTGCAACCAGCATGGCAATGTTGTCGGGCAGGGCGAGGGCATTGATTGCGGCTTGCGTCCCCTCGTCATGCGCCTCGGTCACCAGCAGGATCTGGAGCCGTTCCTTCGGGTAGTCGATCGCGGCGAGCGCTGCGACGAGATCACTGACGACGCTGGCCTCGCGATAGAGGGGAACGAGCACGGAATAGCGCGGCAGCCGGTCGTCACGCCGTTCAACCGGCGGCGACTTTTGCGGTGCGGCGGCCAGCGTGACACCGATCTGGAGGAACGCAGCGGCCAGAAAGATCACGCCGAGCAGAAGCGGGGCCAGCAACAGGGTCGCCGTTGGTGCCAGGATGATGGCGCCTGCCAGAGCCAGTCCAGAGAGCGCCAGAACGCCCTTCTGCGCGCGGGTGACGCCGCGCCGACTCCGGTTCCGGAACACTTGTCGCCGCTGCCCAGGCAATATCATCGGCGAAATGTCGCAGAAGAATGGCATGAAACGTCGCTGTATCCGCGATCAGAAGGCCGTCTCGCCCGTGCAGGGTTGGCGTTTCGATGACGCTGCGGATGGCAGGGCCGGACGCGTGAAGGATGAGCACGGCTCTTCCGGCCCCGGTCGTCGCGCGCATCCAGCCCTGACGCAGCGCGGCATCGGATGCAACACGCTGATCCGGCACCGCATCACGTTGCGCAAGACTGACGCCGAGGCGCTGCGCCAGCAGCCGGACATAGGTTGCCTCCCCAATAAGACCGTTGGCAATCAGCACCCGATGTGGAGGTTCTCCGATTTGAGAACCCCGGCGCTGAGCCGCGGCAAGAATCTTTGGCGAGATCCCGTGCGTGACCAGAAAGGCAATGTCAGGGGCAAGGAGTACGCCCGTTTTAGGGGTGGTTAGCTTGACTTCGATGGCGGGACGCGCGTGAACGGTGTCGGGCGGGGTCGTCGCCGCTTGCATCCCCAGAGATCCGGCGCCAAACTCTTCCGGCATGATACGCTTCGCATTACAATCTGAAGACGCCGGTGACGGCAGCGCCCATCGCGAGGTTAGGCAATCGTGCCGGCTCTTGTCGAGGGGCGTCGGTCTGGTCGCTGCAATTATTTTCAACCTCGTGTTTGCCGGGCCGGTTGTGGTTCACGCCGAGCCGGCGCGGGTACCGCAATTCTGGGATGTGAAGCGCAAGCTGGACCGGCCGGATCTCGGCACAATCCGCCAGATTCGCTTCCTGACCGAAAATGACTACCCACCGTTCCATTTCATCGGGCCCGACGGACAGCTAACCGGCTTTGAGGTCGATCTGGCTCGGGCAGTCTGCGAACAGTTGCAGGTCTCCTGCACGATTCAGCCGATCCGCTGGGACGGGCTCGCTGCGGCGCTGCGCACGGGGCAGGGCGATGCGATCATCGCTTCGATGCGCATTTCCGCCGAAACGCGCCAGACCTTTGCCTTCACCGCAGCCTATTTTCGCTCGCCGGCCCGATTCCTTACGAAAGTCTCTGATCCGCCGTTTGAGCCCTCGCTTGCCAACCTGACCGGCCGAAAGGTCGCTGTGGTCGCAGGTTCAGCCCACGAAGCTTATCTGAAAGCGTTTTTTCACGGTGTGGAACTGGTGCGCACGCCACATCAGACGGCGGCGCTGGACGCGATGCGCGCCGGGGAGGTGACGGCGGCCTTTGTCGATGGAACCACCGGCGCGTTCTGGCTCAATGGGGAAACCTCGGGGGGGTGTTGCCAGTTTGCCGGCGGCCCCTATTCGGAGCCGCGCTTTTTTGGCGAAGGGGCAGGCATTGCGCTAAGACCTGACAATGCAACGATGCGTCAGGCCATCGACTGGGCGCTGCACCGTCTTGCTCTCGATGGCCGCTATGCGATGCTCTATCTGAAGTATTTTCCCGTCAGCCCATTTTGAGGGCGCCGGCGCGGACAAGACCCGATGATCTCGAACATGCTCGCCGGGCGGGTTTGCCGCCGGTCAGTGCTCGTTCGCGGCAAGCACGGCCTCGGCGCGGATTTCCTCGGTCAACAGCGCTTTCAGCCGCGAGAATTCGGGGCTGGTCTTCAGCGTGTAGTGGCGCGGATAAGGCAAATCTACCGGCACATCGGCCTTGATCCGCCCGGGTCGTGCCGTCATCACCAGCACGCGGGAGGCCATGAAGACGGCTTCCTCAATGTCATGGGTGACGAAGATCACCGTCTTGCGCTCACGCTCCCAGATGCCGAGCAACAGTTCCTGCATCAGCCCGCGTGTCTGGTTGTCGAGTGCACCGAACGGCTCGTCAAGCAGCAGAATGTCGGGGCTGTTGGCGAGCGCCCGCGCAATCGCCACGCGCTGCTGCATCCCGCCCGAAAGCTGCTTGGGCAGATGGTTCTCGAAACCCCTTAGGCCGACCTTTGCGATGAACTCGGCGACAACCGGCGCGCGCTCGGCCTCGGGAAGTCCGCGTTCGGTCAGGCCGAAGGCGATATTCTCGGCCACGGTCAGCCAGGGAAACAGCGTATAGGACTGGAAAACCATGCCCCGGTCCGGCCCCGGCCCGCTGACGACCTTGCCATCCAGAAGCACCCGCCCGGAGGTTGGCCGGTCAAGCCCGGCGATAATGCGCAGCAGGGTCGACTTGCCGCAGCCCGAAGGGCCGAGCAGCGTGATGAAATCGTTCTTGGCGATGGCAAGGTCGGTCGGTTGCAACGCCGTCACCGGCGGGCGACCGGAAACACCCGGGAACACACGCCCGACGCCCTCGACCCTGAGTTGGACAACCTCACTCATGCCAGCCTCCAGGCAAAAAGACGCCGGTTGACCATCTTGAACAGAAAATCCGAGACAAGGCCGATCACGCCGATCACGATGATGCCGAAGATCATCTGGCCGGTCGCCATCAGCGCCTGGCTCTCGATGATCATATGGCCGATTCCGGAGGAGGAACCGATCAGTTCGGCCACGATGACATAGGTCCAGGCCCAGCCGAGCACCAGACGCAGGATTTCGGCGATCTCCGGCGAATTGGCCGGAATGAGAACCCGGCGGACGACCCCGCCCGGCGTCGAACCGAGCGTGTAGGCGGCCTCGACGAGATCGCGCCGTGTATTGCTGACGGACACCGCAACCATCAGGATGATCTGGAACACCGAGCCGATGAAGATAACGAGCAGCTTCTGCATTTCGCCGATGCCGGCCCAGAGGATCAGCAGCGGCACGAAGGCCGAAGCCGGCAGGTAGCGCGCAAAGCTGACCATGGGCTCGAGCAGCGCTTCGATGGGCTTGAACGCCCCCATCAGGATGCCGATCGGCACCGCGACAACGGTGGCAAGCACGAAGCCGCCGACCACCCGCCACACCGTGACCCCGATATCGGTGGCGAAGTTGAATTTTGTCAGCAGCAGCCAGCCATCCTGAACCATCGTGATGGGGTCGGCGAGGAAGGTCTTGGGCACGAACCCCGAAAAGGTCACCGCCCCCCAGAGGGTGAAAAACAGGACAAAGAACGAAATCCCCAGCGCGATGCGCATGGGTTGACTGACAGGTTCCAGCGGACGCAAGGCCAGTTCCTTTTTTCAAGGGGAAGGCCCGGGCGGCCACCGCCGCCCGAGATGAGGGATCATCCCCGCTTCGAGAATTCAGAAGCGGGAAACTGCGGGCTCACTGGATGAAGCGGGTATCGACGAGGCCCTTGATATCCGGCTTCTGCTTGATGATTCCGAGTTCGAGCAGGAGATCGGCGGCCTCGTTCGAGAACGCCTCATGCTCGCCAGCGAAGAACTTCTTGTTCGCGGCGCGGTCCTGCCAACGCAGATATTTTGCCGAATTGCCGAAGGCTTCGCCAGTCTGCTTCACATCGGCGCCCATGATCTCGTAGCTCTTGGCCTGATCCTTGGCGATCATGTCGAGCGCCTCGAAATAGCTGTCGGCGAGGGCCTTGGCGGCCTTGGGGTTCTCGTCGAGAAACTTCGGCGTACAGCCGAAGGTATCCATCACCATCGGATAGTCGAGCGTGGTGGCGATGATCTTGCCCTTGTCGGGCGCGGTCCGCACGGTGGAAAGATAGGGCTCGTAGGTCATCGCCGCGTCATTCTGACCCGCAACGAAAGCCTGTGCTGCCGGACCGGGCTCAAGGTTGACGACGGTGACATCCTTAATGCCGAGGCCGTTTTTCTTGAGCATCCAGGCTAGGGTGAAATAGGGGGCTGTGCCCGGCGCGGAGGCGGCAACGGTCTTGCCCTTGAGATCCTTGATCGAGGCGATGGAATTGCGCACAGCCATGCCGTCAGCGCCATAGCTCTTGTCGAGCTGGAAAATCTGTTTGGTTGCCACGCCATTGGCGTTCCACGCCACCCAGGTCTCGACTGTGGTCGCGGCGCACTGCACATCGCCGGACTGGATGGCGAGATGGCGCGAAGCCTGCGGGATCTTCTTGATGGTCACATCAAGCCCGTTTTTCTTGAAGATACCGGCATCCCGGGCCAGGACCAGCGGCGCAAAGCCGGTCCAGCCGGAAATGCCGACCGTGACCTTTGTTTCCTGCGCCACGGCCGGCACGAGGCTTGCGCAAACGATGGCGGCGCCTGCCAGAAGTTTGGTCAGCATAATGTTCTCCCTGTTTACCGGCGACGCCGGTGGTTATTCGGGCCCAGCCGCACTGGCGGCGAGTCCGGTTGAAGTGAAACGCCCGACGAGCCGATGCTGCTCGCCGGGGTAGTGGATTCGTGCTTCCGTCAGCAGGGTGTCGCCTTGCCAGGTGCGGCGTTCGACGATGAGGCAGGCCGTGCCGGTTGCGATGGCAAGTCGCTTGGCGAGCGACGGGCTGGCATTGGCGGCGTGGATGACATGCTCGGCCTCGCTCCACGGAACGTGGGCCAGAAGCCATGTGCCTGGCGGACGGTCGTCAAAAGGCTCGGTTCGCGCGGCAGGAACGGCATCGAGGTTGATCAGCCGTTCCTCCAGTGCCTCGGGCTGGCCATCGAAACGGTGAAGCGTCGTCAGAAATCGCACCGGCGTGCCGATGGCAATGCCGACCCGAGCAGCGGTCGCTACATCGGCGGTCTGGGTGCGTTGTGCGAGAATATCGAAGGCATAGGTCTTCCCGGAGCGTTCAGCCTCCGCGGGAAAGTCGCGAATGGTCAGCACAGCCTTGTCGATGGACGGCTGCGCCACGACCGAGCCGGTGCGCCGCCGCCGGGCGATGATGCCCTGCTCGGCCAGTGAGGATAGCACCTTGTTGACGGTCATGCGGGAGCAGCCGTAGGCCGTCATCAGGTCGGCCTCAGACGGAATCGCATGGCCCACCGGCCAGCGCCCTGAGCGGATATGGCCCTCGATGTCGGCACGGATGCGCTGGTGGATATGCTTTGGCAGCGGCGCGTTCATGTCAGCCTCGCCAGCCGTTCAATGAAACGGGATGCGATCCTCTCCCGCGCGACATGCCGACCTGCATCGACTACGGTCCGACCCGCTGCGAACACAGTCTTAATTGCGCCGACCCCGGCAACAAAGACATAGGCATCGAGCCAGTGCTCCGCATCGATTGGCGCCAGGGCGGGATGGTCGATATCAAGCACGACGATATCCGCTGAAAGCCCTGGCGCGAGCGCGCCAACGTTCCGGGCGAGTGCGCGGGCCCCTCCGGCGAGCGCGGCAGAATAGAGTGCTTCGCCCGTGGATTGCCCTTCATGGGCCGCAAGAACGTTGCGTTCGCGCCGGAACAGGCGCTGGCCATACTCATAGAGCCGCAATTCTGCCGCCGCGCTGATCTCGACATTGGAATCCGAGCCAACGCCGAAAGTGCCGCCCCGCGCCGCAAAATCCGCTCCGGGAAACAGCCCGTCGCCGAGATTGGCCTCCGTGATCGGACAGAGACCGGCGACCGCACCACTGGCGGCGACGCTGCGCGTTTCCTCCGCAGTCATGTGCGTTGCATGGACAAGGCACCAGCGTGGATCGACTGCGGCATGGGTCATGAGCCACTCGACCGGACGCTGGCCGCTCCAGGCAAGGCAGTCCTCGACCTCGCGCATCTGTTCTGCGATG
>JAIUNP010000077.1 GCA_020161975.1 Pseudomonadota bacterium
GGCCGACGAGGCGGGGCAGGATCCAGGTGCCGCCCGCATCCGGCACCAGCGCAATCTTGGCGAACGCTTCCTGCAAATAGGCAGAGCGCGTTGCCACCACGATGTCGCAGGCGAGCGCAATATTCATCGAGGCGCCGACGGCCGGCCCGTTCAGTGCGGCAATCACCGGCTTGGGATAGGCCATCAGCCGTTTGACGAGCGGGTTGTAATCCCGCTCAAGCGGACCGGAGAGGTCAAAACTGCCGTTCGGCTTGCGTGGGAAGTCCTCGGTCAGATCCTGCCCGGAGGAAAAAGCGCGGCCTTCCCCGGTCAGCACCACGCAGCGCACGGCAGCATCGCTTGCGCAATCATCGAGCGCCTCGCGCAACGCCTTGTGCAGCGCGGCAGAAAAAGCATTCAGCTTGTCCGGCCGGTTAAGGCTGAGAACGGCAATCTTGCCCGTCTTCGTGATTTTCAGCGGTGAATCGCTCATCCTGGTCTCCCGTTGCGACGCATCGAGAGCAGCGCGTCGCATGACCACGGCTCGCCCCCGTCATTGAACTTGTGTGGATTGCCTGGCTCCAGCTTGGCTGTACCCACGGTGCCCGTATCCGGCAGCAGGATGGTATAGCCCCCCTCCGCACGGAAGAAGCGCCAGCAGAACACGCCCGGCGCCGGGCCTTTTTCGTAGGTATAACAAACCTCGTCCTGCCGGATGACCCAGCAGCCATCGCGAACGGGCACATGGTTGTTGTGACCGTAGATCCGCCCGTCCGGCGAATGATACTCGCTGTAGGGCATGCCGCTGGCATGCCGCCCTGTCAGTGTTTGCCCGGTGATCTCGCGCTGGAGTTCCGCTCCGGTCACCTGCTTCAACGATGGTGGCATATCCTGCCGGGCCGGGTCTTCGGCTGCCAGCAGCGGCATTGCCGTGAGCACCGCAGCAAAGACCAGCGCGGACTTCATGCTTTTGCGCTCGGGCGGGCTGAAAGGCGGGCATACCAGTCAGACAGATGCGGCAACCCATCCGGGATCGTCATGCGCGCCGGACGGGTGAAGTCGAGCGCCACCAGTCCGGTGATGTCGGCGACAGTGAAGGTCTCCCCCATCACGAAGGGCCGATCCTTCAGATGCGCATTGAGCAAGGTCATGTATCGAGAGGCGTGGCCCCGGTTCGCTTCGCCCCATTCGGCCACCTGCGGCACCTCGTATGTTGCCATGGCCGGGTGGAGATGGCGGAAGACATGGGCAATCGGCTGGAGCAGGTTGAGTTCAAGCTGCCGCTGCCACATCTCCACCTCGGCCTTGCCGCGGGCGCCAACGCCGAACAGCGGCGGCTCGGGCTGGGTTTCCTCGAAATAGCGACAGATCGCTATGGATTCGGTAAGAACGCTGCCATCGTCAAAGACAAGCGCCGGCACCCGCTGCAACGGATTGATTCCCGTAAAGGCCGTCGATTTGTGCTCGTTCTTGCCGAGATCAACGGGAATGATCGGTATTGAAATACCCTTTTCGGCCAGAAAAACACGAACCCGCCGCGCGTTTGGGACCTTGCCGCCATCATAGAGTTTCAAAATAGTTCTCTCCTGAACCGTTCCGGGCAGAATGGATCATGTCCGCGCCAAACGGTCAATTCCGGGGCAGTCGCATGTCGAGGTCGTGGCCGGGAACTTCAGAAAAAAAGAGGCGCGACGCCTGAAGACGCCGCGCCAAGGTTGTTTCGCTTGAAACAGATGCCATGGGCAATGGCACCATTGATGTTAATGCCACAGGCGCTGCGGCAAGGATGTGCGGTGGCGCACGAAATCGTGATCAGCGTGGATGACGCTGGCCCGTCAGACCCTTGCCGGTCACACGGCGAGGCGGATTAGGAAGAAAAGTGCGAGCGCCAAGACTGCACATCCTCTCACAAATGAAGGCAAGCTCACCCCCGTCATTTCAATTGGATTGCCGCCGTTGCGCGAGATCTGCCTTGATCGGTCGCACCGAGCGAAGGTCGGAGCGATAGCCTACTTTTTCTGCGCCGGACTGACAACGCCGGGGGTATCGTTGCGCGGATGGCTGGCGCGCCAGTCGCGCGGCATCTCGAAGGTGCCGGACCACAGCCCGCGATTGTCGGCCCGGGCTTCGGCTTCTTCCACAAGGTAGTCCCCGTAGGAGACCGCCATACCCTCTCTGACCAGCATCGCGCCCACATCGGCGCCGAGGCTGCGGCAGGTCACAAGCAGGCGGCCATAGCGGTCGTGTTCAAAGCCAACGCAGGTGACGGGCCCGCGCGCCAGAATTCGGCGCAGCGCCGATGCTGCTTCGCGTCCGCAAGGCACCTCCTTGCCCATGCGCTGGCAGGTTTGGTTGAACTCCGGAGCATCGATGCCCTTGATGCGCATGTCCTCGCCGCTGATGCGCAGGGAATCTCCGTCGAGAGCCTGGGCTTGACCATTGGCCAGCCGGTCCTTCGGCATCGGTCGCTCCAGAACCTTCTGCGACCACACGGCAAGTGCACCGAGCACCATCAGGGCGATGAGAGTTGAAAAGCGCATGGCGGAATTTTTGTCGCTTGCGGTCAGTTTTTTGTTGGTTGTGAATCAGCTTTTAACGATTTCGGCTGAAAGATGCGCTGTTGCAAGCTGCGTAAAGAGTAAATCAGCCGATGCCCGTTGTTGACGTGACCGCCGATGCCATCGAGCGAAAGCACGAGGAAGAAGAAGCCTCGGTCAAACGCCGCAAGCTGGTTCAGCGTACCATGAAGGATACGCGCGAGCGTCTGACATCATCCGTCGGGCTGAATCGCGCATTCGAGCTTGAACTGGCGACAACCTTTGTGAACGCCCGCGCCGGCGCGTCGGGGCCGTTGCTGCTGCTCGCCTGCCTGCCGATCACGGCGACGATGAAATGGTCGTTTCCGGTCGCGATCGGCACTTGGTTCTGCCTGATCCTGTTTGTCGGCATCGTCTATCACATGATGTGCCGTCGCTTTCTGGCGACGGCGAACGAGAGCACAAACCTGAAAGCCTGGCAGTTGCGCTTCGTGACTGCCGAAACGATTCTGGCGATCTGCTGGAGCAGCATAACGGTCATTGTTGGCGATCCGCCAGGTGACAGCAGCGCCAACTTCCTGATCTTCTCTCTGCTGCTGTTCAGTTCCGTCAGTTCCATCATGTCGGCCACCATGCGTTCGGTGGTCATGGCCAACATGGCAGGCACCCTCGTCGGCATTTTCTACATGCTGCGGCACGAGCAGGTGGCGCAGAACGTCGTGCTGGCAATGACGATCGCGGTCGGCCTCGTCTTTTCCTTCGTCCTGTCGCGCAAGCTTTACGATGCCCAGCTCGAAAGCCTGATGTTCCGCGCTGAAAAGGATGACCTGATCGGCGAACTGGAGCAGGAGAAGGCTCGATCCGACGAGGCACGCAAGCGGGCAGAAGACGCCAACCTTGCGAAATCCCGCTTTCTTGCCACCATGAGCCACGAACTCCGGACGCCGCTGAACGCCATCCTCGGGTTTTCGGAGGTGATGAAAGCGGAACTGTTCGGCCCGCATGCAATTCCTCAGTACAAGGAATATTCCAACGATATCCATTCGTCAGGCGAGCACTTGCTCTCGCTGATCAACGAGGTGCTTGACCTTTCGCGCATCGAGGCAGGCCGCTACACGCTGACTGAGGAATCGATCGACCTCTCCGGCCTCGTCGAGGATTGCCGGCACATGCTCGACATTCGCGCTCGCAAGCGCGACCTGAAGGTGAAGGAATTCTACGAACCGGACCTTCCGCGCCTCTGGGCGGATGAACGCGCCATCCGGCAGGTTGTGCTGAATCTTCTGTCGAACGCGATCAAGTTCACGCCGCAGGGTAGCGAAATCCTCATCAAGGTCGGCTGGACCTCGCGCGGTGGCCAGTACGTCTCGATTCGCGACAACGGCGCCGGCATTCCGGAAGACGAGATTCCATTGGTCATGGAAACCTTCGGGCGCGGCTCGCAGGCGATGAAGTCCGCAGAACCGGGGACGGGGCTCGGCCTGCCCATCGTCAAGGGGCTGGTTGAATTGCATGGCGGCAGCTTCATGCTGCGCTCGAAGCTGCGCGAGGGCACCGAGGTGATCGCCACCTTCCCGCCCCAGCGCGTGATGCAGGCTCTGGCCCCCGTGGACCCCCAACTCGTGCCCTCAGGCCGTCAGGCGGCCTGAGACCGAGCGGCTTTTCAGGCGCGAAGCGCGCGCCTTCAGATGGACGCTGGATAGACTTTCCCGGGGTTCATGATGCCCTTGGGATCGAGCGCATTCTTGACTTGCTGCATGATGTCCACGGCCTCGCCGTGTTCCTCGCGCATGTGCACGATCTTGTGGACGCCGACGCCATGTTCACCGGTCGAGGTGCCGCCCATGGCAATGGCCCGGCGCGCGACGCGGAAGGACAGGCCTTCGGCCTTTTCCGTTTCAACAGGGTCATTGGCATCATAGAGAATGCCGAGGTGGAAATTTCCGTCGCCCACGTGCCCGACCATCATCACCGTCATGCCGGTCTGGGCGACATCGGCCTTGGTTTCCAGAAGACAGTTCGCCAGTTCCGAGATCGGCACACAGGCATCAGTGCTCATGCTGGACTTGCCGGGCATGAACGCGATGCTGGCATGATAGGCATTATGCCGGGCCTTCCAGAGGCGGTTCCGGTCCTCGGGCTTTTCCGCAAAATCGAATTTGGAGCCGCCGAACTCGCTGGCAATCGCCTGCATCAACTCCACATCCTCGGCTGTGCCGAAGGCTGTGCCATGAAATTCGAGGAACAGCGATGGCTTTGCTTCGAAATCGAGTTGCGAATAAAGGATGCTCGCCTTCATCTGCATTTCGTCGACAAGCTCGATCCGCGCCATCTTCAGCCCGGATTGCAGGGCCATCACCACCGTGTTCACAGCGCTGTCGAGATCATCGAACTGGCAGACCGCGGCGACGATGCTATCCGGTGTTCCGTAAAGGCGAAGCTGAATCTCGGTGATGACGCCGAGCGTCCCCTCCGAGCCGACATAAAGATGCGTGAGATCAAGCCCCGCAGAGGATTTCTTGGCCCGGCTGCCCGTGCGTACGATCCGCCCGTCAGGCGTCACCACCGTCAGGCCCAGGATGTTCTCGCGCATCGTGCCGTAGCGGACGGCATTGGTGCCCGAGGCACGGGTGGCAGCCATGCCGCCAATGCTGGCGTTCGCGCCCGGATCGACCGGAAAGAACAGGCCCGTCTCGCGGATATAGGCATTGAGCGCCTCGCGCGTCACGCCCGCCTGCACGCGGCAGTCCATTGCTTCGGGCGAAACGTCCAATACCTTGTCGAACCGCGACATATCGAGCGAGACACCGCCGGACAGCGCCGCAAGCTGCCCTTCGAGCGAGGAGCCGGCGCCGAACGGGACTACTGGCACGCCAGCGTCGTTGCAGGTCTTCAGGATGAAGGCAACCTCTTCGTTCATCTCGGGAAATACCACCACATCGGGCAGACCGAACGCGGGTAGGCCTTCGCCATGGCCATGCTGCTCACGTATCGCCATGTTGGTGACCGCCCGATCGCCGAATCGTGTCTGAAGGGCTGCGACAACGCTGTTGACCGCAGCTTCCGAAGGGCGCGGCGGGGTGGGAAGCGACATGGATGACCTCGCGCAAAACAGACCTATGCAAGTGGTGACGCGGCGGAGGCCTCCCCGTCAAGCGGCAAATGATCTTACGAATGATCCGCCGCGTGTGGCTCGCGTGCGAGCACCCATCCCACGACCACCAGTGTCGGACCTTCTCCGGGAAATGCAGCGAGTTTCGCCGGCAGATCGGCGATGGTCCCGGCGATGCGAACCTCGTCGGCGCGCGTCGCGGAAAGAACGGCAACCGCAGGCGTCTCGGCTGCCAGTCCTGCCGCAATGGCGCGGACACTGAAATCAGGCAAGGTGCGGCGCGCCATGTAGATCACGGTTGTCACCGCGGCATCGGCGATGGCCGGCCAGGCTATGGTGTCCGGCAGGCCGCCTTTGCGGTCGTGTCCGGTTACGAATTGAACGCGGCTCGCCTTCAGCCGCTCTGTCAGCGAGATGCCGAGGCTCGCCGCCGCCCCCTGCGCTGCGCTGATGCCCGGAACGATGCTGACGGCAACGCCTTCGTGCTCGCATGCGGCGATTTCCTCACCCGCCCGCCCGAAAATCATCGGATCACCGCTCTTGAGCCGCACGACGTTCCGTCCGGCGAGAGCGTGATGGACGATCAGCCGGTTGATCTCGGCCTGTGTCACCGAGGGGCCATGGCCGACCTTGCCCACGCTGATCCGCGTTGCCTCGCGCCGGGCAAGATCGAGCACATCCGGCGAGACAAGATCATCGAACAGGATCACATCGGCGCTTTGCAGGGTCCGCATCGCCTTCAGCGTCAGAAGATCGGGATCGCCCGGCCCGGCGCCGACAAGGCTGACATGCCCGCGCTTCCCTTCGCCAGAAGTCTCGGCAAGATCGGCAAGCACAGCCTCAGTCACGTCGGGGGCAGGGCCTTCGGAGGCGGCAAGCGCCCGCGCTGTAAAGCCAGCCCAGAAGCGGCGGCGGATCGCGAGCGGCAATCCCAGCGCTTGCACACGCGGGCGGATGTCGCGTGCAAGTGCCAGCCAGTGCCTGAGCCCATGCGGCAGCAGCGCCTCGATGCGCGTCCGGATTGCCTGACCCAGCACCGGCGCAGCCCCGTCGGTGGAAACCGCAACAAGCAGGGGCGAACGGTTGATGATCGAGCCGAACTGCACGTCGCAGAGATGCGGCTTGTCGATGATATTGACCGGCGCGCCCGCCGCCAATGCCAACGCACGGAAGGCTTCCGCCTCCCCATCCTCGGCAAAATCACCAATCGCCAGCGCTGCGCTGCGAAAATCCGCTGCTTCCGCTGCACGGACATGAAGGGTGAGGCTGCCGAAGCCTTCGTCCGCCAGCGCTGAAATGCGCGCCGCCAGCGCGGCAAACCCTGCGTTGTCGCCTATCGAAAAGGCCAGAACCTCCGCGCCGGCGGCAGCCAGCAACTCGGCCTTCCACAAAGCCCCGTCGCTGTCCCCCGCAATGATGGCTCGGCGTCCCCTGAGCCGATGGAACAGGGGCAGCGTGGCAAGCCCGGCAATCCGGTCCGGCGCCGCAGGACGAGGTTCGCGCGGGTCCGCCATGGGGTCAGATGCCGCCGCCGTCGAGGCTGATGGTGATGTCCGCGCGTCCCCGGCGCCTCGCGTCGATTGCACGCCAGACGGCCGCAAGGCCCATTTGCACCAGCGGCCGGAGCACGAGATCCGCCGCAAGGCCGATGACGCCGGCACCCGGCGCGCCCGCGATCACGCCGATCAGAAGTCCGGTCAGCGCCGCATTGCCCATGCGCCCCGTCAGATCGCGCAACACGGCGGTCTCGTCGCTGCGAGGGCTGAGCAGGCCCGCCGACATCAGCGCCGCGCCGATACGGGCTAGCGCGGTGGATGTCGACGACTGTTCCGCAGGTTTTTCACCATCAACCGCTTCGACAATGCCGAGCGCCGCCGCCTCGTTCGTAAAGGGGTCGATCAGCAGCAGGCTGCCCAGAACCGCACAATCGGCATAGCTTGTGGCAATAACGTCGGTTTCAAAGCGCAGCGTTGCCAGGCCAATGGCATTCATCGGCAAGTTTTCCGCCGGCTGGCGGGCATAAGTGTGCACGTCGATTGCGTGATCGAGACTCACCAGCCGCGCGCTCGCAAGGCTGGTACCAATCTTGACGAGATAGCCGCGTCCGGGCGTAATCGGCGTGTCGGTCATGGCGAGCAACCGGGCGGCAATCACCCGCTGGCCGTTCGCTACATGGCCGGCTCTTACGATCACATCGCCGCGCGAAACATCCACCTCGTCGGCAAAGGTGAGGGTGACGGCCTCGCCGGCGCGCGCAGTTTTCTGGTCACCGTCCGGGCCAAGAATGCCCGTCACCGTCGTCTGCCGTCCGCGCGGCAGCACGGTCACGGCCTCACCGGTGGAAAGGGAACCACTGGCCACCGTGCCGGAAAAGCCGCGGAAGTCGAGATTGGGGCGGTTCACCCACTGCACAGGCAGGCGGAACACTGCATCGTCCCTGGCCTCGGTGCCGATGGTTTCAAGCACATTCAGCAGCGCCGGCCCCTGATACCACGGCATCGCGGACGAGGGGCCCGTAATGCAATCGCCGTTGCGCGCCGAGAGCGGGATCAGATGCACTTCGGCAAAGCCAAGCTCCGGCACCAGCGCGGTGTAATCGCGGACGATGGCGTCGAACACCTCCTGCCGGTAGCCGACAAGATCCATCTTGTTGATCGCGACGATAACCCGGCGCACCCCCAGCATCGAGACGATGTAGGAATGCCGGCGAGTTTGCGGCAGCAGGCCTTTGCGCGCGTCCACCAGCACGATGGCGACATCGGCGGTCGAGGCGCCCGTCGCCATATTGCGGGTGTATTGCTCGTGCCCCGGTGTGTCGGCGGCGATGAACGAGCGGCGCGGCGTGGAGAAATAGCGGTAGGCAACGTCGATGGTGATGCCCTGTTCACGTTCGGCGGAAAGCCCGTCCACCAGCAGCGCGAAATCAAGGTCCTTGCCTGTGGTGCCGAAGCGCGCGCTGTCGCGGGTCAGCGCCTCCATCTGGTCCTCGAACACCGAGCCGGTTTCATAGAGCAAGCGACCGATCAGCGTCGATTTGCCATCATCCACCGAGCCGCAGGTGAGGAAACGCAGGAGTGAGCGCTCTGCCACTGCGGCAGCTGGCGCGACAGCGGGCAGCTTCGCCATTTTGAGTGCGGCACCCATCAGAAATAGCCTTCCTGCTTCTTCAGTTCCATTGAGCTTGCGCCGTCATGATCGATCACGCGGCCCTGCCGTTCGGAGGCGCGCGAGGCGCGCATCTCGGCGATGATGTCGTCGAGGGTCGCGGCGGTACTCTCCACGGCGCCGGTCAGCGGATAGCAGCCGAGCGTACGGAAGCGGACCGTTTTCATATGCACGGTCTCTCCGGGGTGCAGCGGCAACCGCTCGTCGTCGCGCATGATCAGCGCGCCGTTCCGGTAGACCACCGGCCTCGGCTTCGCAAAATAGAGCGGCACCACCGGGATATTTTCGAGCGCGATGTAGTCCCACACATCCGTCTCGGTCCAGTTCGAGAGCGGAAAGACGCGGAAGCTCTCGCCCTTGCGCTTGCGGGTGTTGAACAGTGCCCAGGGCTCGGGCCGCTGCGCTTTCGGGTCCCAACGATGGTCGGCGCTTCGGAGTGAGAAGATGCGCTCCTTGGCACGGCTCTTTTCCTCATCGCGCCGCGCGCCGCCGAAGGCTGCATCGAAGCCGTACTTGTCGAGCGCCTGCTTCAGTCCTTGCGTCTTCATCACATCGGTGTGGACGGCAGACCCCGAAGCGATGGGGTTCACGCCGGCCTTCACACCCTCTTCGTTGACATGGACGATGAGATCGAGGCCGAGCCGCTTCACTGTTTCGTCGCGGAAGCTGACCATCTCGCGGAATTTCCATGTCGTATCGACATGCATCAGCGGAAACGGCAGCTTGCCGGGCGCAAAGGCCTTCATGGCCAGATGCAGCAGCACGGCGGAATCCTTGCCGATGGAATAGAGCAGCACCGGCTTTTCGCAGGTGGCGACAACCTCGCGCAGAATGAAGATCGATTCAGCTTCGAGTGCCTTCAGATGGCCGCGCGATGTCATGCGGATACTCCAATGGCGCGCACTGGCACGCCGTTCGCGGTCACATGCAGACCGCATTCCTTCTTGTCCTCGCTCTCCCACCACCAGCGACCGGCGCGTTCGTCCTCGCCGGGCCCGATGGCGCGTGTGCAGGGTGCACAGCCAATGGACGGAAAGCCGCGACCGTGCAGGGCGTTGACCGGCACGTTATGGGCCGTCGTCGCTTCGACAATCGCCTCGCGCGACAGATCGAGCAGCGGATTGACCTTGATGAGTCCGAAGCCGTCATCACGGGCCACAAACGCCATGCCGCTCCGATTGGCCGACTGGCTGGCCCTCAAGCCGGTAATCCAGACCGCAGCACCCGCGAGCGCGCGCTTGAGCGGTTCCACCTTGCGCACGTCGCAGCAGGCCTTGCGCGCTGCAATCGAAAGGTACTGTCCGTCGATGCCCTGGTCCTCGATCAGCGTTTCCAGTGCGGCGCGCTCGGGATAGACGGCACGGATGCGCTTGCCGTAACGCATTTCCGTCTCATGCCAGACTGTGGTGGTTTCGGGGAACAGGCGGCCTGTATCGAGGGTCACCACATCGATCGTTAACCCGCTCTCAAAGATGAGGTGGGTGAGATACTGGTCCTCGATGCCGAAGCTGGTCGTGAACACGAGCCGCCCCGGAACGGCGGCACGAATTGCTTCGAGCCGTGCGGCAGGCGCAAGCGCGGCCATGGCCGCGTTCAGGGCGGAAACATCGGTCATTGTGCGGCCCGGCGCGCGGCGCGGCGCTGTTCGAGAATGCTCGGCCCGGTGGCATAGCCCCGCTGATAGCCGGCACTCATGATGCCGGCGGCCTTCTGCCACAGTTCCACGGGCTGGCGTTCAGCGCTGGCATCCGGCAACTCGATTTCATCGAAACCGCAGGCGAGCGCATAGGCGAACTGATCGGCAATCAGCGGGCCGACCGCGCGCAGCGTGCCGGTGAAACCGGCCTGCCGCAGCCGCCGCGCGATGGAAAAGCCGCGCCCGTCCGAAAAGGCCGGAAAGGCGATGGCAACCAGAGACAACCGGTCGAAATGCGGGATCAGTGCCTCAATCGCCTGCGTATTGGGAACCTCCACGCCAATCTGCCCGTTGCGGGCCTCCAGCGCGGCGTCGAGTTCGCCCACCGGCACCAGCGGCAGCGTGTCGGACAGTTCGGCGTCGGCGTCGCGACGATAGGGATCGGTGCGATATCCGGTGCGATCAAGCAGCTTCATGCTGCTCTCCCTTGAGAAACGCTGCCTTGAACGGCGCGACGCCGAGCCGCTTGACGGCATCGATGAAAACCTCGCCAGGCTGGCGCGCACCAAGATAGACATCGACCAGCCGGTCGATGGCGGCGGGCACCTGTTCGGCAGTGAGGCCGGGCCCGAGAATCTCGCCGATGGCGGCGTTCTGGCTGGCATCCCCGCCGAGCGTGATCTGGTAGGATTCCTCGCCGCGCTTTTCGAGGCCGAGAATGCCGATATGCCCGACATGGTGATGGCCGCAGGCGTTGATGCAGCCCGAGATCTTGATGTTCAGCGGCCCGATGTCGCGCTGGCGGGCGGTGTCAGCGAAGCTGCGCGACAGGGCTTGCGCAATCGGGATCGAGCGGGCGGTGGCAAGCGCGCAATAATCAAGGCCCGGGCAAGCGATGATGTCGGTGATGAGGTTGACATTCGCGGTGGCAAGCCCCGCTGCCACCAGCCGCTTCCAGACGGTGAAGAGGTCGGCCTTGCGCACATGCGGCAACACCAGGTTCTGCGCATGGGTCACGCGCAGTTCATCGAGCGAGAACGCTTCGGCGAGATCGGCAACAACGCGCATCTGTTCGGAGGTGATGTCGCCCGGCGCCTCGCCAATGCCTTTCAGCGAAATGGTGAGGGCAGCATAGCCCGGCACACGATGCGGGAAGAGGTTGGTCTCCACCCACTCGTTGAAGGCGGGGCTGGCGCTCCGTGCGGCCTCGAAGGACGCGACCGGCTCCAGAAGCACAACATAGGATGGCGGCTTGAAATAGGCGGCGATGCGCGCCACCTCCTCGGGGTCGGCATTGATGGACGCCTTGTTGGAGGCGGCAAACTCCGCTTCCACCCGCGCCTTGAACGCCTCGATGCCAATCTCGTGAACCAGGATCTTCACCCGCGCCTTGTACTTGTTGTCGCGGCGGCCTTCGGCGTTATAGACGCGCATGATCGCTTCGAGATAGGCGAGAAGGTCGCCCCTGGGCAGGAACTCGCGAACCACCTTGGCGAGCATGGGCGTGCGGCCCAGCCCGCCGCCGACCGAGATTTCATAGGCGGGCGCATGGGTATCCGGATGACGGACGATGCGGATGCCGATGTCATGCGCCCGGACGACCGCGCGGTCTTCCTCGGCGCCGGTGACGGCGATCTTGAACTTGCGCGGCAGGTAGGAAAATTCCGGATGCAGACTTGACCACTGGCGGATCAACTCGCCCACCGGGCGCGGATCCTCGATCTCGTCGCGAGCAACGCCGGCGAACTGGTCGGCGGTGACATTGCGGATGCAGTTGCCGGAGGTCTGGATGCAGTGCATCTCGACATCGGCGAGCAGACCGAGAATGTCGGGAATATCGCGCAGCTTCGGCCAGTTGAACTGAAGGTTCTGCCGGGTGGTGAAATGGCCATAGCCCCGGTCATACTTCTCACCGATCAGCGCTAGCTGGCGAAGCTGACGTGAATTGAGCGTGCCATAGGGCACCGCGATCCGCAGCATGTAGGCATGAAGTTGCAGGTAGACGCCGTTCTTGAGGCGCAGCGGGCGGAACTCGTCATCTGAAAGAGAGCCGTTCAGCCGCCGTTCCACCTGATCGCGGAACTGGGCGACACGCTCGCGGACAAAGCGTTCATCAAATTCATCGTAACGATACATGGTTCGTGTCCCTTAAAGCCCGAGGGCCTTCAGAATGGTGTTCAGGCTCAGGGCCGAAATCAGCAGGCCAACGAGGATCATCATCGGCTTGCGCGGCATGAAGCGCGTGAAGCGCGCAGCAAACGGCGCCACCAGCACACCCGCCACCACCAGCCCAGCCACGCTTTCGACGGTCTGGATGCCGATCAACAGCGCGAAGGAAAAGCCGCTGGCGAGTGTGACGAAGAACTCAGCCGCATTGACCGAGCCGATGGTGGTCCGCGGCTCATGCCCCGCGCCGAGCAACGTCGTGGTGACAACCGGCCCCCAGCCGCCGCCGCCCACCGAATCGGCAAAGCCACCGAAGGCTGCCACAGGGATCAGCCGCCTGCCGCTGACATCGAAGCCGCGCAC
>JAIUNP010000078.1 GCA_020161975.1 Pseudomonadota bacterium
CGGCTCGAACTTGGACGCATCGGCGACCTCACGCTGCTGTCGCGCAATGGCGTTGCCGTGCCGCTGGCACAGGTCGCGCGCATCGAGCATACACATGAGGAGCCGATCCTCTGGCGCCGCAACCGCGACATGGCGATTACCGTGCGCGGCGATGTCGCGGACGGCCAGCAGGCCCCGACCGTGACCAACCAGATCTGGCCAACCCTGAAGCCGGTCATCGAAAAGATGGAGGCCAATGAGACCCCCGGTGCCTATCGAATCGAGATCGGTGGTGCGATCGAGGAATCAGCCAAGGGCAATGCCTCGATCTTCGCCATCTTCCCGGTCATGTTGCTGCTCATGCTGACGTTGATCATGGTGCAGGTGCAGAGTTTTGCGAAACTGTTCCTCGTTTTCGCCTCCGCCCCGCTCGGCGTCATCGGTGCATCGCTGGCGCTGAATGTCTCTGGCCTGCCCTTCGGCTTCGTCGCACTGCTCGGCCTCATCGCGCTCGCCGGCATGGACATGCGCAATTCGCTGATCCTTGCCGATCAGGTGGATCAGGACATGGCCCACGGGATGCCGGTGAAGGATGCCATCGTCGAATCCGTCATCCGGCGTGCCCGCCCGGTCATGCTGACCGCCATGGCTGCCATCCTCGCGATGCTGCCGCTGTCGCGTTCGGCCTTCTGGGGGCCGATGGCGGTAACGATCATGGGCGGGCTGTTCGTCGCCACCTTCATGACGTTGCTGTTCCTGCCCGCGCTTTATGCGGTGTGGTTCCGCCGCCAGATCCATCGCGAGAAAGAGGATGAAGCCGGCGAGGCCTCCGCGCCGCTGGTGGTCTCGAAGGACAGGGCGGACAAGCCGGGACTGGCAGCCGAGTGACGTGCCATGCCTGGCCCGGCGCACCGGGCCACGCCACGGCAATGGCCCGGTGCGCTTCAATTCACCGGAAGGCCAGCGTATCTCAGGCCGCCGCCGGCTCCATGCCGAAGCCGTAGACATCCATCATCAGCACGCCGTATTGCGCGCTCGAATGGATGCGCCTGCCGCTCCGTCCACCCGACGCGCCGATGGCAGCAAAGAGCGGCAGGAGGTGTTCCTCGGTCGGATGGTTGCGCTCAGCTGAGGGCGCGCGGCGACGATAATCTACGAGGTCAGCGATCGCGCCGGACTCCACCTTGCCACGCATCCATTCGCCGAACTCCGTCACCCATTGCGGGGCCGGGTCCTCGACGCCGTAATTGCCGCCGAAAACCTCATGCAGGTTATGCGTCAGCGCGCCGGAGCCAATGATCAGGATGCCCTGATCCGCCAGCGTCGCAAGCGCCTTGCCGAGCGCCAGATGGTGCGCCGGTCCGGCCAGGGGCTGAACCGCCAACTGGACAACCGGGATCGAGGCGTCCGGATACATCAGTTTCAACGGCACCCATGTGCCATGGTCAAAGCCGCGGTTGGACAACGGCACCGCAGGAATGCCATGGGCTTCCAGCGCATCGAGGCACAGTTGCGCCACATCCGGCGCGCCGGGCGCCTCATAGGTCATCTGGAAGAGCTCGGGCTCGAAGCCGCCGAAATCATAAATGGTCTCAGGCCTCGCATCGACCGTGACAGCCGGCGTGCGGGTCATAAAATGGGCGGAAATGACCAGAATGGCCCGCGGGACCGGCAGCTTCTTGCCGAAATCCAGCAGAAAATCATGGGCAGGCGTCTTGTGGATCACAAGATTCGGCGCGCCATGGGATACGAACAGCACAGGCATGCGAGACATGGATCATCCTTTCGGCTTCCAAGGATGTAGTCACGCAAATCTGCAAAGAAAATAGGCATCCGCGCGAATGGACTTTGCGCGGATGCCAACGATTGCTTCAGCCGATCAACGGCAGCGGGTAACCCGGCGGAAGGTATAGGTGTTGTGGCTCAGCCAAACACGTTTGCGCGAGATGGTGCAGATCGGCTCACCATAAGACACGCGCTGACGATAGATCGGACGGCGATAGTAACGCGTCGGCGTCGCATAGGCCGGGGCGTAGTAGGCCGGCTGCGAGGTATAATAATAGCTTGTGGCCGGGGCGTAATAGGCTGGCGCATAGCCATAGCCGTAACCGTAGGACGGGGCGGCATAAGAGCGGCTCATGCCGCCCAGAATCGCGCCAACGGCGAGACCGCCGACGGCCGCAGCGGCAACGGCGCCGCCGCGATAATACCCACCACGACGCCAGCGCGCCTCGGCCGGATCAGCAGCCATGACGGCCAGCGAAGCACCAACGATGGCGAGAGCGAGGCCCTTGCGGGCCGGTGATGACAGGAATGACATGGGACAACTCCTCACACAGGCGAGACGGCACGGTCCGTCTTCGTAAATACTCTCTTAAGCCTAGTGGATGAATTCTGTCCCATTCCTGAACAAAAGTCATCAAAATAAGGTAAATGAAAGATTGCTAACAATACTCGCGGCGGCGACTTCGGACTGCTTGAAGCACATTTGCCGCGAAAACGGGAAAAGCCCGGCAGGCGCGAACCTGCCGGGCCTTCCGCCCCTTGGCGTACGCAGCATCTGCGTACGCTCCCCATTGTCCATCATCGGCGGTGGGCCCGTTTGCTCCGGCCCGGACGCGCCTCATTGGCAGCAATTTCAGTCAAACTAACCCCGCCCTGTTAAGGGATCGGCAAGAAATCCGGTAAACGGTCGGTAAATCGAGGGCAGCGAGGCACCGTGGATCCTGACAGCACACCGCAGCTTCGCAGCGTCATGGTCCGCGCAAGCGGACCACCACTGTCCCGTGAGGTCTTCCGCGCGCCCTACTCTGCCGCCACCGCCGGACGGCTCGGCTGCCGCACTTGCCGCTCGTGGTTGAGAAGGTCGGAGATCAGGAAGGCCATCTCGATCGACTGCTCGGCATTGAGGCGCGGATCGCACTGCGTGTCGTAGCGATCAGCCAGCGCCGCCTCGGTCACGACACGGGCGCCGCCGGTACATTCGGTGACGTTCTTGCCGGTCATCTCGAGGTGGATGCCGCCGGCATAGGTGCCTTCGGACTCATGGATGGCGAAGAAGTGCTTCACCTCCTGCAATACGCGGTCGAAGGGCCGCGTCTTGAAACCGCCTGCGGCCGTAATCGTGTTGCCGTGCATCGGGTCGCAGGACCAGACCACCGTTCGGCCCGCCGCCTTCACGGCCCGGATCAGGCCTGGCAGGTGCTCGCCCACCTTGTCCGCGCCGAAGCGGCAGATCAGCGTAAGGCGCCCGGCCTCATCGTCCGGGTTCAACTGGTCGATCAGGCGGATCAGCCCGTCCGGCGTCATCGAGGGGCCGCACTTCAAGCCAATCGGGTTCTTCACGCCCCGGCAATATTCGATATGCGCGTGATCGGGCTGGCGGGTGCGGTCACCGATCCAGAGCATGTGGCCGGAGGTCGCATACCAGTCGCCCGTCGTTGAATCGACGCGGGTCAGCGCCTGCTCGTATCCCAGCAGCAGGGCTTCATGGCTGGTGTAGAAATCCGTCGAGCGCATTTCGGGATGCGTTTCCGGGTCGATGCCGATGGCGCGCATGAAGTCGAGCGCATGGGTGATCTTGTCGGCGAGTTCGCGATAACGGCCTGACTGGGGCGAGCCATCGACGAAGCCGAGCATCCAGCGCTTGGCATTGTCGAGATTGGCGTAACCGCCGGTCGCGAAGGCGCGGATGAGGTTCAGCGTCGCGGCAGACTGGCGGTATGCCTCGATCTGCCGGCGCGGATCGGGAATGCGCGCCTCGGGCGTGAAGTCGATGCCGTTGATGATGTCGCCGCGATAGGACGGCAGTTCCGTGCCATCGCGCTTTTCGCTGGGCGAGGAGCGTGGCTTGGCGAACTGGCCGGCGATGCGCCCCACCTTCACCACAGGCATCGCGGCAGCGAAGGTTGCCACCACCGACATCTGAAGGAAAACACGGAAGAAGTCGCGGATGTTGTCGGCGGAATGCTCGGCGAAGCTCTCTGCGCAATCGCCACCCTGAAGCAGGAAGGCTTCGCCTGCGGCAACCTTCGCCAGCGTCTTCTTCAGCTTGCGCGCCTCACCCGCAAACACCAGCGGCGGAAACGTTGCCAGTTGCGCCTCGGTCGCGGCCAGAACGTCGGCATCCGGATATTCCGGAACCTGCTGGATGGGCAGGTTACGCCAGCTTTCGGGGGACCAGTTTTGGGCGGACATGGCTCAACTCCACGCGGACATCGCAAACAAACGGAACCGGAAACCGCCCAGAAAGGCGTCCGGCCCCGATCCTATACAGGACGTTAACAGGAATGGCGAGGGGCTAAGACCGGACGAACCGTGCGCTGCGGGTGCGCAATGTCACCAACTCTTCCGCCGCCGTGGGGTGCACCGCAACAGTGGCGTCGAAATCGGCTTTGGTCGCGCCCATTTTTACGGCAATGCCGAGAAGCTGCGCCATTTCGCCCGCCGCCTCGCCGGCAATGTGGACGCCGAGCACACGGTCGCTTTCGCCATCGACGATGATCTTCATCATCATCCGGTCTGCCGCGCCGGAGAGGGTCGCCTTCATCGGGCGGAAATCGGTCTTGTAGATATCGACGACGCGGTGCCTCTCGCGCGCCTGCGTCTCAGTGAGGCCGACCGTGCCGAGTTCGGGAGTCGAATAGACCGCCGTTGCGATGTTCGCGTGATCGACCAGCCATGGCTTGCCGCCGAAGACGCTGTCGGCAAAGGCATGGCCCTCGCGGATCGCCACCGGCGTCAGGTTCACGCGGTCGGTAACATCGCCCACGGCGTAGATGTGCGCCACAGAGGTTTGCGAGGATGCGTTGACGGCAATCGCACCGCCGGCATTCAGCGCCACGCCGGCCTTGTCGAGCCCCAGCCCGGCGACGTTCGGTGTGCGGCCCAGCGCCAGCAGGACGGCATCCGCCTCAAGTTGTTCTCCGCCCGAGAGCGTGACCGCATGGCGGCCCGGCCTGTCGATATTTGTGATGGTTTGTCCCAGCACCAGGCGAATACCGCGCTGCTCGTAGGCGCTGCGGACGGCATTACGCAAATCCTCGTCAAAACCGCGCAGGATGTTGTCGCCCCGGTGGGCGAGCGTGACCTTGCTGCCCAGCCCCGCGAAAATTCCGGCAAACTCGACCGCGATGTAGCCGCCCCCGGCAATCACGATGTGCTCCGGCTGCTGCGGCAGATCGAAGACCTCGTTCGATGAAATCGCATGTTCGACGCCCGGCAAGGCAGGCATGTAGGGATGTGCGCCGGTGGCAATCAGGATGGTGCCGGCACGGATGCGGCGTCCGTCAGCGATGAGGCGGACGGTGTGGGCATCTTCCAGCACGGCGCGAGAGCGGACGAGATCGACACCGGCATTGGCCTGGGTTTTTGCGTAGATCGCCTCCAGCCGGGTGATTTCCTTTTCCTTGGCCGCGACCAGGGTTGCCCAATCGAAGGTCGCCGGCGGAACGTGCCAGCCAAATCCGGCCGCATCATCGAACTCGCCCGAAAAGCGCGAGGCATAAACATAGAGTTTCTTCGGCACGCAGCCCCGGATCACGCAGGTGCCGCCAACGCGGAATTCCTCGGCCAGCATCACCTTTGCGCCGTGGCTGGCCGCCATGCGTGCCGCCCGGACACCGCCTGACCCCGCTCCGATCACGAAAAGATCGACGTCAAATCCGCTCATATCGTGCCTCCCGCGCGGCAAGATTCAGCATCGCCACCGATGCGCCGACCGTCGCAATCCACCAAGCCTGCCAGGCGCCATGGCTGACCGCCGCAATCGACAATGCGGCGGCGGCAAAGGCAATGGCAAGGGGCCGAACGATGATGGGCAGGCGGATTATCGTTTGAATCGCCACCAGCACTACCACGACGCCGAGAATTGCACCCACGACGCCCAGTTCAACCCATACCTGAAGGAAAGCATTGTGCGGATGGCCCGCGCCCAGCATCCGCCGCAACGGTTCAGCGACATCGGCAACCAGCGGAAGATCCGCCATTCGGGTGCTGGCGTTGAAACCGCTGCCCAACAGGGGCTTCTGCTGCACGGCCGCACCAAAGCTTTGCCAGATGGCGATCCGGTCGCCCGCGTGGGCGCTTTCAGATGCCGCAATGACATGGGCGGGGGCAAGACGCGCCGCCACATTGCCGAGCCACGGCGCAACGAGGATCAGCCCCGCCGTGCCGAGACCGAGGCTTGAGAGCACAAAGCGCGGCACGATCAAGCCTGCACCGCCGGCCAGAAGTCCGGCCAGCAACCCCAGTTTCGCCGCCCCGCTTTCCGAGGCGACGATAGCGGCGGCCAGCAACGCCAGCGACAAAATGCCTGGCCAGCGCCGCCCAGCCGGCAGAAGCGCAAACATCGGCGCGGTCAGCAGCAGCCCTGTAACGACAGCGCGATTGAGGACGTAGGTATCAGGCCGGATGCGAAAGGTGCGGCGAAAGACCATGCCGGTTGCCAGATCCGCCATGGCCGCCAGAGAGGCCAGCGCGATGCCGGCGGCCAGCAGATAGCCCAACCGGCGCGGCGGAGCGGCAGCATAGGCCAGCCCCAGCGCCAGAGCGCCCAGCGCCGGCACCGCCGCCTCGCCCAGACCAAGCGCGGTGGTGCGCGGCACTGGCGACCAGAGAAGGCTGAGAAAGGCCCAGACGATGAAGGCGCTGCCGGCCAGGGCCAGCTTCGGCCAAGGGGAAGCCAGACAAAGGCGCATGGCGCCCGCCCCCCCGGACCGGCAGGCGCCGACCACGGCGAGGATCGCCGCGAGCACCACCATGAATGCTGCGGACTTGTTGGCCACGAACATGCCGATGGGCAGGCCGAGGCCGGCGACGATGGCGGACGCATCCGTGAAGGGATCGGGCCGGTGGTCCGCCGTCATGGCAACGGGATCAGAGATCGACGCCGAGCTTCTTCATTTCCTGACGCAGCTTGTCCACGACGAACTGGCTCACGGTCAGGTTGAACTGGTCGAGACCACGGAACATGTCCTCAAGGATCGCCGGCTGGGAGGAGACGAACTTCTGCCCGGCCGGTGATTTGAAGAACGCGTCGATTTCCTTGAGCTCCGCCTCGCTCAGGCGGGCGGCAAAGGCTTCGCCGGCTATCCGCATCGCCTCGTTCTGCTGGGCGGCGAATTCAGGCTGGAGCGTCTTGATCGCCTCATCAAGCTTGCCGGCAATGTCGGGACGCGTCTGGATAAACAGCTGGCGCGCCTTGACCACCATCTCCGGCACGATGGCGCCGATGGAGCGGCCCATGCCGGAGTCCTGCACCACGGAAATCGCCAACGCCAGATGGCTTGGCGAAACGCGCGGGGCCGCAGCCGGTGCAATGGCCGGCGGGGCAGCGACGGGCTGCTGCTGCGCCGTGGCGACGCCGAGGCCGGCGGCCAGCACGAGGCCCATGGAAATACCGCGCAGGGCGGCGACATTCATTGTACGGCTCATGACCGATCCTCAGAAATTGAAAGTGTGCTCTAGGACGTCCTGTCCATTCGGGCAACCCCGTTCTGGGATGCGACATATGCGGCAGAACAAAGGCCGATGAACAGTCCATGCTCCACAACGCCCGGAACAGCGGCCAGACGCTCCGCCAGACGGGCGGGCTGTTCGATGCGTCCGCCGTGATCCACCCCGTTGGCATCCTCCAGCCGGGCATCGACGATGAGGTTGCCCTCGTCGGTCACGAATCGCACGCCATCCTTCATGCGCGGCACGAGGCGGCAGGCGAGCCCTTCTTCGGCAAATGCCGCCGTGATGGCGCGCCGCGTCGTCTCCTCGGCAAAGCGCACGACTTCAACGGGAAGCGGAAAGCGGCCCAGCGCCGACACGATCTTGCTGTCATCGGCAATCACCACCATCATCTTCGAGGCGCTGGCGACGATTTTCTCCCGCAGATGCGCGCCGCCGCCGCCCTTGATGAGGTTCATGGCCGGATCAATCTCGTCGGCGCCATCGATGGTCATGTCGAGTTCAACGAGATCATCGAGCGTTGCCAGCGGAATGCCCAGACTTTCGGGCTGGCGGCGCGTTGCTTCCGAGGTCGGCACCCCGACCACAGACAGACCACCTGCCACAGCCTCTCCCAGAAGATCGACAAAGTGCTTGGCGGTCGAGCCGGTGCCGAGGCCGAGTTTCATGCCGGGCCGCACCAGTTTCAGCGCCTCGGCCGCTGCCGCCCGCTTCATCGCTTCCATGCTCATGCCGCTCTCCTGTGCTGCGGCGGCAATAGCCTATTTCGCAGGCGACGTGCAAACGACCTCGCGATCATTCTGCACGTAGCACACGCTCATTTCACCGCTCTGCCGGTCGATTCGGAAAATGCCCGCCTCAGACAGGTGATGCGAGGCAACGAGCCCGAAATCTCCCGGCGCGGTGCCCGGCGCTGGGCCCTTGGCCCCCTCCCCCGCCGGATAGCAGATGGTGACGCCCACCGCGCCGTCCTTCAGGCCGAACTGGCAGGCGCCCACCTCGCCGGTCTGGCGGTTCACGCGATAGATGCGATTGAGACCCTGATGGGGCGCGGAGACAAATTCATAGCTTTGCGCCAGCGCATCCGCAGCCGGCGCGACAATGGCAAGGGTGAGCAGGACGGATCTCATCGCGGGGCCTCCTTAGACGGGAATCAACTTGGCGCGGCCCCGCGAATATGCGAACCGGCAGCGAGCCTGTCCAATGCCGCGATGCCGAAAGGTTGCCCATGTCCCGCCTGATCGTTTTCGACCTTGATGGAACCCTGGTCGATTCCGCCCCCGATCTCATCGGCTCGCTCAACGCAGTTCTGGCGATGGAGGGCATTGCGCCGGTGCCGGTGGAAAAGGCCCGCGATCTTGTGGGCGCCGGCGTGAAAGCCCTGCTGGAACGCGGACTGGCCGTCGCCGGACGAACCGTAAGCCCCGAACGTTTCCAGCAGTTGTTTGATGCGTTCTTTGCCCATTACGCCGACCATATCGCGGACAGGACACGGCCTTATCCCGGCGTGATCGAGGCGCTGGAGACGCTGAAAGCCGAGGGCTGGCGCTTTGCCATCTGCACCAACAAGCTTGAGACGCTATCGGTGAAGCTCGTTGCCGAACTCAGGCTGACCCACTGGTTTGCGGCCAATTGCGGCGGCGATACCTTCTCCTTCAGGAAGCCGGACGCGCGTCACCTCACCGAGACCATTCGCATGGCAGGCGGGGCGGACATCGCCATCATGGTCGGCGATTCCGAAACGGACGTGACCACCGCGCGCAACGCCGGGCTGCCGGTCATCGGTGTGCCCTTCGGTTACACGCCGGTGCCGATGGTGGACCTGAAACCCGACGTTCTGATCACCGCGTTCAGCCAGCTTGCAGCGGCGGTGCGGTCAATTTCCGCCTAAAAGCCGCGTCCCGAAACTGGCAGCGCCCTGATCTGCCGGCTGAACCACGGCGCGGAAGCTGGCAAAAAGGTCGCGTCCCAGATCGAGCGGCCCGTTGGCAAGGGGCAGAACCGCCGCCTCGCGGGCCGCGAAGGTTTTGGCATCGGCGACCGTCAGAATGCCCGCTTCGGTGTCCACCGTCACAACATCGCCATCACGCAGACGCGCGAGCGGCCCCCCCATCGCTGCTTCCGGCACAACATGCAGCGCTGACAAAACCTTGCCTGAGGCACCGGACAGCCGCCCGTCCGTGACCAGCGCCACCCGGTGGCCGCGATCCTGGATGAGGCCCAGCATCGGCATCAGCGAATGGAGTTCGGGCATTCCGTTGGCTTTGGGACCCTGAAAGCGCACCACAACAACGACATCGCGGTTGAGCTGCCCGGCTCGGAAGGCTTCCTCGACCTTTTCAGGATCATCAAACACCGCCGCTGCTGCGGTCAGGCTGCGGTACTCGGGCTTGACGGCGGAGGCCTTGACCACCGCCGTGCCCAGCGCCCCCTTCACCACGGCCAGCCCGCCGTTGGCTTCGAAGGGCGCGGCAACTGTGCGGATGATCGTGGGATGTTCGCCGGCTGCGGGCGCATCCCGCCAGCCGAGTTCCCGTCCCATCATGAAGGGTTCGCGCAGATGATCGGCGAGACCGTGGCCCGCTACTGTCTCGATATCGACATGCAGCAGGCCGGCGCCGGCCAGTTCCGCCATCACGCTGGCGATGCCGCCCACGGCCTGGAACTGGTTCACGTCCGCCGCGCCGTTGGGGTAGACGCGGGCGAGCAGCGGCACCGCCTCGCCGATGGCGGCGAAATCCTCAAGCGTGATCAGGATGCCGGCAGCCCTCGCCATCGCCACGAGGTGGATGAGGTGGTTGGTGGAACCGCCCGTCGCGTTGAGGCCGATCATCGCGTTCACGATGGAACGGGCATCGATCATTTCGCCGACACCCAGGCCATCCTTCGTGCGGGCCAGTGCCAGATCGACCGCGCGCGCGGTCAGCGCATCGCGCAACGGTGTACCCGGTGGCACGAAGGCCGCGCCGGGCACATGCAGGCCCATGAATTCCATCATCATCTGGTTGGAATTGGCCGTGCCGTAGAAGGTACAGGTGCCCGGCGCGTGATAGCTTTTCATCTCGGAGGCGAGCAGCGCATCCCGTCCCACCGTGCCCGCCGCATATTCCTTGCGCACGCGCACCTTCTCATCATTGGACAGACCAGACGGCATCGGCCCCGCCGGCACGAACACCGCCGGCAAGTGGCCGAAGGTGAGCGCGCCGATGACCAGACCCGGCACGATCTTGTCACACACCCCGAGAAACAGCCCCGCATCGAAGACATTGTGGCTGAGGGAAACCGCCGTCGCCATGGCGATGACATCGCGCGAGAACAGGCTCATCTCCATGCCCGGCTGGCCCTGCGTCACGCCATCGCACATGGCGGGAACGCCGCCCGCAACCTGTGCCGTCGCGCCCTTTTTGCGCGCGGCCTCGCGGATCAGTGCGGGATAGGTCTCATAGGGCTGGTGGGCAGAGAGCATATCATTATAGGCCGTGACGATGCCGATGTTCGGTGCCTCGCCGCCGGCCACGCGCGCCTTGTCGAGCACGGAACAGGCCGCCGCCGCATGGGCGATGTTGCCGCAGGAGAGCGCCCGGCGCGGCGGGTGGTGCGCGCGGGTAAACGCGATACGCGCCAGGTACTCCTCCCGCGTCTTGCCGCTGCGCCTTGCAATCTCGTTGGTTACGGCAGCGATGCGGGTGTCTAGTTTTGTCATGGGGGGATCCGGCCTGATGCGACGTTGCGACGAAAGTAGAGTCGCGCCCGGTGTTTGCCAAGGCATCAGTTGACGGAGCAGAAAGCGGGTGGATTCAGCCTTGCAAAGTGCTGCACCTCTGGCCACCCTGTCGATCTGATCGGGAGGGACCATGAGACCGGCCGGGCGCGGAGACCTTGATTCGCTCTATTTCACCTATCCCAAGTTCGCCGCACGGCGCGTGGCCGAGCAGGATGGTGCCCACCCGATCCATCCGGTCGTCATTGTCGGCGCCGGTCCTGTGGGCATGACAGCGGCGCTGTCGCTGGCGCGGCATGGTGTCCGCTCGGTGCTGGTCGACAACAAGGATACTTTCAACGATGGCAGCCGCGCCACCTGCATCGCGCGCCCGAGTTTCCAGATTTTCCAGCAGATCGGCGCCGTCGAGCCGTTTCTCGAAAAGTCGCTCGGCTGGACGCGCGGGCGCAGTTACTATCGCGGTTCGGAGATTTTCCGGCTGGTGATGCCGCACGCTGACAGCGAGCGCTTTCTGCCGATGTACAATCTCCAGCAGCAATATACCGAGCAATTTCTCTACGATGCCTGCGCAGCGCAGCCGGATCTGATCGAATTTCGCTGGCAGAGCGAAGTCACCGGCATTGAGACGCGGGCGGATGGCGCGACGCTGACCGTGGCCACCCCCACCGGCGATTATCCGCTCGCGGCGCGCTACGTTCTGGCCGCAGACGGCGCCCGCAGCGCCATCCGCACGTTGCTCGGCCTCCGACTTCAGGGCACCAATTATGCCGGGCGCTACGTTATCGCCGACGTGCAGATGGAGCATGATTTCCCCACCGAGCGCCGGGCCTTCTTCGAGCCGAAGGGCAACCCCGGCGGCACAGTGCTGATGCACAAGCAGCCCGACAACATCTGGCGGGTCGATTACCAGTTGAAGCCAGGCGAGACGCCGGAAGAAGCAACGCGCGAGGAGAACATCCGTGCCCGCGTCGGTGCGATACTCGACGACATCGGTCATCGGGGCCCCTGGGACCTCGAATGGTGGAGTATTTATACCGCCAATACGCTCTGCCTCGACGACTACCGGCACGGGCCGGTGCTGTTCATCGGCGATTCGGGACATATCGTGCCGATTTTCGGGGTGCGCGGGCTCAATAACGGCCTGGCGGACGCCCACAACGCCGGCTGGAAGCTTGCCTATGTGCTGAAGGGGCTGGCCGATGAAAAGCTGCTCGACAGCTACAGCCCCGAGCGGCGCGGCGCGACGCTGGATGTCTTTGCCAACGCCACCAAGTCGACCCGCTTCATGACGCCGCCATCGCGCGGCTGGGCGCTGGTGCGCGAAGCCGTGCTGTCGCTGGCACTGCGCGAGGATTTCGCCAAGGAATTCGCCAATCCGCGCCAGATGACGGCCTATACCTATTCTGACAGTCCGCTGACGCGGTTTGCCGCGCGTGACGGGGACTTTGACGGCGGAGCAGTCTGCGGCGCGGCCTCGCCCAATGCGCCGCTTGACGATGGCAGCTTCCTGCTCGACCATGCCGGCAAGGGCTTTGTCGGCCTGTTCTTCTGCGCGCGTGAAAAGGACGCGCCCACGACGCTGATCGAAGCCCTGCGGAAGGCCGATCCAGCCTTCACCGCGCTCGTGATTACGGCGGAAGGCGGGCGCCTTGCCGATCCGCAAGGTGCGATTGCGCGCATCTTTGCAGCGAAGACCGGTTCAGCCTATCTGCTGCGACCCGATCTGCATGTCGCGGGCCGCTGGCTGACACTCGATGCCGGCGAG
>JAIUNP010000079.1 GCA_020161975.1 Pseudomonadota bacterium
ATCTTCCTTGTTGGCGCCAACCAGACAACCCTTCCGGTGATGATCTTCTCCTCCGTTGAGATGGGGATTGACCCCAGCGTCGCAGCGGTTTCGACCCTTCTGATCGTGGCGACCGGCATCATCCTTGTGCTGGCCGAGCGCCGCGCCGGCTTCCATCGTTTTGTCTGAGAGAGGCGTGTCGCCATGTCGCTGACCAGCAGAGGGTTTCCACTTTTCCTGACTTTCGATCTCGATGCCGAGACGATGTGGACCGGACGCGATGCGGCCTATGCCAATCGCCCCATCCTTATGTCGCAGGGCGCCTATGGCTGGAAGGTCGGAACAGGTCGGGTGCTCGATCTGCTCGATCGTTACGACATCAAGGCGACCTTCTTCGTGCCGGGCCTGATCATCGACCAGCGCGAGGCGCTCATCGAGGAGATCCTGCGGCGCGGGCATGAGCTGGCGCATCACAGCTACAGCCACACCTGGATTCTCAACCTCTCCCCCGATGAGGAACGGGAGGAAATGGAGCGCGCGTTCCAGTCGATCAAGCGCGTCAGCGGCAGTGCGCCGCGCGGGTGGCGGTCACCGGCGGCGGAGATCAGCCCCATCACCATGCCGATGCTGGTCGAATACGGCTTCGACTATTCCTCCAACTTCTTCGACGACGATTCGCCCTATCTGCATGATGTGGACGGAAAGCAGACCAGGATCGTCGAACTGCCATTCCGCTGGGTGCTCGATGACGCACCGTTCTTCCAGTATTCGATCGTGCTTCCGGGACGCACGATGCAGGCCCCCTCCGCGCTGCTGGAGGCATGGAAGGGCGAGTTTGACGTGCTCTACGCCGAGCACAATGCGGGCAAGAACCGGCTGATGATGGTCGGCATGCATCCCGAAATGATCGGCCAGCCCTCACGGATCAAGGCGCTGGAAGGGCTGATCGAGCACGCGCTGAATCATCCCCGTGTCTGGATCGGTCGCTGCGACGAAATCGTCGACGACATGCGCCCGGGTCTCGAAAGGGCCCGGAACGCAAGCAGGGTCACCGGACGATGAGCGCTGCTCTCAGAGGACGCCGCATCCTGATCACCGGCGCTGCGGCCGGCATCGGCCTTGCGACCGCGCATCGATTCCTGACCGAAGGCGCGGCTGTCGCCGCCCTCGACCGGGACGCTGCGGCGCTCGGACGTCTCAAGGCAGCGGTCCCGGGCAGGACGCTGACGGTTTTTCAGGCCGATGTGACCGATGCGGATGGTGTTGCGCAGGCGGTCAACGATGCATCCCGTGCGCTCGGCGGGATCGATGGCCTTGTCAACGCCGCCGGGATTGATCTTGTCGCGGATATCGAGGCAATGGCGTTTGCCGATTGGAACCGCATCTTGGCGGTCAATCTGACCGGGCCAATGTTGATGATGCAGGCGGCCTATCCCCATCTCAAGGCGGCCGGCGGGAGCACGATCGTCAATGTTTCCTCCGCCGCCGGGCTGGCGCCGCTCGGCAACAGAATGGCCTATTGCGCCTCAAAGGCCGGGCTTCAGATGGCGGGCAAGGCGCTCGCGATCGAAGCGGCGGCCTTCGGCATCCGGGTCAATACTGTCTGTCCCGGCGCAGTCGAAACCGGGCTGCTGCGCGCCGGCATAGATGCTGCGCCCGATCCCGCCGCAGCCTACGAGGCCGTCCGCGCGCGCTATGTTCTGAAGCGGATCGCCGCGCCGGAGGAAATCGCCGCTGCGATCCTCTGGCTGACGAGTTCGGAGTCGTCCTATGTCACCGGCACGCTGCTCGCCGTAGACGGTGGCAGGACGTTCCATTGAGCAGGAATCTGGAGCGAGAGGTGCCCGATGGTCTGTCAGGCTCGGCGGTTTGAAGGCAAGACGATTGTGATCACCGGCGCCGGCAATGGCATCGGCGCTGCGACGGCGCAGCGTTTTCTGGCCGAAGGCGCGCGCGTCGCACTCATCGACCGTGAGGGCGAGGCGCTAGCCGCGGGCTTTGGGCAGCTTGCGCCCGACCGGTGCCTGATCGTCGCTGGGGATTGTACCGACGCCGGCGTTCTGCAGGGATTTCATGCCCGGACGCGCGCGACTTTCGGGCACATCGACATCCTCTTCAACAATGTCGGCCAGAGCGGCCGCGAGCGCGCCGCGCCCTTTCACGAGTCCCAAGAGGAGGTTTGGCGTTTCGTGCTGGAGGTGTCTCTTTTTACGGCCATGCGGTTGGCTCGCCTCGTGGTGCCCGAAATGCGCGAACGCGGCGGGCGGATCATCAACATGTCGAGCGATGCGGCGATGGTCGGCGACGCCGGGCTGGCCGACTATGCGGCGGCCAAGATGGGCATCGTCGGCTTCACGCGGGCGCTTGCGCGCGAGCTTGCGCCGCACCGGGTCACCGTCAACGCGGTCGCGCCCGGCGCCATTCGCACCCGCGCGCATGACACGCTAGCGCCCGCCGTCCTCGACCACATCACCGTCGGCACGCCCGCGGGCTTCATAGCGGAACCCAAGGATGTCGCGGGCGTGGTCGCTTTTCTTGCCAGCGAGGACGCCCGATACATCACCGGACAAACCGTGCTGATCGACGGCGGCCGCTGGATGCTCTGACCGAGCCACCTGGGAAGGACCGATCATGACCGCCATCGCCGATCTGACCGCAGTTGAACTTGCGGCTGCCATTCGCACCCGCGCTGTTTCGCCGGTCGAGGCTGTCGAGGCGGCGCTGGCCCGCATCGAGGATCGCAAGGACCTCAACGCCTTCATGACGATCTGCGCCGAGCGCGCGCGCATGGAGGCGAAATCCGCCGAAACGGCGCTGCGGGATGGTGCGGCCTCAGGGCCGCTGCATGGCATTCCGTTCTCGGTCAAGGATCTGACCAATACAGAGGGTGTGCGCACCACCCAGGGCAGCGCACTCTTTGCCGATCATGTGCCGACAGTGGATGCGGTCGCCGTCGCGCGCATGCGCGCCGCTGGCGCCATCCTGATCGGCAAGACAACCACACCCGAGTTTGGCCACAAGCCATTCACCGAGGGGCCGCTCTTCGGACGCACACTCAATCCGGTCAATCCGGCCTTCACCTGCGGTGGGTCCAGCGGAGGTGCCGCCGTTGCTGTCGCTGCCGGGATGGGACCGATCGCGCTCGGCACAGATGGCGGCGGCTCGATCCGTATCCCCGCCGCCTGCTGCGGTGTGTTCGGCTTGAAGGCAACGCTGGGAGCCATACCAAATTTGCAGGCGCCTGATCTTTTCGGGGCAAATTCCTATGTAGGGCCGATCGCCCGGACGATCAGCGACGTGCGGATGATGTTCGATGTGCTGGCTGGAACCGACTTCCGCGATCCCTACGGGCAGGCCGGATTGCCGTCCGCGCGCCGCATCAGGAAGGGCGAGCTGCCCCGCATCGGCCTGCTGCTAAGGTGCGGCAACATCCTCGACCCTGAGGTGGAAGCGGCAGTCGTGGCGACGATGCGCCGCGCAGAAATGCTCGGAATGGTTGTCGAGCCCGTCGAACTGGATCTTGTCGGGCTGGAACCACATTTCCTGACCTTCCTGCGGTCGCTACTTCTGGCGCGCCTGGGGCCGCTGGCAGAGAGCCATCCGCACAAGTTCGACCCCACATTGCTTGTCACGATCGATGTAGGGCGAGCCTACAGCGCTTCGAATCTCTGCGAGGCGCAGTTTGCCCGCACGGTATGCTTCGGCAGCATCCAGGCGATTCTGACGCAATTCGATGTGATCGCTTCGCCAACCTTGTCCACGCCGGCGCTGCCAGTAGGGTTGGACCCGCTGGGCAAGATCAGGATCGCCGGGCAGGAGGCGGGCACCATTCGCGGCGCCTGGTATCCCTACACCTATCCGTTCAACCTGACGGGGCACCCGGCTCTCTCCATGCCCTGCGGATTTGCCGCCAATGGCCTGCCGATCGGGCTCCAGCTGGTCGGGCGCTGGCATGAAGATCGGTTTCTGTTGGACATCGCGGAATTGTTTGGATGACAATCTGACTGGGGATCAATGCACAGGGCTAACATCTTTAGATGTCCGGCACCTGGTATGGTGACAACGATTCCGATCACCGCTTTGGCAGTACAATTTCGAACATCCGCTTCCGGCACCGCGCGCCTGCGTATTGAACGACCGCTATGCGGGCGCCAAACGGCCTGCCCGGTTGATGATTGGGGATCGCAAACTTAATGCCCCAACGCCCCGGATGATGTGCCTTCCTTGTCATGCGTGGCGAGACGCTCAACCATGGTCGCCGTGGCCTGGTTCATGCCGATTATCTCGACGGGGATGTCGTGGTGGCGGAACTTCAGCACCACGCGATCGAGCGCATTGATTGAGGTAATGTCCCAGAAATGCGCAGCGTGAAGATCGATCACGACGCCCTTCAGGTCTTCCTCGCGGAAATCGAAGGCGCCGTGAAAGGCCTCAGCCGTGGCAAAGAATATCTGCCCGGTGACGATGTAGGTACGAACCGCCATGGCTTCATCCCTGCTTGAGGTCACCCCGAAGTACCGCGTGACCTTGTGGGCGAAGAACAGGCCGGAGAGGATGACACCGAACAGCACGCCTTTGGCCAGATCATGGGTAAAGACCACGACTGCCACTGTGCCGAGCATAACCAAGCTCGATTGTTTGGGATGGACCAGCAAATCTGTCAGCGATTTCCACTGGAAGGTGTTGATCGAGACCATGATCATTACGGCCACCAGGGCCGCCATGGGGATCTGCGCTACGTAGGGGCCGAGCGCGAAGATCAGGAACAGGAGGAAAAGGCCGGCCCAGAGCGTCGAGAGCCGCCCGCGCCCGCCGGAGGAGACATTGATCACCGACTGGCCGATCATGGCGCATCCCGCCATACCGCCAAAGAAGCCTGTGACGGTGTTGGCAATGCCCTGGCCCGCGCATTCCCGGTTTTTGCTCGATTCGGTGTCGGTCATCTCGTCGAGAATGGCCGCCGTCATCAGGCTTTCGAGCAGGCCCACCATCGCCAACGTCAGGGAATAGGGCAGGATGATTTGCAAGGTCTCAAGTGTCAGTGGCACTTGCGGTAGGGCGAAAAAGGGCAACTCTGTCGGCAACTGGCCCATATCGCCGACGCGGCGCATGTCGAGGCCGAAAACCATCGCGAGCGCGGTCATGAGAGTGATGGTCACCAGCGGGGAAGGCACGGCCTTGGTGAGATAGGGAAGGCCATAGATGATCGCGAGGCCTGCAGCGGTCATCAGGTAGACATTCATGCCCTTGCCGATCAGTTCCGGCATCTGCGCCATGAAGATCAGGATCGCGAGCGCGTTGACAAAGCCGGTGATCACGGATCGTGATACGAAGCGCATTAGGGTGCCGACCTGCGCGACGCTGGCGGCAATCTGGATCAGGCCTGTGAGAACAGTGGCGGCGAAGAGATAATGCACGCCATGGTTCTTGACCAAGCTAACCATGACCAGCGCCATCGCGCCGGTCGCCGCAGAGATCATCGCCGGGCGACCGCCGGCAAAGGCCGTGATCACCGCAATGAAGAAGGAAGCATAAAGCCCTACTTTCGGGTCAACCCCGGCGATGATCGAAAAGGCTATGGCCTCGGGGATGAGCGCCAATGCGACGACCGTGCCCGCGAGGATTTCGCGCGTGATGTTCGGAGCCCACTCGCTCCGCAGGTGAACCATATCCATAGGTGAAACTCGATAATCGGGAGGCGCCCACTCTTGCCGTCAAGGCAAACAATCAGCCAGGAGCCGTCTGGACGGCCAAGGCATATCAGATTGTCGCTGGGCGAATTGGTCCGGCGGATCGGCGGCCGGAATAGCCACCCGGAATTTCACCGGGTCCATCGTTTATTGAATGCAAGCTAGATCAAGCTTTATTGCGGCGCAACAAGGAACTTGGGGGCCGCCCAACGCACATTGGCTAAGGATGTCTGAAAAGGCCGGGTTTCCTGGGCATTCTGAACGTCCGGTTTCGCTGTACCTCACTGCCAGCGCTAGTGACCGGTTTGCGGGCGCTATCCAGCCGGCACGATCCATCCTGCAAAGTCTCCGTAGCGAAACATCTCGATTGCGCCGTCGCCCAGTTCGGTGATGGCGAGCGGGCGCTGGATGCCGGCAAGGGCGATTTCCTTGGTCACGATGTCATCGCCCGGCACGGTGGCCTGGAGCTTGCCGGCGAGCGTCAGGCGCCCGATGTCGGTCGTTCGAAAGCCAATTTGCCTGGCCTGAGAGCGGCCATTGGGGAAGCGCGTTCGACGCCGCGCTTGAAAAATTGATAGCGTTTTAATATAATGATGGCGTCGCAATCGTTTTATGGAGATCGCTATCATGGCCGCTGTCACCATCCGCAATCTCTCAGACGAGGCACATCGCGCTCTGAAGGTTCGTGCTGCGCAACACAATCGCAGCGCGGAGGCCGAGATGCGTGCCATTCTGGAGGCCACCGTTCGCCCGGAAGGCCGAGTTCGCCTAGGCACTGCTTTGTCGCAGATGAGCCGGAAGATCGGCCTCACCAATGCTGATGTCGAGGCACTCGAACAGACTCGCAACGCCAACCCTGCCGAACCGATGCAATTCTGATGATCCTGCTCGACACTAATGTCGTCTCCGAGGCGATGAAACCTGAGCCGCACTCGTCCGTTCGTGATTGGCTCGATGCGCAGGTGGCTGAGACGCTTTTTATTTCTTCTGTCACTGTAGCCGAATTGTTGTTCGGGATCGGCGTGTTGCCGAGAGGCAAGCGCAAGGACAATCTGGCAGTCGCGCTCGACGGCGTCATGGACCTGTTCGGGTCGCGCATCCTGCCTTTCGATGCCGGTGCGGCACGGCGTTATGCCGATCTCGCAGTCAAGGCGCGCATGGCTGGCAAGGGTTTCCCCACGCCTGACGGCTACATTGCCGCCATCGCTGCCGCGCATGGGTTCGCCGTTGCTTCACGCGACACGAGCGCATTTCACGCTGCCGGTCTGACCGTGATCAATCCCTGGACGGATGTGCAAGGGTGAGTCCTTGGTTCTCTTTGCCGAATGTCTCGGCGATAAAGGAGAACGATCATGGGACGCGCTCTATATGACCCTCGATATGACGATCAACGCCCCTGGAATGCCGGAAAGCTGGTCGGCGCGAAGAAGCCCTTCAAGCAGAAGCAGATCTGGGCGATGCGCTTCTTCCTCGATTACGAACACCGGGTACGGGACCGGCGCTGCTCGATCTGGCCATCGACAGCAAGTTGCGCGGCTGCGATGTGATCAAGCTTCGGATTGGTGATCTGATCAGCGGCGGCCAGGTTAAACAGCGCGCCGTCGTGGTCCAGCAAAAGACCGGCAAGCCGGTCCAGTTCGAGATCATGGAACCGGCAAAATCGAGTTTGCTCGCTTGGTTGAACCGACGCGGAGGCACATTGGATGATTTTGTCTTTCCCAGTCGGTGCAACAAATCCGCCCATCTCAGCACCCGGCAATATGCGCGTCTCGTTGATGAATGGACGGTTGCCGCCGGATTGCCGAAGGAGGATTTCGGCACGCACCCATTGCGCCGAACGAAGGCTGCGTTGATCTACAAGAAGACCGGCAACCTGCGTGCCGTGCAAATCCTGCTCGGCCACACCAAGATCGAAACCACGGTCAAGTATCTCGGTGTTGATGTCTAAGACGCGCTGATGCTCGCCGAGGGCACGGATGTTTGATCACCATAAGCTCGGCCATCTGTAACGGTAGCCGAGCCACATTTACCCCAGACTGAGTCGCCCCCCATTGCGGGTGTATGAGTTTGGTGGGGAGAGACCAGGAAGCAGACGCCGCAACACTGCAGCCGCTCAAGATCGATGCGAAAATGCGGCTGAGCGCCACAGGCGGCGGCTCCTAATCGCAACTCCAACGGCAACCACAGGCGTCGAGCATTTTAGGGACGGAAGCGACGGCGCGCAGTCGATTTTCACTCAGCTTGCGCTATGTTGACAGGTTGGAGAAAAGAATTTGCGCATCCGCCGCTCGGCAACATGAAGCAGATCGCATCCGACCGGTAGTTGGACCGCAGCCGTCCCGAGCAGGGACAGCGCGAGTTGAGCGAACTTGAGGACTGCCGGCATCGGTTCTCGGGCAGCTGGTCGCACAAACGCAAGCGTGCGGTGAACGTGGGGTTTGAGCAACGGCAGGCTAACGACCGAGGTCAAGGAATTTGTCGGACAGCTAAGTGCCGGAAGTACGGCGATACCCATCCCAGCCTCAACCATTCCGATCATGGTCGAGGCCTGATCAACCTCTACCGGCGCCTGCTCGAAAACAACAGCGTTGAGCGCAGCGTCGGCATAGGAGCGGAACACCGCGCCCCGCCGCATGAGGATCATCCGTTGATCTGCAAGCTGTGCGGCCTGGACACTCGACTGCAACGCCAGGGGATGGCCTGCTGGAACGAGTACGCGCATGCGATCCAGCAAGAACGGCAGCGCCGGTCCCGGAAGTGCGTCTCCGCTGTGCGCAATGATCGCCAGGTCACCTTCGCCTCGTAACAGACGCTGGCGCAAGACGGGGTCGCGATGGTCGTGCAGACTAACCTCGATCTCCGGGTGCAGCCGTTGGAACTCGAGGACAAGTGCCGGCAGGAGCCGGTGTGCAACCGAAGGCAGGGCGAGAAGTTCGAGCTTGCCGCGACGCGCGCCAGCCCAATCAGAACCTCGCGCCATCATTTGCTCAACCGCGGCCAGCACGCGGCGGGCCTCGGCGAGAAACTCGACGCCCGCCGGTGTCAGTCGTACAGAGCGGGACGTACGCTCGATCAGGCGCACGCCGACCTGCTGTTCGAGCTTAGCGACGGCCTGGCTGAGTGCCGGTTGGCCGATGTGCACTTCTTCCGCCGCCGCGATGAACGACCCGGTATCCACGACAGCGACGAACGCGCGCAGGTGGCGGAGATTTGGAAGGATCACTTTTTTCGATACTTGGGTAAAGTGATTTGATTGGATCAACGAATATCGAACTTATAGCATGTATGCAAATTCGGTCGGATCGCCATGCGGACAATCTTTCTTCTCCTCGACTCGCTCAATCGCCGGACGCTTGAGCCCTACGGCGGCGCAGCGATCAAGACACCCAATTTCAACCGGCTGGCGCGCCGTTGCGTCACGTTCGAAAATCACTACGTCGGCAGCTTGCCGTGCATGCCGGCACGACGCGACATGCAGACCGGACGCCTCAACTTCCTCCACCGCGGTTGGGGTCCACTGGAGCCATTCGACGATTCCTTCGCAGCCCTGTTGCACCGCCATGGCACATATTCGCATCTCGTATCGGATCATTACCATTACTGGGGCGATGGTGGCGCGACCTACCACAACCGCTACGACACGTATGAATTCATCCGGGGACAGGAACGCGATCCGTGGAAGGCGATGGTCCAGCCGCCGCTGGAACGATTTCGGGAAATGTATCATCCCTCGCAGTTCAGCGACGAGCGGCGTCACAAGTTTTCCGCACACATGATCAATCGCGAATTCATCAGGGACTACGGCGACTTTCCTTCGGTGCAGTGCTTCGCAGCAGGCCTTGCATTTCTGGAAGCCAACCGTTCGGCAGACAACTGGCTTCTGCATCTCGAAACGTTCGATCCGCACGAGCCCTTCCATGCGCCGGCCGAATTTCGGAACGACTATCCGACGGGCTATCAGGGCCCCATTTTCGATTGGCCGCCTTACCGGCGCGTGACTGAAACGCTCGAAGAATGCGAGGAACTGCGCGCCAACTACGCTGCGATTGTTGCGCTGTGCGACCACGAGGTCGGTCGGCTGCTGGATTACATGGATCTGCACCGAATGTGGGACGATACCGCTCTTGTGGTCACCACCGATCACGGCTTCCTGCTGGGCGAACATTCGTGGTGGTCGAAGAACGTCATGCCTTGCTACGACGAGGTCGCGCATATTCCGCTGTTCATCCACCACCCGGATTATAAGTCGCGGGCGGGCGAGCGCAGAACGGGCCTGACCCAGACCACCGATCTGATGCCCACGCTCATGGAGTTTCATGGTGCCCCGATACCAGCCGACGTCACTGGCCACAGTCTGATGCCGCTGATCAAAGAGGAGACCGTGCTGCACGAAGGCGCAATCTACGGTGTCTTCGGCAGTGCCGTGAACGTCACGGACGGTCGTTACACGCTGTTCCTTTATCCCGAAGACATGCATCGCGGCGAACTGTTCCAGTACACGCTCATGCCTATGCATATGAGGGAGTTATTCGCGATTCCCGAGCTACAGGAGGCGCAATTGGCGCCGCCGCTGCCGCATACCAAAGGCGCGCCGGTTCTCAAGGTTCCTGCCACGCCGAAATCGCCGAACTACAAGCTGCACGGGCCCGCTGCCCAGCAAGACACCCGGACTGTAATGTTCGACCTGAAGGTCGATCCGGGTCAGGAGCATCCGATCGAGGATGCTGCGGCTAAAGCTCGGCTTCTCGGCACCATGACCGAACTGATGCGACGCAATGGAGCGCCGCCCGAGTATTTCGATCGCCTGGGATTACCCCGCTGAACCACGAATAGCAGGATGGGAGAGAAAGCCGTGATCCGTCGTATGGTCCTTTCTGGCGCTGCCGCGCTCATCACAATATGTAGCCTTCCGGTCTTCGCGGCCTATCCCGAAAAGCCCATTCGACTGATCGTGCCATGGCCGCCCGGTGGCGCCTCCGATAGCGCTGCCCGCATCCTTGCACGTCATCTCCAGGATCGCCTCAACCAGCCGGTCATTGTCGAAAACAAGGCTGGCGCATCCGGCAACATCGGGACAGAAGCCGTGGCTCGGTCAACGCCCGACGGATATACATTGTTGCTGTCGAGCGGACCTTTCTCTATCAATCCAAGCCTCTACAAAAAGCTCCCCTTCGATACGCTCAAGGACTTCCTGCCCGTCGCGCAATTGACGACATCACCAAGCGTTTTGCTTGTTCACCCGGAGATGCCGGCCAAAGCGATCAAAGAGTTCGTTGCGCTGGGTGGCAGTGCCGACAAACCGATCACCATCGGCTCTCCCGGCAATGGCTCGGCGCAGCATCTGGCAATGGAACTGCTGAAAAAGAAGGCCGGTATTCACCTGTTACACGTACCTTACAAGGGCGGAACGCCGGCCATGCAGGATCTTCTAGGAGGCTCCATACCGGCGATGATGGCTGGGATCACCGAAGCGTTGCCGCATGTGCGCGCCGGCAAGCTGCGCGCGCTCGCGGTAACCACTACGGCCCGCACCAACCTGCTTCCGGACGTGCCCACGTTGATCGAGGCAGGTCTGGCGGACACAAGTTCAGGAGGCTGGAACGGGATCCACGTCCCGGTTGGAACTCCTACTGCAATCGTTGATCGGCTGCATGGAGAGATCAACGCCATTCTCGCAATGCCCGAGGTCCGGGATCAGTTGATGACGCTGGGTTTTGACGTCAGGCGCGGGTCACAGCAGGAGTTCGCGGACTTCGTGCTACAGCAGATCGCGAACTGGAAAGATGCGGTCGTGCTCTCCGGTGCGCAGGTCGAATGACCCTGGTTTGCGACCGGGGCCCCTTCCTGTCGTGTACCGAACTTTTGACCCTTTCGGCTGGGGACTACGTAGTAAACGTTGCACCCAATGCCGGCGGGCGCATTGCCCGATTCTGGAGTCGCAACTCTCGTCAGGACCTGCTGGTGCCGCTCGGCCGGGCCGGCTTTCACGCCCACCAATGGCTCAAGGCCGGTGCCTTCCCGATGCTACCCTTCACTAACCGGTTTCCGGCTCACGGGCTTCGTTTTGGCGGGCATTCAGCCAACCCCGAAAATGGCGTCGACGGTTTTGCCCTACACGGATTCGGCCATCGCATACCGTGGACGGTGACCGCCAAGACACCTGAAAGTGTGGTCATGCGTGTCGAGTGTCCGGCGGACCCGATCCAATGGCCTTGGAATTGGTCGGCATGTCAGCGCATGGAGCTGAGCCCAACGGGACTTCGCCTAACGTTGGAACTATTCAACACCGGGACCGAAGATATGCCAGCCTCCCTCGGCTGGCATCCGTATTTTCTCGTTGACGAAGAGGATGCCGATTTGCGGATCGGGGCCAGTCATCGGTTTGAACTAGACCAGTCGGGCACCGTCGTCGATCCCTGTGCAGCAATTGTGTCTGCGACCGTGCATCGTGGGCAAACTGTAGCATTTTCTGGGTGGAACGGTCGCGCCACTTTATCCCAAGTGGCCGTGGAATGCGAAGGGACGACAAACCTTGTCGTGCATCGACCGGCAAACGGTCGATACCTCTGCCTCGAGCCCGTTACGGTACTCCCTGGATTGCTCGGAGCGAACGATCCGCTGAGAGCTGGAGGGATTATGCGCCTCTCGATCGGATGCAAAATAATCGAGACTGGTTAGCATTGGCCTGGCGCAGACGCGGCTACAAAGATCAACCGTCCCGTTTTCTGTTCAATTTGCGCCCGCAAACCGGTCGTTGATCTGCGCGATTCGTCGTCTTGAAAGCCGCCGTTCGAACTGATCATAGTGAACATCGAAAATAGACTGGATTTGTTCCGCCCGATCGGCGGTAAGGGCAGCGGTTGTCGCCCTATGCGCGTAAGTTCGCCGCCAAGCTGAAACACGCGCTTCGCTCTATTTCATTGCAGTAGATTCCGGTAGACCGAGTGCTACGAGATACCGTGCAGGATGCTCTTCGTATTATCCATGCGCTTCAGCGAGTTAGCTATGTGTTCGCGCCAACGCGGGCCGACCGCCATGGCGGTGACATAGGCTCTGCGCAGGTCGTCGGGCCTGTCTTCCGCCAGCGCCTCAATAAGGAACGCCTGTTGATTACCGCTGAGAACTGACCCGGCGGGCTCGTAAATTTCCACTGAGATTTGACCCATGTTCTGACCTTCTCCCTGGCTTTGGGTCGGGGGAAC
>JAIUNP010000080.1 GCA_020161975.1 Pseudomonadota bacterium
GAGTGGACCGTCAACGATCAAAACGATCTGCTCGGGCGCCTCTTCGGACTTCAAAAGGTTAACAAAGCGTGAAAGCTGGGTGATTATCGGCTCAACGCGTCCTATCGCCAGCTTTGCGACACGCCCGGGCGGCCAGCCTGCCGGCCTACGAGCTGTCCGCCGTTTCGGGCGATACGGGTTTCCTGATCGCCAACCAGATACGCTACACCGATGCATCGCTGAACGACGAGATTTCGCAAGCTTTCAAGGTTCCGGTCACGGTCGGCGCAAGGGCGTTCCTGAACTTCGGCACGGCCTTTGACGATTTCAACATCGCCAATGTCGGCACGACCTATGCGGATATCGGCTTCGGCTTCGATTTCGACATCGGCGGGCGGGTGAACGGCGATCTGGCCGTGGCATGGCCCATCGATGCCGATCCGGGTGCGGCGGTGAAAAACCCGCGCTTCCTGTTCCGTTTGAGCGTGAATGCTTTCTAAAGCATTTCCGGCAAGAGTGTTTGGCGATTTTATGCCTGGAGCGGACCGGGCCGCTTCGCCGGAGATCGTCAATGACGCAGGAAATGCAAAACGGGGAACGTCTGGTTCCCTTCATGGGCGTGAAGATCCTTCTCGCCGGGTCGGTCCTTGCGCCGCGGGCGGAAACGGAACTTCTGGGCAATGCGGCGCTGGCGCTGCTGGGCGGCATGGAAGGCGCGGGCCTGCTTGCCATCGACATGTGCTGCGGTTCCGGCAACCTGTGCTGCGGGCTGGCGAGTGCTGCCCCGCAGGTGACATTCCTTGGCGCGGACCTGACCGATGACGCGGTGGCGGCGGCGCGGCTGAATGTCGAACGTCTTGGCCTTGGCGAACGCGTGCTGATCCGGCAGGGCGATCTGTTTGCTGCGCTTGACGGCGAAGCGGCGGAGGGGCGCGCCGATCTGATTGTCTGCAACCCGCCCTATATTTCCACCGGCAAGCTGGAGGGCGAAAGCGCCCATCTTCTGGAAAACGAGCCGCGCGAAGCCTTCGATGGCGGCGCCTTCGGCATTGCCATCCAGCAGCGCCTTGTGCGGGAAGCGCCTGCGTTCCTGAAACCCGGCGGCTATCTCCTGTTCGAATTTGGCGCTGGGCAGGAGCGGCAGGCGGTATCGCTGCTCAACCGCACCGGTCTTTACGAGCTTCAGGATTTCATTCGCGATGAAACCGGCCTGCCGCGTGTGGCGGTGGCGCGTTTCAAAGGCTCGTCCGCATGAGTGCTGTTCGCCCGCTTGCGCCCGGAGATCTCGATCAGGTCGCGTCGCTGTTTTCGGCAACCTTCCTCAACCGGCATGCGGCGGCGGGCGATGTGGTGAAGGCGCGCCTGCGCGAGACCTATCTCGACGACCCGTTCAACGATCCGGATATTCCGGCGCTTGTCCACGTAGCCGATGACGGGCGTATCAACGGTTTCGTCGGCGTGCATGTGGTGCCTTATCGGGTGGATGGGCGACCGGTGCGCGCCGCCTTTTGCGGGGCGCTGATGTCGGAAAGCGAGGGCCGTGATCCGATGGTCGGGGCGCGTCTTCTCAAGGCCTATCTGGCGGGCGCGCAGGATATTTCGATCAGCGAAACCGCCAATGTCGTTTCGCAAAACCTCTGGGAACGGCTGCACGGCAAGGTGCTTGCAGGCCATAGCCTCGACTGGCTGCGCGTGCTGCGCCCGGCAGGCTTTGCGCTGGCGATGGCGTCACGCAAGCTTGCGCCGCTCAAGGTTTTCGCGCCGCTGGCCCGTCTGGCGGATGAACGCATCGCCAAACGCCGCAAGGCGGCGAGTTGCACCGGCGTCACGGGCGAGGCTCCGGCCGGGCCGCTGGTGCGCGAGGATGTGAACCTTGAAGATTTTGCCGCGCTGGTGCGCCGCTTCAGCGACGGGCTTGCCGCCCGGCCCGATTGGGAAAACGGCTATATCGAACATGTGCTGGCCGTGGGGCTGGACAAACCCGCCTTCGGCGCGCCGGTGATGATGGCTGTGCGCACCCGTTCCGGCGAACCGGTCGGCGGCTTCCTCTATCATGCAAGGCCGGGTGGCATTGGCCGCGTGTTGCAGGTGCTTTATGCGCCGGGGCGCGCGGGGATCGTTCTCGACCACCTGTTTGCCGATGCCCATGCGCGCGGCGTGGCCGCCTTACGCGGTCGCAGCCAGCCGGAGATCGTCGAGGCGTCCACCCGCCGCTCCATGCTGTTCCTCACGGTTTCCGCCAGCGTCGTCCTTGCCAAGGATGCAGCCCTTGCAGCGCCGTTTCTGAACGGCGGCTGCATGCTGAATGGCCTTGCGGGCGAATCGTGGAACCGCTTTTTCGGCGGGGAAGCTTAAACCTAAACCGGAATTCAGCCGATCTCGGCGACCTTTTCCACCAGAAGCGGCGCTTCGTGCAGGTAGTGCGTGGCGCGGCGCTTGGTCTCGATATCGGCAAAGACGCGGGTCACTTCTTCCGCCGAAAGGCCGATGGCGGCACCCACATCGGCTGCCGGTACGCCATGGTTCAGGCCGTAAAGGCACAGATCCATGCGGTCCCACGGCAGGGAGAAGTAGAACTCTTCCTGCGTCTGGGCCAGCGAATAGGTGTCGGTGGTCGGCGGGCGCTTGCGAATGTCTTCCGGCACGCCGAGATGGGCGGCGAGCGCATAGACCTGACTTTTGTAAAGATGGGCGATCGGCTTGACGTCGGCGGCGCCGTCGCCGTTCTTCACGAAGAAGCCCTGATCGTATTCCAGCCGGTTCGGCGTGCCGAGAACGGCGAAGTTCAGCCGGTCGGCATGGTAATATTCGAGCTGCTTGCGGGTGCGCTGCTTCATGTTGGTGGCGGCGACGATGCCGAGATAGGCGGCGAGCGGCAGGCGGTGGCGGCTCTGGTTTCCGGAAGGATCGGCCACCACCAGCGAAGACAGCGCAAAGCCGCCTTCCAGTGCGTTGGCGATCACCACCTTGGAGGCCCAGTCGGGACCATAATCCGGCACCACGGAGCGGATGGAAGCGTCGCGGCGCTCATAGCAGCCCATGGCGGCAAGTGTCGGGCCTATATCTTCCAGCACGCCCTCGATGCCGAAGGTCGCGGCAACCCGCCGGCCAAGCTCAAGGCTTTCCGGATCGGAATCGTTTTCCGGCATATAGAGCGCCAGCACGTTTTTTGCGCCGACGGCGCGGGCGGCAAGGGCAGCCGAAACGCTGGAATCGATGCCACCGGAAAGGCCAAGCACCAGCCCGCGCTTGCGCTGGCTGCGCAATTGGGCGCGCAACGCCTCGACGATGCGCAGGGTTTCGGCTTCGAGGTCGATATCAAGCACATGCGCGCCGTAGGGCTTGCTCTTCTCAAGGGTCTGCGCGGTCATCGAATAGTCTCCATTTCGCCCGCGGCCAGCCGCCGGCTGACTTTGCCCGTATCGGTGCGGGGCAGTTCGTCGCGGAAGACGATTGTCTTCGGCACCATGAAATCTTCAAGATGGCGGGCGCAATGGGCGAGCACCGCGCGTTCCGTCAGGTCCGGCTGGCTGCGCACCACCATGGCGGCAATCGCCTGACCGAGGATGGGGTCGGGCAGGCCCGCCACAACGGCCTCGGCCACGCCGTCCAGCGCGTGCAGCACGGCTTCCACTTCCTTCGGCGCAACCTTTTCGCCGCGCGTCTTGATGATGTCGTCCTTGCGGCCGACGAAATAGAGAAAACCTTCCGCATCGGTGCGGAACAGGTCGCCGGTGTGCAGGCGCTTTTCCCAGGCCACCGCGCCGGGCTTCAGCATGGCTTCGGTGGCGGCGGGGTTGCGCCAATAGCCCTGCATGACATGCGGGCCGCGAATGACCAGTTCGCCGGTTTCGCCGGGCGGCACGGGCCTGCCCTCGTCATCCACCACGAAGGCTTCGGTGTTGGGAATGGCGATGCCGACCGAGCCGGGGCGGCGGCCAAGCTCTTCCGGCGGCAGGTAGGTGCAACGCTTGCACTCGGTCAGCCCGTACATGGAAAAGAGTTGTGCGCCGGGGAAAAGCCCGCGCAGCCGCGCAATATGTTCGGCAGGAAGGGCGGCGGCGGTGTTGGTGAGATAGCGAACCTCCGGCAGGAAGCCCGGTTCCAGCTCGTTCATGCGCAGGATCATCGCCGCCATGGTCGGCACCAGCGGCAGGCCGGTCACATGTTCACGGCGCATCGTCTCGAAGATCGCCTTGGGAAAGGCAAAGGACTTTTCCAGCACCAGCGTCGCGCCAAGACGCACGCTCATCAAAAGCTGGTAGAGGCCGTAATCGAAGGCGAGCGGCAGCACGTTGAGGATGATGTCGTCGGAGCGCCCGCCGAGATAGGTGATGATCGAATCCGACGCCGCATCGATGTTGCGGTGGGTCATCATCACGCCCTTGGGCTGGCCGGTGGAGCCGGACGTATAGATGAGCATGCCGAGATCGCTGTCGATACCCTTATGGGCAACGGCTGCTGCCTCGCCTTCAAGCGCATCGGCAAAGGATTGCGCACCTTCCGGAACGCCATCGCGCCCAGCAGTGGAAAACACGGCGATGGCGCGGGCATCGGCACCCTGCCCTGCCCCCTGTAGCGCATCGCGCACCACCGGCATCAGCCGGGCCTGCGTGAGAATGGCCGCCGGTTCGCAATTGTCGATGATGTAGGCAAGCTTGCCCGCCTTGGTCGAGGCGTTGATCGGGCTGAACACGGCGCCTGCTTTCAGCGCGGCGAAGATCGCCACCGCCGCTTCCCAGCAATTGTCCATGAACACCAGAACGCGGTCGTCGCGCCGCACGCCGCTGAGGGCGAGGCTTGCGGCGAGCGCATCCGTCATCCGGTCCATCTCGGCATAGGTGAGACGCCGCTCAGCCGTGATGAGAGCCGTCTTGCCGCCATCGCGGCTGGCGCTTGCGCTTAGAAATCGCCCGACCCGCATCACGGTTCTCCGGTTCAGGCAGCCTTGGCGCGTTCGCCCGCGCGGGCGACGAAGGCGGCAATGTTATCGACCGAATCGAGGTTTTCCGGGGTGATGTCGGCATCCGCCATGGTGAAGCCGAACGTGTCTTCGATGAAGGCGACGAGTTCGAGAACGCCGGTGGAATCGACGATGCCATTGGCGATCAGCGATTCATTGTCGGCGGGCAGGCCGCTTTCGTCGCCGAACAGGAAGCTTTCGATCATGAAGGCGCGAATGGCGCTATGTGCGGTTTCGGTCATGCTGTTCTCCTTATGCCGCCTGGCTGGCGCTGGCGTTTTTACGGGTGAAGGTATCGAGCCACAGGCCCGTCGAAAGAATGCCCACAAAGGCGGTGTCATCGCGAAAACCGGGTGCGGGATTGGTGGCGCATTTCTGCGCCAGCCGCTCGACGGCAACCGGGTTGAACAGGCCTTGCCCGGCAATGCGGGCCGGATGGAGCGTTTCGCGCACATAATCGGGCACGGCCGCGCCGGAGAAGGCGCGGCTATCGGGCGCGCGGTAGGGCTGCTTGACGCGCTTGCCGATGCTTTCCGGCAGGCGGTGAGCCGAAGCGCGGCGCAGGATGTGTTTTTCTTCCAGCCCGTTCAGCTTCAGGCGCGGCGGCAAAGCGGCGGCAAATTCCACGATGCGATGATCGAGGAAGGGGAAACGGCCTTCCACGCCATTGCCCATGGCCATGCGGTCGCCCTGGCTCGACAGGATATAGCCGGGCAGCAGGAAGCGGGTTTCGAGATACTGCGCCTGATGCAGAGGGTGCCAGCGGGCGAAACGGTCCGGCAGGCGGGCCGCCATGTCGTCCGTCGCGTCGTAACCGGCAAGCTCGGCCTTGAGGTCGGCGGAGAAGAACAACTTGGCGGCGGCGGTGTTGCGCAGGCGCGGGCGGTGCGAAAACAGCGGGTCGTCAAGCGGCGCGGCATCCGCGCCGAAGAAGGCGGCCAGCGTTGCGGGCGTCTGCTTTTGCAGGTTGGGCAGGTAGGGATACAGCTTGCGGAACAAAAGCGCGCGGCGCTGCGAACCCGGCTGGCGGGCGCAGAAGCGGCGAAGGCTTGCTTCCTTGAAGATATCGTAACCGGCAAAAACCTCGTCGGCCCCCTCGCCCGTCAGCACCACCTTGATGCCGTTTTCGCGGATCAGCGATGACAGTTTGAGCATCGGCGCGGGCGCGGTGCGGATCAGCGGTTTTTCGGCAAGGCGCACCACTTCCGGGAACAGGCGGGCAATATCGCCCTCGCCGCAATGGGCGGTTTCGCGGGCAACGCCGAGATGCAACGCCATCAGCGTCTGGAAGGCGCTTTCGTCATGCTCGGCGGAATCGAAGGCGATGGAAAAGGTTTTCAAGCCACGCGGCGCCTGTTCGGCGGCAAGTGCGGCGATGATCGAGGAATCGAGCCCGCCCGAAAGGCAGGCGCCAACCGGCACATCGGCCCGCAGGCGAATGCGGGTGGCGTCATCGAGCAGCGCCTGCAACTGTTCCACCGCCTGCGCGTCGTCGTAATGCGCCGGGTGGGCGTCTTCGGCATCCGGGAAATCAAGCTGCCAGTAGGTGTTGATGACCTGCTTTCCGGCGTCGGCCACCATGAAAGTTCCCGGTTCCAGTTCGAACACGTCCTTGAAGGTGGTTCGCGGCGCAATCGGCGACCACAGGGTAAAGATCTGGTCGAGCGCCAGCGGGTCAAGTTCGGCGTTGAGGCCGGGAATGGTCAGCAGCGCCTTGGCCTCGGACGCGAAATAGAGCGTGCCGCCATGGCGGGTGTAAAACAGCGGGCGCACGCCCATGCGGTCGCGGGCGAGCAGCATGCGGCCATTTCTGCGGTCGAGAATGGCAAAGGCGAAATCGCCGTTCAGCTGCGAAAGGCAGGCCTCGCCTATTTCGCGGTAAAGCGCCAGAATGACTTCGGTGTCGCCGCTGGTGTGGAAACGGTGGCCGCGGGCGATCAGTTCTTCGCGCAGTTCCACATAATTGAAGATTTCGCCGTTGAAGGCGATGACGATGTCGCCATCTTCCGTCTGCATGGGTTGGGCGCTATCGGCAAGGCCGACGATCGACAGGCGCACATGGGCAAGGCCCGCACCGAACCTGGAACCGGAATTCGGGGCAACATAGGTGCCGCGCCCATCCGGACCCCGATGCGCGATGGCGTCCGCCATGGTCTGAAGAAGAGCTTCAGGCTCGCGCACATCTCCCAGAAAACCCGCAAGGCCGCACATGCCGCGCTTCCATCCCTTCGCTAAATCGCAGGGTGAAATGCTACAGGGCAAAGGTGCAGAAACGATTAAGCGGGGGTGCGTTCTGGCGGGTTGCAATCTCCAGGTTTCACGGCACAATGCCGCTGGGATTGGAGGAGGAGGCAATAGTGCTGGAAAATGCGCTCCTGTACGACGCCAGCGGCCAGCCGCTTCTGGAGGGGAAGCTGAACGGTTCGCGCGAGTGGGCGGAGGTCAACGCATTCTGCAATCGCGTCTACATGCCGCTGGCGGCGCGGCCGCTCGTGAAGGGTGCGGATCCGAACGCCACGCTGCGCACCTTGTCGATCGGGAGCATCGTGCTCAGCCGTTTCTGCTTCGGCGTGCCAACGCGCGCCGATGAATTCGACCCCTCGTCCGGCAATATCATCGTCGTCAACACGCTGCGCGGCAGCGTTCGCCACCCGTTGGCCGATGGCGTGGATGCCGACACACGCCCCGGCGACAGCTATGTGGTGGATTGCAGCCGCACCGAATACTGGAACATCGCCGATGGCGGCGACCTGCAATTCAACCTCACCATTCCCCACCGGCTGATGGAGGAAACGGCGCAACGCTGGTATGGTTTCGTGCCGGATGACGATTTGTGGAAGAAACGGCTGGTGTTCGGCCGGGGGCAATCCGCATGGCTGTCGCTGCTCGATTACGCCACCCGTTCGGTTGATGCGCGCAGCGACGGCATCGACAATCCGCTGATCGAAAAGCGCATCGAGGAAACGCTGTGCATCGAGCTTCTGCGCAACTGGGCGGAATGCGCCGGGCTGAACCTTGAGACGGGGGCCAGAAGTGCAGCACCCCGCTATGTGCGCGAGGCGGAACGGCTGATCGAGGAGCATGCGGACCGGGCCATGACGGTGATGGACATCGCCGCCCGGCTCGGTGTTTCGGCCCGCAGCCTTTCCGAAGGCTTCCGGCGGTTTCGCGGCATCACCCCGCATGACTACATGACGGCGCGCCGCCTCGACAGCCTGCGCAAGGCGCTGATGGCGGCCCGGCCCGGCGAAACCGTGTCCTCGATCGCCGCCGCGCGCGGCTATGTCAACCTTGCGGCAATGAGCGCGGGCTATCGGCAACGCTTCGGCGAAAGCCCTTTCCAGACCTTGCGCGGGCGGGTGGTGGGCGCATGACCGCCGGGATCGCCCGCCGCGGTTTCCTTCCCGTTTGGACTATCGTTTTCCGGTTTGGAATGGCGGCGGTCATGTCCGGCACGCCATCTTGTTCTAGATTTGCGACAAGTGCCGCATGGCACTTCACCATCCGGACAGGAGGCCGGTTTGTGTAATCTTTGCAACATCATGCTGCGGGGCATTCCCCCCAGGGAGGTTTTGATGAAAGCACTTGTCTATAATGGACCGGGCAAGAAGGACTGGGTCGAAAAGGCCAAGCCGGTCGTTCTCGAGCCGACCGACGTCATCGTGAAGATCACGAAGACCACCATTTGCGGTTCCGACCTGCACATCCTCAAGGGCCATGTTCCCACCGTCACCGAAGGCCGTACGCTTGGCCACGAAGGCGTCGGCATTGTCGATGACATCGGTTCGGCCGTGCGCAACTTCAAGAAGGGCGATGCGGTTCTCATTTCCTGCATCACCTCGTGCGGTTCGTGCCCGAACTGCAAGCGCCAGCTTTATTCCCATTGCGATGATGGCGGCTGGCAGCTTGGCCACACGGTGGACGGTACGCAGGCCGAATATGTGCGCATCCGCCATGGCGACAACTCGCTCTATCCCATCCCGGAAGGTGCGGACGAGGAAGCCCTCGTCATGCTCTCCGACATTCTGCCCACCGGTCTTGAAATCGGCGTGCAGGCAGGCGGCGTAAAGCCCGGCGATGCCATCGCCATCGTTGGCGCTGGCCCGGTCGGCATGTCGGCGCTTTTGACGGCGCAGTTCTACTCGCCCGGCAAGATCATCATGATCGATATGGATCCGGCCCGTCTCGGCCTTGCCCGCCAGTTCGGCGCAACCGATACGCTTCAGGTTGGCGCCGACGACGTGGTTGCCGGTGTGAAGAACCTGACCGGCGGTCTCGGCGTTGATGTGGCGATCGAAGCGGTCGGCGTTCCGGCTACCTTCGACATTTGCCAGAAGGTCGTGGCCAATGGCGGCAACATCGCCAATGTCGGCGTTCACGGCGCGCCGGTCGATCTGCACATCGAGGATCTCTGGATCAAGAACATCAACATTTCCATGGGTCTGGTGAACACCAACACCACGCCGATGCTGTTGAAGACGGTTCAGGCCGGCAAGTTCGATCCGAAGAAGCTCATCACTCACCGCTTCACGCTCGACCAGATTCTCGACGCTTACGAAGTGTTCGGCAACGCGGCACGCGAAAAGGCGATGAAGGTCATTCTCGCCGCGTCCTGATGCGACGGTGAATGGACAAGCCCGCCCCGGCATGCGCCGGGGCGGGTTTTTCATGCGGCCGGGCGGCCGATGCGGGCGGGGCGATGATCCGGCCCGATGGCGACCATGATGAATTCGCCTTGCGTGGCGCGAAAGCGTTCGCCGGTTTCGATGGTCTCGCACCAGAAGGCGACATTGACGGTCATCGACGAATTGCCGGTTTTCTCCACCTTCGCGACGATCTCCACCAGCGAGCCGACGGGAACCGGACGGCTGAAATCGAGCTGCTTCGAGGAGGCGACGACCACCGGCATGCGGCAATGGCGGCTGGCGGCGATGAAGGCGGCCTTGGTCATGGCGGCAATGGCGTCACCGCCGAAAAGCGACCCGGTGGCGCCTGCCTGTGATGCGAGAACGATATCCCAGAAGCTGAGGCTGCCGGGTTCCGGTGTGGAGCGGCCGCGTCCTTGTGTCTCCGGCATGCGGAAGTCCGCCCTCCCCTCCCCTTGCGGATCGGCGCGCAGGATGAAGCCGCCGCGCGCGGCGATCGCCCTTTCGCCGGTCGTCAGGTTTTCCGCCATCATTTCCACCTCGACCCGCAGCAGGTGCTGCCCCGCGACCGCAGGCGTGGCGCGCGCCTCGATCAGACGTCCCGCGTCAGCGGGCGCATGAAACTCCAGCCGTTCGCAGGATTGGGTGCGAAACGTCACCCGCCTGTGGCGCGAGGCGGCGATGAAGGCCGCCCGGTTCATCAGCGAAAAACCGGCACCCCCGAAGAGGGTGCCGTGATGATTGGTGATGCCGGGCAGCACGAGATCCGCCAGATGGATTGCGCCGCTCATGCCGAACGCCTGCCGGTGGTGCGACCGGAAAACAGCGCGCGCAGCTTTTCAGCCGCCGCCACCATGTTTTCAAGCGCGGGTTTCACCTCTTCCCAGCGGCGTGTCTTCAATCCGCAATCGGGATTGACCCAGACCTGCTCCGGCGCAAGGCGGATGACCGCCTTTTCCAGCAGAGCGACCATCTCGCCCGTCTCCGGCACGCGCGGCGAGTGGATGTCGTAGACACCCGGCCCGATCCCGCTCGGATAATGGTGCGTCAGGAAAGCGTCGAGCAGCTCCATGCGCGAGCGTGAGGTTTCGATGGAGATGACATCGGCATCCATGGCGATGATGGCGTCGATGATATCGTTGAACTCGGCATAACACATATGGGTATGGATCTGCGTGGCGTCGCCGATGCCCGAGGCCGAAAGCCGGAAGCAGGCGGTGGCCCAGTCGAGATAGGCGGGCCAGTCGGCCTTGCGCAGGGGCAGTCCTTCCCGCAGCGCCGGTTCGTCGATCTGGATGATGCCGATCCCGGCGGCTTCGAGGTCGCAAACCTCGTCGCGCAGCGCCAGCGCAATCTGGCGGCATACGGTTTCGCGCGGGATATCGTCGCGCACGAAGGACCATTGCAGCATGGTGACCGGGCCGGTCAGCATGCCCTTGACCGGGCGTTGCGTCAGCGAAGCGGCAAAGCGCGCCCATGCAACCGTCATCGGTTCAGGCCGCGAAACATCGCTATGGATGACCGGCGGGCGCACATAGCGCGAGCCGTAGCTTTGCACCCAGCCATGCCGGGTAAAAGCATAACCGGAAAGCTGCTCGCCGAAATATTGCACCATGTCGTTGCGCTCGAACTCGCCATGCACCAGCACATCGATGCCGATCTCCTCCTGCCAGCGAATGGCGGCCTCCGTCTCGCGGTGAAGGAAGGCGTCATAGTCGGCAGGTGAAAGCGTGCCCTTGGTGAAGGCGGCGCGTGCTTGTCGCACTTCGGCGGTCTGCGGGAAGGAGCCGATGGTGGTGGTGGGGAAAAGCGGCAGGCCGAACCGTTTTTCTTGAAGCGTGCGGCGTTCGGCAAAGGGCGTGGCGCGGCTTTCGTCGGCGGACGTGACCGCAGCCAGCCGCGCCTTGACGGCGGGGTCCGTCAGCGGTGCCGTGCGGCCCGCATCGACAGGCGCTCTCCCTTGCGCAAGTGCTGCGCCAAGCGTGCGCAGTTCTTCGAGTTTCTGGGCGGCGAAGGAAAGGCGTGCCTTCACCGCTGGCTCCAGATCGGTTTCGAGAGCAAGATCGACCGGCACATGCAGGAGCGAGGTGGACGGCGCGATCTGCACATGGTCGGCCCCGCGCTTTTCGACGATCGGGGCAATGCGGTGATGGATTGCGGCAAGATCGGCCTTCCACACATTGCGACCGCTGATGACGCCGAGCGAGAAGACGAGATTGCGGCGGGCGGAAATGGCGATGTGCTCCAGTTCCTCACGCGCGCTGACCAGATCGAAATGCAGGCCCGCAACCGGCAGGCGTGTGGCCACGGTGAGGTTTTCGCCATAACCGCCGAAATAATTGGCGAGCATGATCTTCAGCCCCGGCACGGCCTCGGCCAGATAGGCATAGGCCTTGGCAAAGGCTGCCTGTTCGGCCTCGTCGAGATCGAGGCTCAGGGCCGGTTCGTCTATCTGCACCCAGTCCGCACCCGCCGCATGCAGTTCGCCAAGCATCCGGGCGTAGACCGGCAAAAGTGCGGAAAGCAGGGAGAGCGGGCGAAGGCCGGGCGTTGCCCCCTTGCCGAGCTTGAGGAAGGTGACCGGGCCGACGATGACCGGACGGGTGTGGATGCCGAGCGCCCTTGCTTCGTTGAATTCGGCCAGCGCCTTGTTTGCGGTCAGCCGGAAGGCCTGCGTTTCGGAAAATTCCGGCACCATGTAGTGATAATTGGTGTCGAACCACTTGGTCATTTCCAGTGCCGAAACGCCCTTGTCCGGGCAGCCGCAATCGCAGCCATCGGCAATCGCGCCGCCGCGCGCCAGCGCGAAATAGGTAGCCAGCGAAACCGGCCCCTCACCGCTCCAGCCATAGCCTTCCGGCACGGCGCCAAGCGCCACGGCCAGATCGAGCACATGGTCGTAAAGCGAGAAATCATTGGAGGGAATGACGGCGATGCCCGCCGCCTGTTGCGCCTGCCAGTGGCGCGCGCGCAAGGCTTGCGCGGTTTCTTTGAGTTCGTCTTCGCCGGTCTTGCCGGCCCAATGGCTTTCAAGCGCGAATTTCAGTTCGCGCCTTGCGCCGATGCGTGGAAAGCCGAGATTGGCTATCGTGACTGTCATGTTCCTTGACCCCGAGGTAATGGGCAGGGCAAGGCATGACGCACGACGGGCGTGTCGCAAAGCTGGCGATAGGACGCGTTGAGCCGATAATCACCCAGCTTTCACGCTTTGTTAACCTTTTGAAGTCCGAAGAGGCGCCCGAGCAGATCGTTTTGATCGTTGACGGTCCACTC
>JAIUNP010000081.1 GCA_020161975.1 Pseudomonadota bacterium
GCTTTGACGAGGCCGAGGATCTCGGTGCGGAAATCCATGGGCCGATCGGACCAGCGCAGACCGCCGCGCGCTACCTTGCCGAAGCGCATGTGTACGCCGTCGACCCGCGGGGAATGCACCGAAATCTCATAGGCCGGGCGTGGCAGCGGCAGGGCGTCCACGGCCCTGGCATCGAATTTGAATGCCATGGCCGGGCGATGGCTGCCGTCCGCATCGGTCTGGTAGACGTTTGTGCGCAGGGTCGAGCGGATCAGGTTGAGATAGCGGCGGAAGATGCGATCCTCGTCAATGTTCGAGACCGCTTCGAGGGCCGTTTCGATGCCGGCGGCGATGGTCTCGCCCGCTGCTTGCCGCCCTGCGCGATCATCGGTGACAGGCGGGGCGAAACGGGCATTGAACAGCGCTTTGAGTTGCCCGGTCAGTGCCGGGTATTTTGCCAGGACATCGGCGATGTAATCATGGCCAAAGGGCGCGCCGATCTGGCGCAGATAGAGCGCATAGGCCCGAAACACCATGGCCTCGCGCCAGGTCAGGTCCGCTTCGGTGACGAGTGCGTTGAAGCGATCAGATTCGGTCTCGCCATCGAGCAGCGCCATCAGCGCCGCTTCGAGGCGTCCTTCGAAGGCTGCAACATCGATTTCGCCACCCCGGGTCCGCTCGATGGTCATGTCGTGAATGAAGACGGGTGTTGGGTCCTCGCCTGCCGGCAGGATGCGGTAGGTCCGTTCGTTGTTGACGGTAAAGCCGAGGTTTTCAAGCATCGGCACGCGGCGGGACAGCGTGAGCGACTGGCCATAGGCAAAGACCTTGAGACTGACCCGCGCGCCCTGATCGCCCTGCTTGTGGTAAGCATCGATCGCATGGGGGTGGGCGCGGGACAGGCCGTCGATGATGCGGATGTCGGACAGGGCCTCGTCGGTCGTGAAGGCCTCGCGATAGGCGGCGCCGAACGCATCGGCGTAACGGCTTGCCAGAAGCGCGCCCCCATCCGCCACAGGCAAGGCGTGGAGGGTTGATCGCAGCTTGTCGCTCCAGGTGCGGATGATGTCGGCGATGCCCGCCTCGACCGCGTCCTGTTCAACCTTCGGCGTCGTGCCCTGGTCGCGACCGATGATGAAATGGGTGCGGACGAGCGGGCCTTCTGGATAGTATGGAATGGCGGCGGAGACACGGCCCTCGAAGGTGTGCGCCAGAAACTCGCCGATCCGGATACGCACAGAGGTGTCGTAACGGTCTTTCGGCACGAAAACGAGGATCGAGACGAAACGATCGAAACGGTCGGCCCGGACGAGGGCGCGGACGCGCGGACGCTCGATCAGCCCCATCGCATCCATCGAGAAACGGTAGAGCGTATCCCGGTCGAGCTGGAAGAGTTCGTCGCGCGGATAGTTCTCCAGCACGTTCATCAGTGCCTTGCCTGAATGCGAGGTTGGGTCAAACCCGGCCTTTTGCATCACCTGCGCCACCTTGTGGCGGATATAGGGGATGGCTCGCGTCGAGACCGTGTAGGCTGTCGAAGTGAAGAGGCCGACAAGACGCATCTCACCTTCAAGCCGGCCATTGGTGCCGATCAGCTTGACGCCGATATAATCCATATGGACCCGGCGATGGATGGTGGAGCGCACGTTCGCCTTGGCGATGATGAGGGCCGAATGCTCTTTCAGGAAGGCGCGAATCTCGGGCGTCATCACCACGAAATCACTGCCTCGCCGGAGCACCTTCACCTCAGGATCGGACAGAATCCCCAGCCCTTCGCCCGGAACGGGGTCGCCATCGAGGTCCGGGAACCGGTATTCGCGCAGGCCGAGGAAGGCGAAATTGTCGGCGAGCAGCCAATCGAGGAACTGCACAGCCTCGGCGATTTCGTCCGCCGGCAGCATGGGCGGGTTTTCACGATAGCGGCGCGCAACCTCGGCTAGGCGTTCGCGCATTGCCTTCCAATCGCGCACGGCAAGCTGCACGTCGGTGTAGATGCGTTGCAGCGTGGCGACAAGGCGGTCTCTCAACGCCTGATCGGCGATCGTGGCGAGATGGATATGGATCAGGCTTTCGCGGGAAAAGTCGCCAGTGTCCGCTGCGCCGGCAATACCGCCGAGGGCGGTGATCTCACCACCAGTGTTCCTTTTCACGGCAAGCACCGGATGGGCGACGAGCCGGACATCGAGGCCCTGATCGTTCAGTTCCGCAAGCGTTGAGGCAAGCAGGAACGGCATGTCGTCATTCACCGCCTCAAGGATCGTGAGCGGTGTGCCGTCGGCGGTCACGGTGTCGGTGAGGCGGATGTCGGCCTTGCCGGCCTCGCGCTTGCTGAAGCGCTCAAGTGCGCTCGCCGCGATGGCGTGGCGTGATTCGGTGGATAGTGCGGCAAGGTCTTCCGCGACCACCCGGCCGAATAACATGGTCTCGAACGCTGATGTCAGCATCGCCTCCGCGCTGGTCTGGCGCGCATTCATTCCGGGCATTTCATTCTCCTCACCCATCTATGACCAAAGTCTAACTCTTCGCATGAGAAGGGCAATTGCTTGTTTTTGAGGCAGCGTCGGTTCACGCTCCTGTTTTCAACAGGAGACAGGCGATGGCTGACAAGAGTGATGAACGAGAACGGGTGACGGCGCTCGATCTGGCCGAGGCGGAGTTGTCGCCGGCCAATGCCGCCTATTTCGACAAATGCCGGGAAAAACTGGGCTTTGTGCCGAATGTCCTGACGGCCTATGCCCATGACATGGCCAAGCTCGATGCGTTTGCAGGCATGTATAATGATCTGATGCTGGCGCCGTCCGGCCTCAGCAAGCTGGAACGCGAAATGATCGCAGTGGCGGTTTCAGCAGAGAATCGCTGCTTTTATTGTCTCACCGCCCATGGCGCTGCCGTTCGCCAATTGTCGGGGAATCCGGTTCTTGGCGAAATGCTGGTGATGAATTACCGCGCGGCGGATCTTCCCCTGCGGCAGCGACGGATGCTCGATTTTGCGGTCAAAGTAACGCTGCACCCGGCTGAAATCGAGGAGGTGGACCGGCAGCTTCTGCGCGAAGCCGGGCTGAGCGAAAAGGACATCTGGGATGTTGCGGCGGTCGCAGCCTTCTTCAACATGTCAAATCGCATGGCCTCGGCCGTGGATATGCGCCCGAACCCCGAGTATCATGCGCAGGCGCGATAGCCTCCGGTGCAAAGAAAAGGCGGCCAGCCCGGGCAAGGCTGGCCGCCAAAGCCTGTGACGATCTTACGCGGTCTCCCGATCCGGGGGGCTGGGGGGCGTACAAGAACCGGACCCGAGCGACCATCAATCACGGCATGGGAGCGTTATTGCAGGGCTCCGTGTCCGCGACATGATCAAAACAAGGCAAAATTGGGAAATCGACAGGCCTTGGCTACACCCCCCCCGAAATGGTCCGGACTTGCCAGTCCGGCGGGATGGGGCGATGCTTGCGACTCATTCCAAGGCCGGTCTGATTTCGGGGCCGGTGGGCCAGTGCGGAGAATGGCATGGCGGATGGTGAGGGAGCAAAGGAGGGGGCGGTTGTGATCCCCTTTGCGGCGCAGCGCGCGCCGGAGCGGGTGGTGTTCACCCGTGCGGAGCTTCAGCAAATTCTCATCGTCTACGGTCGCAAGGTCGCCGCCGGGGAGTGGCGTGACTATGCGCTCGATTTCGGACGGGAGACTGCGACCTTTGCGATTTTCCGCAGGGCTTCGGAGCAGCCACTCTACCGCGTCATCAAGACCCCCAAGCTGGCCGCGCGGCAGGGGGCGTTCTCCGTCGTTGAGGGCGCGGGTTATGTGCTGCGCCGGGGTCACGACCTGATGCGGGTATTGATGGTGCTGGAGCGTCCGAGCCGGTCTACGGTCTGAGTGCGCGGTGGCGTCTTTGTCAGCCGGTTCCGCCCGGTGGCCGGGATGTGGCTGTGGGCCGGAACAGGGTAACGGCCAGCCCGAGAACGATTGCGATTCCGGCGAGGGTCAGCCAGCCATGGGCCTTGTGGAGTGCGCTTTTATGCAGGGCTTGTCCCAAAAGGGCACTGCCGCCGATGTGTGATACTGCCCAGACGGCGGCGGAGCTGAGGTTCGCCACATAGAACTCGTACGGTTTCAAGCCTGCCACGCCTGCGGAAACCGGTACGATGGCGCGCACACCGGGCAGAAACCTTGCGATGAAGACACTTCTCGTACCATAGCGGTCGAAAAAGGCCTGCCCCTTGCCGATCAGTTCGGGATGGCGGGAGAAGGGCCAGATGCTGCCAAGATCGGTGCGATGGCTGTAGCCGATCCAGTAGGACAGGCCGTCACTGGCGCTGGCCCCCAAGAAGCCGGCGATGATGAGGGGCCAGACCGGCATGTTCGCGGCGCCCATGGCGGCGGCTATGGCCAGAATGGCCGTCGTGCCGGGAAAGAACGCGCCTACGACGATGATGGCTTCGGAAAAGGCGGCGATCGCAACGAACAGGGCGACAAGCCACTGGTTCATTCCGGCAAAAGCCAGCAGTGAATGGACGGTCGATTCCACCCAGCTTGTCACGATCGATCCCAGCCCTCAGGCCATCATGGCCAACGAGGGTCCCTACACCTGATTCGCGCGGCCGGTCATCAGTCCGCTTGACGCAAATTGATCCGAAAGAAAGATTGCAGACCGTGCGGGCGCTCGCTCGTCGTGCTCACATCCCGGTGCCTGAAATGCCTTCTCGCCGACCCGAACAAAACTGGTGGCTTCGCATGCTGGCGGGCTTCAGGCCGATCTACTGGCGTGAGGGCGCGCTGTGCAGTCCGGCCGTTTTCGCCATTCTGATCACCGGATTTGGTTGCGGCTATCCAAGATTGTCGCTTGTCGCGGCGGGGGCCGCGATTTCGGTCGGTTTCGGAGCCGGGCGTCTTTTCCGCGCAGAACGTCTTGGCGCGATGGTGCTGGCCACCATAACGATGGCGCTGGCCGCGGCGGCGGGTTCCGTTGTGGCCAGCCAGTCATGGCTTTATCTTGCACTCTGTGGCCTCCTCGCCGGCCTGGTTGCCGCGCTCGCCGTGCGGGATGGTGAGGCGTGGTGGGTGCTGACACAGGCTGCGATCGCCTTTCTTGTCGCTGGCTACTTTCCGAGTGATTTTCTCGACGCCCTGCTGCGCGCGCTGATCATCGGCATGGGTGGACTGACGCAGATCGCCATCGTCTGGTGGCTTAGCCGGCTCGTGCCCGTCCTGGGCGAGCCCTTGCCTTCGCAGGCCCTGGTCGCGGTGCCATCGGACCGCAGCTTCCGTCTGGTCATCGCGCGCTCCGCACTGGCAGTTCCGCTGGCGCTGGTGCTGGCGCACCATATCGATCCCCACAATTATTACTGGGCGCCCATGACGACGCTCATGGTGCTAAAGCCCGGTATGAAGGAAACGACCTGGCGCGGGGTTTCGCGGATGGCCGGTACGGCCTTGGGCTGCCTGGTCGCCTCAGCGATTGCGATCTGGAGCGACAACAGTCCGGGGTTCATGATTCCGCTGATCGGCCTTGCTGCCTTTGCGGCCTTTTCCTTTCAACGTGCCCATTATGCGATCTCCACCTTTGCCACCACCTGGGCTGCCGTCATGTTGCTGGATCTCGGGCAGGGACAGGCGGAGGCCAACGCCGGCCACCGGATTATCGCAACGCTGATCGGGGGCGCGGTGGCGCTTGCCATCACCGAACTCGGGGCGCGGACCTTGCGCAAGGATGCCCGCGGAACCTGACCCTCCCGGATTGGCCCGTTAAATAATTTCAGAAAGCGGAACCGGAACGCCCATTGAATCGTTAGCTGCCCCATGGGGCGTATGATCCTGCCGGCGGGGGCAATGGTCCGTCGGCGTCGGGTGTGTTGTAATACTGAAACGGGGCTTTCAAACTCATGGACAGGCGGCAACTTCTTCTCGCGCTCGCGGCTATCCCGCTGGCGTCGAATGCGTCCTTTGCGCAAAATTCGGGGGCGGCTGCTGCGCCGGACGTGGCCGCGCTGGCCCGCCTGCTGATCGGAAGGCCGGACTATTCCGATGTCATCATCGGGCGTGCGCAAGCCTTCCAGGCTGATCTCGACGCGACCTTCGCGGCGCGCCTCGCTGGCCTCGTGCAGGCCGTCGCCCGCATTGGCTCGAAGGACCGCGAGGCTGTCATCGCGGGGCTTTCGCAGGCGGAGGTGGCGACCGCCGTGCAGCTCATTTCACCGCTTTACCTCGGCTATACCGGTTCGCCTTCGACGACCTCCAACATCGACAATTCACGGTTCGTCACTTTCCTCAAGGCGCTGATGTATGAACCGACCGCCGACAATGTGCCGCGCCCGAGCTATGCGCATGGCGGGCCGAACTACTGGACAGCGACCCCCGACGGCGTCAAGGCGCCGCCGATGCCCGCCGATATTCTTGAATGGGGCGACAAGAGCCCCAAGGCGGCCTCGACCTATGCAACGCCCGATCCTCGCTACGTCGTCATCTGTCAGGGCCACGCAAAGACCCTGGCGGAAGCCGAAGCCTGGCTTGCCAAGAAATAAGCGCCGGAATTCAGGAGAAGAGCGATGAGCAATTACGACGCCGATGTCATCATCATCGGATCCGGCGCCCTGGGTGCGAATGCCGCCAACCAGCTGGCGATCGCCGGCAAGTCCGTCATCATGCTGGAAGCAGGACCCGTTGTACCGCGCTGGAAGGCGCTGGAGAACTATCACAACATTTCAGCCAAGCGGAACTGGTGCGCGCCCTATCCCAACGTGCCCTGGGCGCCGAGCGCCTATACCGACGGTTATATCCAGGCCAAGAGTGACCCCGATTTCGATTATGTCACCAGCTATCTGCGGGTTGTTGGCGGCACCACCCGCCATTGGGCTTCCGCCTGCTGGCGGTTGCTGCCGAACGATTTCAAGTTGCACTCGACCTATGGCGTCGGTCGCGACTGGCCGATCTCCTATGACGATCTTGAGCCGTGGTATGTGCAGGCTGAACGGGAGATGGGTGTCGTCGGCACGGGCGAAGAGGACCAGAGCGGGCAGGGACGCGGTCATTATCCGCCGCGTTCGGCGCCCTATCCGCTGCCGCCCGAGGGCAAGCCCTACATGCTCCAGCGGATGCAGTCCAAGCTTGGTCCGCTTGGCTATCAGGTGACGCATGAGCCACATGGACGTGCCTCGCGCCCCTATGACGGGCGTCCGGCCTGCGTCGGCAACAATATGTGCGAACCGGTCTGTCCGATCGGTGCGATGTATTCGGGCGACGTTCACGTCGACAAGGCGGTGGCGCGCGGCGTCAAGCTGCTGCCGGAAAGCGTCGCCTTCAAGCTGGAGAAGGGCGAGAAGAACCGGATCGTCGCGGTGCATTACCGCAAGCCGGACGGTTCAGATCACAAGCTGACAGCCAAGGTGTTCATTGTCGCCGCGCACGGGCTGGAAACACCCAAGCTGCTGCTGGTGTCCGATGTCGCCAACAGTTCCGATCAGGTGGGCCGCAACCTCATGGACCACACCGGCATGAGCATGAACTTCCTGTCGGACGAGCCGCTCTGGACCGGGCGCGGCTCGGTGCAGCATGGCTGTATCGTTAACCGGCGCGACGAGCCGACGCGCGCGAAGCATTCGGCGATCCGCTATTCATTCCGCAATCTGGTGCCCAATGTCGATGTCACGCCCGATCTCCTGAAGCAGGGGTTGATGGGCAAGGCGCTGGAAGATGCGATCCGCGACCGGACCTCGCGCTTCATGAACATCTCGACGATGAGCGAGACACTGCCCTCGCCGACCAACCGGGTACAGCCCAACCCTGACCGCAAGGACTCCATTGGCCTGCCGGGCCTCAAGGTGAATTACCACCTCGATGATTACGTGCGCGGGATGCGCGATCAGGCGCAGCATGATTTTGCGAATTTCATCGGGGCTTTCAACGGCACAATGCTCGATGCGCCGACCGGCTGGCGCAACCAGTTCCACATCATGGGTACGGTGATCATGGGCAATGACCCGAAAAACTCTGTCGTCAATTCAGACCTGAGAACTCACGACCATGAGAACCTGTTCCTGTGTACCACCGGCGTCATGCCGAGTTCGGCAACGGTGAACCCCACGCTCACCGGTGTTGCGTTGTCGATCCGCGCGGCCCGTCAGATTGCAAAGGAGGTCTGATCATGGCGCGCATTCCTGCTTTTTCAGCCCTGTCCGTCGCGGCTCTTCTGGCGGCAGCCCCTGCAATTGCCGCTCCTGAGGGTGCCGATCCGTCGCTCGTCGAAAAAGGCCGGTATCTGGCAACGGCCGGCGACTGCACCTCCTGTCACAACAATCCGAAAACCGGCAATCCGTTCTCGGGCGGTTATGGGGTCGGCTCGCCGATCGGCATGATTTACGGGCCGAACATCACACCGTCGGCAAAGACCGGCATCGGCAGCTGGACGCTGGATGAGTTCAGCAATGCCGTGCGCAAGGGTCGAGGGAGGGGGGGGCATTACCTCTACCCCGCGATGCCCTACACGGCTTTCTCCGGCATTTCCGATGCCGACACCAGGGCGCTCTACTCCTATTTCATGCTGGGTGTGCCGGCAGCGGAGAACGAAGCGCCGAAAACGGAACTCGCCTTCCCCTTCAACATTCGCCCGTTGATGATGGGGTGGGATCTGCTGTTCGGGGCGAGCGGCGGCAAGCCTGCGGCACAGGCGCCCGAAAGCGGCGTGGCGCGCGGCAAGTATCTGGTCGATACCCTGGCCCATTGTTCCACCTGCCATACACCGCGCGGGATGCTGATGGAGGAAAAGACCGGCAGCTTCCTTGCTGGTGCGCAGCTCGGCCAATGGAAAGCGCCGAACATCACGTCGGACCCGGTTTCCGGCATTGGAAAGTGGAGCGAGGATGATCTCTTCCGCTATCTCAAGACCGGTTATGTGGATGGCAAGGGCGTGGCGGCCGGCGAGATGGGGCTGGCTGTCCAGAACTCCTTCTCGAAGCTGACTGATGGCGATATCCGCAGTATTGCCGCCTATATCAAGACGGTGCCGCCGGTGAACACCGGGGCAAAGGAGCCGCGCTCCGGCTGGAGCAAATCCGCGCCCCTGCCAGTGGACAAGCTCGAAAGTCCGCTGGAGCAGAAGGACTACAAGGCGTTCATTACCGTTTCAAACATGAGCGGCGCGCAGATTTATGAGGGGGCCTGCGCGACCTGTCACGGCTATGACGGGCGGGGAACGCCCGATCGCGTCATGCCGTCGCTGGTCGGATCGTCGGCGGTTGGCTCTGCCGATCCCGCCAATCTGGTGATGACGATCACTGATGGCGTCAGCCGCACGGTTCACGGCAACCATGTGCTGATGCCGGTGTTCAAGACGAAGCTGAACACCAGCGAGATCGCCAAGGTAGCCGATTATGTGGCGACCGCGTTCGGCGATCCGAGCCATCGCGTCACCGAGGGCGATGTGCAGCGCGTCTATGGTGGCGGCAGAGAGGTCAGCTGGCTGATCGCCAATGCCGCGGCGTTGACCTGGGCCGGGCTTGCGGTTGTTGTGATGGCCATCATCGGCCTGTTCGTGGCGTGGCGGCGGAAGGCCTGACGGGAAGCTTTCCCCCCGTAGGGCATCGGGACGGATGCGGGACTTTGTAATTTGCGTGGCCGGCCTCTTCACGGGGGCCGGCCATTTCCGTTGGGTTTGTTGGACCGGACCTGCCGAGCAAGGGTTGGCCGGCGGACCACAAGACGAGAGGCGTGCGTTCCCAAAGCGCGGGCGGTCCCAAGCCAAGCCCGGGGCACATAAAGCCAACGCTCTGCGAGCCGCTGGGGTTCTGATGTGCAGCCTGCCGATCCCGCCTCGGCTTTGGCATCCCGCTGGATCTTTGATCTCGCCCATCTAGGGGCAACAAAAAAGGCCCCGGATTTCCGGGGCCTTTCGCTTGTTCCGTTTATGGCTTTTAAAAGCCTTACTCGCGGTCGCCAAGGAGGCTCAGCAGCATCTGGAACATTCCGAGGAAGTCGATGTAGAGCTGGAGCGCGCCGTAGATCGAGAGCTTGTCGGCCATTTCAGATCCGTAGCCCTCGGCATACATCTCCTTGATCTTCTGGGTGTCATAGGCAGTCAGGCCCGCAAAGAGCACAACGCCAATGCAGGAGATGGCGAACTGCATCGCCGTCGACTGCATGAACAGGTTCACGATCGAGGCGAGCAGGATACCGAAGATGCCCATGATCAGGAACGAACCCCAGCCGGTCAGGTCCTTCTTCGTCGTGTAGCCCCACAGGCTGAGCGCACCGAAGGACGCGGCCGTGATGAAGAACACGCGGACGATGGACGAGCCGGTGAAGACGAAGAAGACGGTGGCCAGCGAAACACCAACCAGCGCCGAATAGAGCCAGAAGGTCCCACGGGCAGCCGCTGCCGACATCGACTGGATCTTGAAGCCGAAGTACATCACAACGGCGAGCGGCGCGAACATCACGACCCATTTCAGAGCCGAGGTGTACAGCGTGGCGCCGAACTGAGTCAGCATCAGCCCGTTGCGGAGCTTGCCGACCGCCATCGACGGATCGGTGGTCACCGACATCAGATAGAAGCCCAGCGCGGCCACACCGGTGATGGCAAGGCCAAGCACCATGTTGTTGTAGACGCCGAGCATGTAGGACCGCAGACCCTGGTCGATCTGGGCCTGGGTTGCCACGTTGCCATAAGGCGGAACGTAGGTGTTGCGATCAAAATTCGACATAGAACCCTCACTTGTTCGGCGCAAGGTATGCCCACCCCGCCGACATGGTGCATTGAACAGCGATAATATGGCCAACTTATGTCTAAAATTCAAGAGGCGGGGAGGAATGATCACAAACTGCTTACCGCCCGTTGTTTAATTGCGGGCCGCGCAAGAAAAACGAAGAATTTCACGGTCTGCTGCGCTGCAAAAAACTCAAGAATTTCTCAAGTATGGCGCCGGTTTTTGCCCCAAGATGCGCCATGTTCCGATCAACCCCAAAATAATGACGAGCGCAATGGTAGTTATTACAAGCGCCAGCATCCCCGAGAGGGGGAATGAAAACGTCAGTTTCATTACGCCGGTTACGATGCCATAACCCGCAAGCGCACCGGCGACGAGGCCGAACACCGCTGCGGCCGCCCCCAGCAGGCCATATTCTGCGATCATCGCCAAGATGAGCCGCCGACGGGTGGCGCCGAGCGTTTTCAGGATGACGGCTTCCTGCGCGCGGACGCGGCGCCCGGCGGCGAGGGCCCCGCCCAGGACGACGATGGTGGCGAGCACGGCAACCGCGCTGGCTCCGCGAACGGCAAGCGCCAGTTTGGCGACAATGCCATCCACGGTTTCCAGCGCTTCCTTGACGCGGATGGTGGATACGGACGGAAAACGGGCGGTGATCGTTTTCAGGATCGACAGTTCGGTGGTCTCGCTTGCCTTGCCGGAGAAGGCGAGGGTTGCGAGATTTGAATAGGGCGCGCCCCGAAAAGTGTTGGGGCTGAAGACGAACACGAAGCTGATGCCGAGGTTCTGCCATTCAACCTTGCGCAGGTTGGCAATCGTTGCTGTCACCGGGCGGCCCAGGATGTTCACGGTCACGCTGTCACCAATGGCAAGGCCGAGCCCCTCGGCGATATCCTGGGCGATGGAGACGAGCGGCGGACCGGAATAGCCCTTCTGCCACCATTCGCCCTTGGTCAGAACGCTGCCGGCGGGCAGTGCGTCGGAGAAGGTGACGCCCCGGTCGCCTTCCAGCACCCAGGCCACCTTGTCGTCGGCCTTCACGCTCTCCACCGATACGCCCTTCAGGGCGGTGACGCGGCCGCGCATCATCGGCACCTGTTCCAGTTTCGCGTCCGGGGCTAGGCTGGAAACGGTTTTTGCGAACGCCTCGGTTTCGCTGCCCGGCAGGTCGAGGAAGAAGAAGCTCGGCGCCTTGTCCGGCAGGCTGCGCGAGAGCTGGGTCCGGAGATTGTAGTCGATCAGTCCCATGGCGACGAGCATGGTCAGGCCGAGGCCCAGTGACAGGATGACCGAGGGCGTGAGCGCGCCGGGCTTGTAGAGATTGACGATGGCAAGGCGCCACTCGGTGTTCCGCGGGCGGGGCGCACGGCGGGCGAGCGCCATGATGGCCCGTGCGACAAGATCGAGCAGGACGAAGGCCCCACCGGCTGCCGCGATATAGATCATGGCGATCCGGCGATCCCAGGCAAAGACGATGGCAAGAGCGATGAGCGCGGCGGTGGCGGCAGCGACCAAAAGGAGGTAGCGCGGACGCGGCCAGCGACGATCCTCGCCAAGGCTGTCGCGGAACAGGGCGGAGACCGGAATGTCATGCGCGCGTCCGAGCGGCCAGAGCGCGAAGGCGGCGACAGTCATCAATCCGTAGGCGATGCCGATACCGATTTCTCGCGGGTAGGGATCAGTGACGAGCGGCACCGGCAGGGCGTCCCCGAACAGGAGTTTCACGGTCGCCGGCAGGGCTGCGCCGACGATGGCGCCGATCAGTGTGCCGATGAGGCCGAGCAGAAGCACCTCGATGAACAGCACCGCGACCATCATACCGCCGGACGCGCCGATGCCCTTGAGCGCGGCGACAGCGAGGCGCTTGCGCTCGGCAAAGGCGCGGGCCGCATTGGCCACGCCGACACCGCCTACAGCCAGGGCGGTGAGGCCGACCAGCGTGAGAAACTGGGTGAAACGCTCAAGATTGCGCTGAAGCTGCGGGGCCGCATTGTCACGGGTCCGTATGTCGAAGCCGGCCTCGGGCAGGGCGGCCTTGGTCTCGGTGACGATCCGTTCCAGCTGTGGTGTGCCGGCCACCGGTCCGGGCAGGGTGAGGCGATAACTCCAGCGCACAAGACTGCCGGGCTGGAGCAGGCCGCTTGCCCGCAGGCCGTCGATGCCGATCAGCACGCGCGGGCCGAAGCCAACGC